>CBCTCU010000020.1:0-48199 GCA_965145485.1 uncultured Eubacteriales bacterium | reverse complement strand
CATGAAATGCGCCGTTCATCTTGACCGTTGACTGGCTCGGCTGGCTTTGCTATTTTATGATGCCAGCCACATATCAACACAAGTTTGAATTCCAGAACGCCAGTTGTTTTCATCAGTTGCTTTTTCACATAGCATAATGGCGCAATCAAGAAAACGTCGAATGTCTTTTGGCTCTGGCTGAGTTTCGTAATTGTACGAATTCTCAATAAGACGCATGAACTGGTCTAATTCTAACGGGATAATTTTAGACTTCCCGCCATAAAGCGCAATAGAAAGATGGTTTAATCCATAAAAATGCGCTAAAGTCGCTGCGTTGATTGTTGGAGCAATAAAAAGGCAGTAGGTTTCTTTTCCGCTTTTCTTTTTTAGTTGTCCGTAATGTCGTGCAACGGGTTCTCCTTCCGATTCGTACTGGCGTTGCCCGGACTGCAATGTCACTTCTACGGATAGGGCAAAATCATCATAGTCACATTCAATATCCGGCATGTTTCCAGCCGCAGTAGACAGCGGTTGTCCGGCATCATCAAAATTGAAGTTGCCTTTGATATTTCCACCGTCAAGCATTGTCATAGCTCGCCATGTGTTATACTCAAGCATCAAAGGAGCGTCATAATATTCATCGGCAATAATTTCGTTGAATGTGTCTATGATTTCCGAATACAGGGCATAGGACTTTATCTTGGCAACTTGCTCATGAATAACAGCATCTTTGTGCTGTTTAACTATATCGTCGCGTAAATCTTTTAGTTCTTCAATGGTTTTCCCAGCTAATTCTCGTCTTGTAAAAGAACCAATACGCATAAGGACATCAACAATATTGGCTTCATTATCTGTATAGAGAACAGGAGCGTTAGCAGAAAACAAATATGCCTTGTAAGCGTTTACATCATCAATATAAACAGGGTCGCGTGATACTGTCGAAAGGATAAAATCCACTTCGACAATCTTATCCTCAAAAATTGATATGGACCGGCTTTTGTGTGAAATGGAGATTAGTCCAGTATATCTCAAATATCTGAAACAAGCATCTGCATAATCTCTCATATTGCTTTTTTGCGTAGCAATAAATTTTTTGAGGCTGGCATCGTTAGTCTCTCTTGTTCTCGTTTTACCAGCCGCAATCCTATCTTTATGTATTTCTAATATTGCGTTTTCCCATATATCGTTAACAAAACGCTTGTATTGCCCTCTATTTTGAGATTTTGCTTCCCTAAATCGCAAAATAGAATCTCTTATCTCTTCAAATTTGTGATAATCTGTCATTTGAACGGCAAATATTTTGAATTCATCAAAAGTAATATATTCTAATTCTCGAACCAGTCGTAAGATTTCAAGATAAGGCCGAATATAAAAAGTCCCTGCAATATTTCTGTTCTCCGAATGATATGGAGAAGGTAACTGAAACTTTAGTAACTGCCGTAAAAATATCTCCTGTGGACGCTTCCCGTAAATGAAAGAATCCCCTGCTTCAGTTAATGCCACGCAGGGATTTAGATCGATAAAGCCTAAAGCCTTTGGTGCTCGATTGATACGATCTCGAGCACTAAAAGCCTTATCAGACGGCGATCCTTTTCCTTCAAAAAAATCACTTTGAGCCAATTCGTCTATAAATTCCTCTTGGGTTGGTTTATTCCAGGGCTTTCCTGAAAACCTTTCAGACAAAAGTTTTATTTCAGGGATCATCTTAGCAGGTGTCCTCGGTGAAGTAGTAAAGAACAGCAGTTTATTATCAATTCTTGCCACAACAACACCTCCTATTAATAATTTTTAACGATAATGTGCATTTTATCGTTGTTAAATCGATTTTTTATATTGACTGAGTAGTTTTTATAATACTCATCAAATATATAATCTCCATACAATTCTTCGGTTAAAGGCGTTTTCCCTATTACCATTAGAGCACGACACGGTAAATTTCTAAAATCAGCAGCTAAGCGCCTATGTTCTGCCTCATCGAAACCGTTCATCATATCAATATTGCCATAATCATTGAAAATGCAGTCATACGGCGGGTCAAGGAAGATAAAATCATCAGCCTCGGCCATATTGAATATATCATTGTAATCAAGATTAAACAATTCCGCTCTTTGTAACAATTCGCTATGTTGTTGCGTTACTAATTTGGTATTGAGATTTGGATAACGGCCAAACGGAACATTATATTCTCCGTTGTTATTATAGCGAATCATTCCAGAATATGCCGTTTTATTAATGAAAAAGTATAAAACTCCATCTAAATAGGTATCGTCAGGGTGGTTAAACAACTCCCTCATACGATAGTATAAATCTTCATTTGCGTTGGGAACCCTCTCATCAGGGGTCAATGCTTTTAATCTCTTAAATTCTGCCTGGTTAGCTTCATATAACTGTTGAAGAGTATCAAGTTGTACGCGCATGGTGGGATAGTCATCTCTCAACTGCTGATAAAAAGTCATTAACCTCGTATTTGCATCATTGATAATCGCACTATCGGGCTCAAGATAAAAGAAAACAGCTCCGCCTCCAAAAAAAGGTTCAATGTAACGATTGAAATCATCTGGTATATATTGAAGAAAGCGGGGGATTTCCCTCGATTTTCCTCCACGATATTTCAAAACCGGGTTCATCAGTACACCTCGCTTTCTAAAGTTTGAAAAAAGAAATCAAAATAACCCATCTTTATTGTAACACACAAAGCTATCCGCTACAACCAACATTCTTATTTTCCCGCCTGCTCAATCATCTTTTTCGCAAACTGCTGGAACAGGTCGGCAGTTTCTTTATCCATCGGCGCAATCTGTCCGGCTATCATCGCCGTTACATCATCAATGGAAAGCGGGTTTTGTTTCTGTTCCGCCAGTGCGTCCCGCATGGCTTGGAACATAGCAGCGGTCACAGCTTCCCCCGGCTGTTCCCCGTTGTCAATATCTTTCTTAATGTCCCGCAGGATAGCAAGGAACACATTTTTGATTTTTTCAATCTCCGCTTCATGTTCCCCCATCTTCTGAGCGTTCAAAAGCTGTAAATCCTGCTTTGCTTCCGCCCGGTGTTCCGGGTGTTCTTTCATCAGATCGGACAGGGAAGCCGTTGCTATCTCGATAAACTGGTTTCTTGCTGTTATCCCCTTTGCCGCCGTGTCCTGAAAATAAATCCGTATCAAATCTATCAGCTTAGGAAAATTCCTGTGTTCCAACAGGCGGTTGAGGATTTGCACATCAACAGCACCCGTCACAAGCCCCCTCACGGCTCCCTCGGACAAGCCTAATTCAGAAATATCGTAGCTTTTACGAACGCTCACGGTAGACAAGCCCAGTATGTAGTCTGTCGATACCTTAAATTCCTTTGCCACGCCTATGAGAATATCACTGCTGACCGTTCTCGTTTCGCCGCTGACAATGCGGCTCAACTGGGAAGCGGAAACGCCTATCTCCTGCTTGATGGCCGGCTGTCAGGCGGGGCGGCTACGCCGCACACACCCGCCCTATTCCGGAAAGGACATACCGTCCACATACGCCTCCATAAAGACCGGGTTGGTCGACAGCTCCACCGTAGCGCACATTCCCGCAAGCTGCTCGCTGCGGGCGAGCATCGAACGGCTAAGCAGGGCCATACAGGCCCCCGTGCCGGCTGCGTTACCCAAAACGGCCGACCGCTCGGAAAATCCGGGCAAAATCAACCCAATGCGCTCGGCCGAACGCACGTCAATACAGCTTCCAAATCCTCCGGCGATCAAAAAGCGCTCCACCTGGCCGGGCGCTACGCCCGCTTCGGCCAACAGCGCGGTCATCCCCGCGCAGATGGCCGACTTGGCCAGTTGAATGGTGCGGATATCCTGCTGGGTAATCACCACCTGCGTCCCCGGCAGACGAAAGGCGGGCGAGCCGTCGACCTCGACGATGCAATCCTCAAAATCATGGCCATCCTCATTTAAGTATCCGCTCTCATCGAGCACCCCCGCGTCGAGCAGTACGGCCAGCGCATCCACGATGCCCGAGCCGCAGATTCCCACCGCCGTAACCCCGTCTAGCACATGAGAGACGATGCGCCCCTCTTCCATGGTGACGCGGTGGATGGCGCCGCTGCGGGCGTTCATCCCCTGATGCAGGCCAGCCCCTTCAAACGCCGGGCCGGCCGCGGTGGAGCATCCATACAGCGCCCCCCCGCTGAGCAGCACCATCTCGCCGTTGGTGCCGATGTCGCACAGCAGCTCGGTCGCGTTGGCACGTATCCCCTGCTCGTCTACAAAGCCGGCGGTCAAAACAGCCGAGGTGATGTCCCCGCCGACATACGCCGAGATGACCCGGGTAAGGTAGACTTTTGCATCGTCGCGCAGGGGAAGCTCCAGGCTGCGGGGGGGCACCATCCTGCCAAAGCTGTCGTCCTGCGCAAACGGCACGGCGGTGATCGACTGCGGGTTTTCCCCGCTCAACAGGTACAGCATGGCAGTATTCCCCGTGATGACCAGGCAGTCGAGCTGTGCGGCCGTGGTACCGGCCGAGGCGCACAGCTCCTCCAGCAGCTCGCTCAGCCCCTGCCGGATGGCCGACGCCAGCGCCTCACCCGCGCCGCCAAGGGACTTTTCCAGCCGGGAGATGACGTCGGCCCCAAAGGAATCCTGCGGATTTTTCCGCGTGCCGGTCGACAGCAGCGCGCCGTCGCTCAGGCGGTATAAATAGGCGGCAAGGGTGGTGGTGCCGATGTCGATGGCGGCCCCCAGCCCGTCGGCCCAAGGCTCCAGCGCAAAGTCGGGCAGCGCGCCGCGGGTGAGGATGTGATCGCGCGCTTTGTCGGCCGAAAAATCGATCTGCGCGTCGCCAAGCAGGGTCGTCATGCAGGCAAAACGCACACCCTGCTCGAGCTCCCCGGCGGTCAGCAATTCCCGCTCCCGCTCGGAAGGGGGCGATATCTCCCCTCGCGCCACAACCCGGCACTTGAGGCACCGCTGCCTGCCTCCGCAGGGCATTTCCACCGGCAGCCCGCGCCCCGCCAGCACCTCCGAGAGCAGCATGGGATGGGGAAGGGCTATTTTTTGAACCTTTCCGTCCTGATGAATGGTACAATAAATCATATTGCGTCCACGCCTTTCGAGTGGTATACTAAATCATTACGAAGGATGCTGTTTCTATGACAACCTCCAACACGGCGCCCCACGATATCGCTCGCGTTGGGAGCTGCGGTTATTCTGCCCGCTTAGGCGCCATGGTCGTTGGCGGTTATGACACCGGAGCCGCGCTGCGCGAACGATATCTTTAAGCACATGGCCGTGGATCCCAAACGGAAGCATAATAGCCGTCTACGGGTTTCATGCCATGATTACACTGTGTGAATGGCATCCTCTGCACATGACCTCCGGCCCGTGCTCAAAATCAAAGTATCATAGCCGTTCGCGGCTATGATACCATGAACACGCAGCGCGAATGGTATCTTATGCACATGGCCGTAGGCCCGTGCTCAAAATCAGAGTATCATAGCCGTTCGCGGCTATTATACCATACCTTCCATCAAATGACCACCAAAATTGGAGTGTCGCTTATGAGAATCCATCTGCTGGCCTGCCGGGTTCTGACGCGCGAGCTGAGCTATTACGCGGCGAAAAGCCCCCAGACGGTTGATATCACCTGGCTGCCGCAGGGGCTGCACGATACGCCCGACCGGCTGAGGAGCATGCTTCAGACCGCCATACAGGGGTTGGAGGCGGACATCGATAACGGCCTGATCAAGCACCAGCCCGACGCGGTTGTCTTAGGATACGGGCTGTGCTCCAACGGGGTAGTGGGGTTACAGGCGGGGCGGTACCCCCTGGTGGTTCCCCGCACCGATGACTGCATCGCCCTGTTTTTGGGTTCCCAGAGCCGGTACCTCGAGCTGTTTGCCAAACGGCCCGGAACCTTCTGGCTCAACAACGGCTGGATCGAAAGCGCTTATCTCCCCATGCCCGAAGCGCTCGAGCAAAAAAGGGCGGAATATGCCCAGCGCTATGGGGAAGACAACGCGCAGTTCCTCATCGAGCAGGATATGCTGTGGGTGGAGCATTATCAGGCCTGCGGCTATATTCGCTCCCCCCGGCTGGAGCGCGACGGGGACGCGCAGACCGCAAAGCGCCTTGCGCAGGATGCCGGCTGGCGCTATTTTACGGTCGACGGCAGCGAACGCCTTCTGGAAAAGATGGTGCGGGGGGAATGGAATGAGGAGGAGTTTCTCTTTTGCCCTCCCGGATTTCAGATCGAGGCCGCATACGACGGCTCCAAGATCAAAGCGGCGAATCCCGGCCGGGAAGAGGTGGCCTTATGAATTTGACGAAACTTTTGCTGGAAGAAAACTCGCTTTTTTACCCTATTGAACTGGAAAAAAGCCTCTGCTCGCTGATCGGCAACCATGACCGGGAGGGGGCGCAGGCTACGCTCAACGATTTATTGGGGTATATCTATATCTCCAACAATTTTGAATTGCCCGGTATCAAGGCCCGGGTCATCGAGCTGGTGGTGCTGCTCTCGCGCGCCGCCATTGACGCGGGCGCCGACGTGGGGGAAATTTTTGAGCAAAACCAGAGGTATTTCACCCAAATCGAGCGCTTGACCACCGTGGAGGAATTCAGCATCTGGCTGACCGATATTTTGCACCGTTTTATCAATTATTCCTTTGATTTTACCCGTATGAAGCATTCCGATGTGGTTTACCGGGTGATGGAGTATGTCAAGGTCAACTACCGCCGCCGCATTACGCTCGACGAACTGGCGGGGCACATTTATCTCAGCCGCTCCTACCTGAGCAGTATTTTCAAGGAGGAGACGGGGATGAACCTCACCTCCTATATCAACGCCGTGCGGGTGGAAAAGAGCAAGAGCCTGCTGCTGGACAATTCCATACGTCTGGTCGACGTGGCCAACCTCTGCGGATTTGAGGATCAGAGCTACTACACCAAGGTGTTCAAACGGATCGTGGGGGTGTCGCCCAAGCGTTACCGCGATTGCCGGGGAAAGCTGCCCTCCGCCGTTCCGCCCGCGGGGGAGAAGGTTTCTTAACAGGCCGCCCGCTTTATCGGTTTGCTGAAGGAACAAACCAATGATATCGGTGATATCCAACACGCCGGCTGCCCGCGGCGGTTGGATATTTTTTCGTGTTGAGAAATACATCCTGCTTTATGGTCTATCTGCCTAAATACAAGCATTATATTTTGTTCATCTCATACATTGGCAAAGAATAGTAGAGCCAGTAAACTATAGATAGCCTCCCATCCCATATGGATGAGGTTACCTGCATTTCAGATTCATCTGTACGGCGTTAGACGCCGCGCGTTTCTGCCACCGCTGTATTGTCCTGCAACAATCCGTGCGGCAAATAGCGAAATGAATTATGCAGGAATTGATATGCATATACCTTTTTAACCCCTCCTGTGAAGGAACAGCCGCCGCGGTGATTGCCGCGGCGGCTGTCCATTTCCGATAATTCATGTACTCATACGCCGCCGAAGGCCAGTTTCTCGGCTATCCGCCAGCATGTTTGCACCCTTGATTCATTGCGTATTGCGCGCTGGCCCTAACGCTCCATCGGCGATCGCATCCATGTAAGCCGGCCGCCTGTTGGGCATTCCGCCGTCATAATCAATGGGGAGGGTGGCGCAGGCGTTGAGATCCTGCCCGGCTCGATGGCCTGCGGCCAGCTCATAGCAGCCCTGCACCCCGACCATCACGGCATTGTCCCCGCAAAGCGACGCCTCGGGGTAATACAGCTCCCAGCCACGCTGGGAACAAAGCTCCTCCATCTGGCGGCGCAGCTGGCGGTTGGCCGATACCCCACCCGCCAGGGCAATCCGGCGATAGCCGAGGTCCTGCGCCGCCTGTACAAGCCGGCTACAAAGCTGATCGCACACCCCGGCGCGCACGCAGGCGGCAAGATCGGGGACGCTATAGTCCTCCCCCTTCTGCTGTTTGTTGTGAATGAGGTTGACCACCGCCGTCTTAAGCCCGGAAAAGCTGAAATCGTAAGGGCTGCCCTCCACCTTGGGGCTTGGCAGGCGGTAAACGGTCGCATCGCCCTCCTCGGCAATGCGGTCGAGATGGACGCCGCCAGGATAGGGCATCCCCATGGCGCGGGCGGTTTTATCAAAGCACTCCCCCGCCGCATCATCCCGCGTGCGCCCCACCACCCGAAAGCGGGTGTAATCCAGCACCTCGACGATATGGCTATGCCCTCCCGACACGACCAGGCAGAGAAAGGGCGGTTCCAGTTCGGGATGGGTCACGTAATTCGCCGCGATGTGAGAGCGCAGATGGTGCACCGGGATCAGCGGCTTACGGCTGGCCAGCGCCATCCCCTTGGCGAAATTCACCCCCACCAGCAGCGCGCCGATCAGCCCGGGCGCAAAGGTGACGGCGATGCCGTCGATATCCGCCAGTTGGCAGCCCGCCTTTTCCAACGCGAGCGACACGACCCACGAAATATTCTCCACATGGCGGCGAGAGGCAATCTCCGGCACCACGCCGCCGAACTTTTTATGTTCCTCCACCTGGGACGCAATGACATTGGACAACGCCTGCCGATCACGCACCACGGCGGCCGCCGTCTCGTCACACGAACTTTCGATCGCGAGGACCAGCAATAGCCCCGCCTCCTTTCATCCGCTACTATTATACACCCCTCGCCCTCAGATGCAAGCGGGAGATGAAATTTGCCACCCGCCTTCCGGATCGGCTTGTATGCCAGGCATACGCCCTTTGGCCATCTTGGTGGGCGGCAACGCCGCCTCTGCTTCCCCGCAACGGTACTCTCCGATGTCAGCCTTCCCGAGCGGCGGTCAACCGAATGCGCACAAAAGCCAAACAGATCCAGACGGCCTGGCCACACAGGCCGGTTTTCGCTTTTTCCGTACAATCAGGGACGGGGAGGATGAAGGGGCATCCTTCCGGCCAGCCTGCGCAAAGACGCCCAGCGCTCTATCGCACCCTACCATCCGCAAACGGGTTTTCGTCGCCTCACAGCGGCATCTCCGATTTGGCCCGCTTTACCCCATGCGAAAGGAGAAGATGTTTTCTCCTGTTTAGCAAGGTGGGGGTTGGCTGCCCATATCCTCGGGTATTCGGCGTGGAAGCAGGCCCAATCCGAAGTCAGGGCTTTGGGGGACATGCCCCATACGCCTCATTGGATGGAACACTCCACCTGCCGGAAGTAGGCAATCTCTTTTTTGAGGCAGTCGAGCAAACGGTCGTACGCCTTCTCATGATAGAAGGGCATGAGAATCGCCGGGCCGTCAAACCCGACTTTCTTCAATTGACGAAACAGCAGAGGGTAGTCGGTCATCCCCTCGTAGGCAGGCGCAAAAGCGCGCGTCCACCCTTTGGCGGCCGACTGCCGGTCGCCCGTGCACTGGACGCAGGCGTCCTTGGCGCCGAGGGCAGCGATGTATTCGCCCAGCAGCTCCACCTGATAGTCAAACAGCTCAAACCCCTCTTGCGCGAGATTGTTGCCGGGGTCGATTTTAATCCCGACCGCGGCGGGATCCAGGCCGCGCACCAGCGGATAGGCGGCGGTGGCGTTGTGGGGATAGCAGTATCCGTGAATCTGAATGACCATACGCACGCCCGCCTCAGCCGCCGCCGCGGCCGCCCGCTCGATCAGCGGCCGCAGGACGCCGGGCAGATCGCGGTAAGCCCCTGCGTACCGCTTGCTGATAAAGTCAACGCGAAAATCCGTAATCCCATTGTCTCGCAGCGCTTCAAGCTCACTCGACAGCGAGGGGATTTCCTCCAGAGAAAAGGGCGTTTCGGCATAGGTGACATGCAGACCATGGGATTGTGCCGCGGCAACATACCGGGGCAACGCAGTCTGGAGATTCTCCCGGTCGATCCAATAGCCCTCCCGGATGAGGGCGGTAGGGCCGTCGATGTCCAGCTCCTTGCAGGTGCTCATGAGCTCTTGCAAGGGCAAATGTGCAAAAAACTTGGGGAACAGATAGTATCGCATGGCTGAAAACCTCCGTTTCGGCCGCCGCACGACCGCGGCGTTTGGGAATATTTTACCTCCCCAGACCCGATCGTGCAAGCCTTTTTGCAACAACAAGCCAATTCCGTAGGAAACGCGAAGAAGAGCGAACCGGTGACCGCGTTTTTAAGGGCGGTGGCTCGCATTGCATACGATAGCACCATGCAACCGTCGCAGGGGGCCCGTTTGCGCCAAAGCCCAGACATTGTACCCGGTATCTACCGATGATCTAGGAACGCTTCTGGCCGAATTGGATCGCGATCGGATGCGTTGGCAAAGACCGGCCTGGCCGATCTTATCCAAACAAACGCGTCCCCGACATAGAGGCCGCGTATACGGGTTATTCTGGCAGAGCGTACTTCTCCAGATTTTTTTCAAACGCTGCGTCAAACTGCGGCTGGTGCGAATGCTTGAGCCGGTTGAGATAGCCGTGGGTGTCAAACTGCGATTCGGCTATCTGAATCAGGCAGACGGCGATATTGGAGCAGTGATCTGAAACGCGCTCCAAATCCGTCAGCAGGTCAGACAGGATAAAGCCCATTTCAATGGTGCAGGTCCCCTTTTTCAGCCGCTGGATATGGCGCGCTCTCAGCTCCGACTTGAGCACGTCGACCACCTGCTCGAGCGGCTCCACCTGACGGGCGAGCTCGATACTGTTTTCGGCAAAGGCCCGCACGGTCAGATCGAGGATATCCGCAACGGCCGCTAACAGCACCTTGAGCTCCCGTGCCGCCTGCTCGGAAAACCGCAGCCCTTTCTCCTTCTTTTCCCGTGCCGCGTCCAGCAGATTGACCGCGTGATCCCCGATGCGTTCCAAATCCCCGATGGTATGCAGCAGCTTGGATATCTCGTTGCCGTCCCTTGCGGACAGCTCCCGGCTCGAAAGCTGCACCAGGAAGGTGCCAAGCCGGTCCTCGTACCGGTCGATTTGATTTTCCCCTGCGGTCACCTCGGCCGCCTTTTTCTCTTGATAATCCTCCAGAAGGGTCATGGCCTCCAACAACGTCTCGCGCGAGAGCTCGGCCATACCTACCGCGGCACCCTTGCACTGCTCGAGGGCAAAGGCGGGGGTGTTGAGGAAGCGCTCATCCAGCACCGGCTCTTCGATCGCATCGTCCTTCTCCCGAATGGTCAGGCAGGCCAGTTTCTCCAGCCCCCGCGAGAATGGCAGAAGCAGGGCGGTGGAAAAGAGATTAAAGACCGTATGCACCACCGCGATATCGGCCGCGTTGAGCGGCTCGTCCACAAAGGGAAGCGATACCGCAGCGTCCACGCCGTAAAACAGCGCTAAAAATACAATGGCGCCGATGAGATTGAAATAAAGGTGTACCATCGCCGCCCGTTTGGCGTTCTTATTGGCGCTAATGCAGGAAATCAGGGCGGTGACGCAGGTGCCGATATTCTGTCCCAGGATAATGGGGATAGCCGCGCCGTAGGTTATGCCGCCGGTGGAGGAGAGAGCCTGCAAAATGCCCACCGAGGCGGAAGAGCTTTGGATAATCGCGGTCAGCGCCGCCCCGGCAAGCACCCCCAAAACGGGGTTGCTAAAATAGGTCAGGACGTTTGTAAACTCTGGAATCTCAGCCAGCGGCTTAACCGCGGCGCTCATGGTGGACATGCCAAACATCAGCACCGCGAACCCGATCAGGATCGCGCCGACATCCTTTTTCTTCCCGTTTTTTGATCCCATCATGAGCACGACGCCCACCATCGCCAAAATGGGGGAAAAGGAGTTGGGATTGAGCATCTGAACGAATACGTTATCCCCCTGCAGACCGGTCAAGCTTAAAATCCAGGCAGTGATGGTGGTGCCGATATTCGCACCCATAATAATCCCGATGCCCCGACGCAGCTTCATCAGACCGGAATTGACAAACCCCACCACCATAACGGTGGTGGCGGAGGAGGACTGGATGACGGCGGTCACCGCCGCGCCCAGAAGTGCCCCCTTGATGGGATTGGAGGTCATTTTCTCGAGCGTACGCTCCAGCCGCCCGCCCGACAACTTCTCCAGCCCACTCCCCATGACCGACATGCCATATAAAAACATGGCCAATCCGCCGATGAGAGACAACACCGCAAAAAAATCCATAAATCCCGCCTCTTCCCTTTTCTTCGCGCAGGCTACCGCTTGGTTATGAAAACTGGCGGCAAAGCATCGTTTACCGCACACGCATTGTCATAAATCACCCTGTACCTTTTTATTATAAATGCATGGGGTAAAAATATCAGTCAACGATGCAAATTATCCGGAAGCTACGGTACAGTCGAGTAGAATAATTCAGAAAATATTCCTATAAAGCATTTATTTACATCCATAGTTTTGTATAATATAACAACAAGCAGATTGAATCTCTGGCCTATGATTGCGGCCAACCAAAGCGGCCTGAAAGGAGGCGGTATGCCAATGAAGCAAAAAAAGGCCCATCGTCCGTTTTGGATTGTATGCTTATTCTGCATTGCCGCTGTGGCCGCCGGTGCGTGGCTGATCTATCGCTCCACGGTACAGCCGGCCGAACAATGGAACCCTCAGGGGCAGTATGTGATTGTCGACAGGGATTTCAGCGCCCAATCGATTCAGCAGCTGTTGGACGCCTACTGCGATTACCGGGCCGACAGCATGCGAAAGGACAAAACCGCCACTGCCAGCGGCGAGGATTTGCTCAGCGGCGCCGTTACCCTCCCCAGCGGCAAAACAGCGGTGGAGATCACCTCTTTATTCAGTACGGAGGTAATCGCGGAGGAGGAGCGCCGACAGGGCCTGATCTCGGATATGGAATGGCGTACCAGCCGCCAGATTATCGCCTGCACATCGAGCAATGACCTGCTTTCCCAGCAGGAATCCGACACGCTGGTCTATCTGCGCTGCGATATCCAAACGACATACGATTATATTCCCTTCGCCGCGAGCATGACCGAGTCGGCGCTGGAAACCACCCAAAGCGATACCTTTACCACGCAGCACACCATCACGCTGCAACGTGGGGAGGACGGATACCGGCTGATTGCCGACGCCTATAATGAGGAGCCAACCGGCATGCACTCTTCCGCTTATATGAACACCTCCCGCGCCGCTCAAGCGGTTTCGCCGCAGGGTTGACCGATTGATTCGCTGCCAGCATGTGACGCGCCCGGCCTTGTCGAGTTCAATGGACAATCCCCATGGAATGTTTGCCGTCCCCTGCCCTGGCAAAACCGTCTGATATGACAGGCCGTTGTGCGTCCTGACGGGCGCACTTTCACTCACCCGAAACCTGGTGGTTTTCACAGGCTGTGAAATGCCTACCACCGGTTTGTTTTCCTCTAAGGGCGTTGATCCTTTACCCTTACAGCCCATTTCTCACGCCCAGCAGCGGGTCAGTCGCTTCCTGCGCCATCCCCGATCGTTTTCGATATGGGGTACTCCTTACCTTTCGACATCCTGCTTTGCCTGCGCCTGGTTCCACTGTGGCCGGCAAAGGGAAGCCCACCGCTTCCATGACGGTCTGCACGCTCTCTGGAAGGGCGTGCACAGGTTTTGTCCCTCCAGAGGAAGCCGGTATCTCTGCCACCCCGCGCCCTGCCGCCCGGCAATGGGTTGATCCAGATAATGTCAGCTTGTGCGGCAAAGCGTTGTTCGATTTTTTCATCCTTTCGCTGTGCCCTTTGCTTTGTCTCGCTTTTTTCTCATACAATTTTGCCTGCCCTGCGTTTGACTGGGACGTTGCGTTTAAGCGGACAAGAACAAACACCCCTTTTGATTACGAAAGGGGTGTTTTGCGTGTTTCGCTCAAGTAAAAGGGGGTTTGGCAGCGATACAAAGGCCGCTGCCCATGATTTATGAAGCCAGACAATCCGCCAAATCAAGGCGGAAAATAAAAGCCCTAAGTACCGCTTGGCGGTTTTCCAAGCGCCACAAAAAATGCAAACGGTGTCCCGTACCTATACCGATCGAAAGGCCGGCTGAACCTGTGATCCTGCACAGACCCATCCAAGGCCCATGGTTGCAAGCGCGCCTCTAAGAGGGCGTTCATGCCATCGCCAGTGTATATCCAGTCATCCCTAGCTTTGGCGGGCAGTGAGAGCGGCGCGGTACAAAGACCTTTTAGCCGGTGATCCTTCTCAAGCGTCGGCGGCCGGCTCCCCCTGCGTCTGCCGCGGCATAAAATCCACCCGAATTGTGGTGCCTTCCCCCTCGCTGCTCTCAAGGCGGAGGGTCGCGTGATGCTGCTCGGCAATGTGCTTGACAATCGCCAGTCCCAAACCGGTCCCTCCGGTCTGCTTGGAGCGGCTTTTGTCCACCCGGTAAAACCGCTCAAACACCCTCTCCTGATGCTGACGCGGAATGCCAATGCCGGTGTCGGCCACCGCGAGGGTATGATCGCCCACCGTGACGGTGACGCGCCCGCCCTTGTGGTTATAACGGATGGCATTATCGCACAGGTTGTAAATCAGCTCGGACAGCATGGCCGCACTGCCCTGAACACGCCCATGCTCCCCCTGCAGGATCAGCTTCACCCGGTGCCGGTCGGCCGACAAACGCAAGCGGGAGATGCAGTCGGCCGCCAGAGCGTACAGATCTACCTCCTCGTCCGGCGCAGCCGCGTCCCCTCCCTCGTCCAGTTCGGACAGCTTGATAATATCGCTGATCAGCGACAGCATCCGGCCGGCCTCGCGATGGATGGTACCCGCGAACTTTTTGACGTCCTCGGGCTGCGCCATGCCGTTTTCGATCATCTCGGCATAGCCCGAAATGGAGGTCAGGGGGGTCTTGAGCTCGTGCGATACGTTGGCGGTAAACTCCTGCTTCATACGCTCGGCCTTGGCTGTCTCGGTCACATCCAGCAGCAGGCAGACCACCCCGTCCTGCTGGTCGTCCCCGCTCACCGGGTTGGCCAGGATGCGCACCCAGCGTTCGCCCATGCGCACTGTCTCCGACCGGCTCTCCCCCTCCATGGCGGCGCGTACGCATTCGCCCAAGTCGGCATTGCGGGTGAGGTAAACCAGATTTTCCCCCTCGGGCGAAAGGCCGTTTTCGGTTTCCTGCCCGGCCCCCAGCAGCCTTCGCGCGCTCTCGTTGACCAGAAGCACCCGGCGGTCGGCGTCAAGCAAAATTAGCCCCTCCGCCATGTCGCGCAGGATGGCGGAAAGCTTGTTTTTCTCCTCCTCAATGGTGCGCATCTGGCTTTGGATACGCTGACGCTGCGAACGGATTTCGCGCACAAAGGGCGCCAACTCCTTATATTCACCTTTGGGGTCGGGGGGCAGGGCGTCCATTTCCTCCGTCAGCCTCCGAATGGGCCGAAGCAGCTTTTTGGTCAGAACGATGGCGAAAACCACCGCCAGCACCAGCAGGGCGCACACCCCCAGCGCGGCAAAGGAATAGGCCTGGCCCAGCAGGTGAAGCAGATTGTTCCGCTCGATCCCCACGCGCAGCACCCGCCCATCCTCCAGGCGGAGGGCGTAATAATACAGACTGACCGACAGGGTATCCGAGCGGCGCACCGAGCTTCCAGCCCCCGTCTCAAAAGCCTGCATAATCTCCGGCCGGTCGGCATGGTTTTCCAGACTGGCGGCATCGGCGTCGCTGTCGCACAGCACCCTGCCGTCGGCGTCCACCAAAGTAAGCCGGAGAGAATCGTCGGCATACTGGATGATATCCTCTTTATTCTCCAACGGCGTATAGCTCTTGGCCAAAAGCCCCGCCGTACGGGATAGCTCATCCACCCACTGCTCCTCAAAGCTGGAACGAAAGACCAAAGCAGTGAGCACCGTGGCCAGAACGGCCGCGATCAGCCCCATATAGAATAAATAGCATGTAATCTTATGCTCCATGTCCCCTACTGCCCTTCCATGCGCTGTGCGCCCTATCTGAAACGCCGCAGCCTTCTCCGCCTGCGGCCAAGGAAAAACGCGGGGCCCTTTTGCTCCGCGTCGTTGTCAAAGCATCCTGCTGCCGGCGGAGTCGCCCCGTCCGGATTTTCCTTGGACGATGACGCAAAAAGCGCGCCTGTTCCCACCGACACCGGTCTATGTAAGGTTCCCAAAGGGCGTCAGGCCTGCCCCGACTCGAGCTTATAGCCGACGTTGCGCACCGTGCGGATCGCGCTGCCAGCCTCGCCAAGCTTCTGACGCAGGGTCTTGATGTGCATATCGACCGTCCGGCTCTCCCCTTCGTAGTCGGTGTTCCACACCTTATCCATAATCTGCTCGCGGCTGAGCACCCGATCCGGGTGCGACAACAGCAGCTTGAGCAGCTCGTATTCCTTATAAGTCAGCTCGCACGAGCGCCCCATGGCCGTAACCTTATGCCGCGCGTCGTCCATCTCAATGCCGGCGCACGACAGCCGTTCGCTTTCGGCCTCGCCGGCCCCAGGCAACCGGCGCAGCAACGCCTGCACCCTGGCGACCAGCTCCATAATGCCAAAGGGCTTGGACAGATAGTCGTCCGCCCCCATATTCAGCCCCTTGACCTTGTCCAGCTCGGTGGTCTTGGCCGTGACCAGAATCACCGGAAGCTGCCGCGTTTTTTCACTGGAACGAATCTTTTGCAATACCGACAGGCCGTCCAGCCCCGGCAACATGATATCCAAAAGCACCAGATCGGGAAGAGAACGTTCCAGCGCCGCTAAAAACTCTGTGCCATCGCCAAATTCGCTTACGTCATAGCCGCTGTTTTCCAGGGCGTATCGTTCCATTTCCCGAATATCGGTGTCGTCCTCCACTAGATAAATGGTCAATCTCATCGCATCCTTTCCAGGACCCGGCAAGAATTCGAAATCTACGCCTTATGCTGCCCTGTAATCGAAAATATCACCCACTCGGCCAGGTTGACGGCGTGATCCCCGATGCGTTCAAAATATTTCGCCACCATCAGCAGATCCATCGCCCGCTCGCCGTCGTCGGCATTCTGGTGGATGAGCGCCACAATCTCCCCTTTGACCTTATCAAAAAGGTCGTCGACCACGTCGTCCGCCTCGCAGACACGGCGCGCAAGCTCCATATCCCGGCGCACAAAGGCATCGATGCTGTCGGTCACCATGCCGATGGTGGCCCTCGCCATATCGGGGATGTGTTCGGCGCCCGCATAGGGCATGCCGTCCATCAGCAGCACCAGCTCGGATATATCGGCCGCCTGATCGCCGATGCGTTCCATATCGGTAATCATTTTCAGAGCCGCCGAAATCAGGCGCAAATCCCCCGCCACCGGCTGCTGGTGAAGCAGCAGCTTGAGACAAAGCGCCTCGATCTCCTTTTCCTTTTCATCCACCTCGCTGTCGGCGTCGATGGCTTTCTTTGCCGCCGCCTTATCCCGCTCGGTCAGCGCTTTGGCCGCCGAGGCGATGGCCTGCTCGATAAGCGCCCCCATCTCAATGAGCTGGCAGCTGAGCTGCTCGAGCTGCTGATCAAACCGGTTTCGCATATCAGCCAAACCTCCCTGTAATATAATCCTCTGTGCGTTTGTCCTTTGGCATGGAGAAGACCTGGTCGGTCGAGCCGAACTCAATCACCTCTCCCAGCAAAAAGAAGGCCGTGTAATCGGAAATACGGGCAGCCTGCTGCATATTATGAGTCACCATAATGATAGTATACCGTTTTTTCAACTCCAACGCAAGATCTTCGATTTTGGAGGTTGAGATGGGATCGAGCGCGCTGGTCGGTTCGTCCATGAGCAGCACCTCCGGCTGAACCGCCAGGGCGCGCGCGATACAAAGTCGCTGCTGCTGCCCGCCCGACAGGCCGAGCGCGCTTTTTTTCAAGCGATCCTTGACCTCGTCCCAGATGGCCGCGTCGCGCAGCGACTGCTCGACGATCTCGTCCAGCCGGGAACGGGAGCGCACCCCATGGGTGCGGGGGCCATAGGCAATGTTGTCGTACACCGACATGGGGAAGGGATTGGGCTTTTGGAAAACCATCCCAACCCTGGTGCGCAGGTCGTAGGGATCCATGCGCCCGTAGATATCCTCCCCGTCGAGAAGGACCTCGCCGGTGATGCGGCAGCCCTCCACCAGGTCGTTCATGCGGTTGAGCGTCTTGATCAGGGTCGACTTGCCGCAGCCCGACGGCCCGATAAAGGCGGTGATCTTCTGCGCAGGCAGCCCCAGATTCACCGATTTGAGGGCATGAAAATCACCATAGTATAAATCCAGATTTTTAATATCATATTTATCCATATATTCACCCCGTTTTTGCGGCACTGCTTGCTGCTGTGGCGCAAAGAGCTTCCTTTCTTCCAAGGATATTCGCCGAATCGACGCTGGTACATTTGACTTGCCGCACGATTGTCCTATGCGGCCCATCTCCGTGACAGATTTGCCACCCCAAGGCGGATTTTCAAGCCGTTACCTCTGCCCACGGGTCAGCCGCTTGGCCACAAAGGCCGAAAACCAGTTGATGCACAAAACGATAAGCAGCAGCATAACCGCCGTCGCGTAGGCCTGATCGGTGTGCAACCCCTCGTTGGAAAGCACGTACATATGCACGGCCAGCGTACGGCCGGAGGACATCAGGCTCTTGGGCAGGTCGGTGACGGTACCGGCCGTAAAAATCAGCGCGGCCGTCTCGCCGACCACGCGGCCAATCGCGAGGATGATGCCGGCTAAAATACCCGGCACGGCCGAGGGCAGCACCACCCGGAATACCGTGCGCAGCCGGCCGGCCCCAAGGCCAAAGCTCCCCTCCCGATAGCTGTCCGGAACCGAACGCAGCGCCTCCTCGGTCGTGCGCATGATCAGCGGCAGGATCATGATCGCCAACGTAAAAGCGCCGGCCAGAAGGGAATATCCCCAATCAAGATAGGTGACAAAGAACAGCATGCCGAATAGCCCGTAAACGATGGAGGGAATTCCTGAAAGGGTTTCTGCGGTGGTGCGTACGATAGCCACCAGACGGTTGCCCCGCCCGGTGTACTCCACCAGATAGATGGCCGAAAATATCCCCAACGGGGCGGCGATCAGCAGGGATACGAGGGTCATAATGATGGTGTTGATAATCGCGGGCATGAAAGAAACGTTTTCCGAATTGTAATGAAGCGAAAACAGCTCGGGAGTCAAATGCGGGATGCCCATCACCAAAATGTAGATAATCAGAAAAAGCAGGGCCGCCGCCGTTAAAGCCGCCGCAATGAGGGTGATCAGATGCAGGAACAACGACCCCGGCCTGCGGCGGTAGGAGCGCATCCTCTGCGCAAAGCTTTGACGGTTGACAGCCGCCAGCGCGGTACTCTTCATGTCACAACTTCCTTTCGTGATGGGGAATGGGGATCAGACGCCATACCGAACACACAGGCGGATCGAGCCGCACGAACGGCGGCAAGCGCCCGAGCAAAGCGGCAGGTGAAAACGCGCCCCACCCCGCGCGCCTGTTGCATGCGAATCCGCCGTAAGCCCTTGCGTGCAGCCGCCCCTCGCAGCGGACGCCGGCAGGGCTGTGCAGGCCGTCCCAGCGCCGCGCCCTGCGGATGGCGCTATTGCAGGGTGCTTTTCTTTTTGAGCACGGCAAAAAGGAGATTGATCAGCAGTATGAAAACAAACAACACCACAGCGGTGGCAATGAGGGCCTCCCGGTGAAGGTCGGCCGCATACCCCATTTCCAGGACGATGTTGGCCGTAAGGGTGCGCACGCCGGAAAGCAGGCTGTTGGGAATCTGAGGCTGGTTACCCGCAACCAGGATGACCGCCATGGTTTCCCCGATCGCCCGGCCCACGCCGAGCACAATGCCCGCCATAATCCCCGAACGGGCCGCCGGCAGCACGGTGAAAAAGACGCTGCGTTCCCGGCTGGCCCCCAGGGCGAGGGCGCCCTCATAGTAACTCTCGGGCACCGCGCGGATGGCCGATTCGGACACCCCGACGATGGTGGGCAAGATCATCACGCCGAGCAGGATAGAGGCGGTCAGAATACTGCTGCCATCCCCGCCAAAGGTGTTGCGGATAAAGGGGATGAGCACCACCAGGCCGAAAAAGCCATACACGACCGAGGGGACGCCGGCAAGCAGCTCGACAGCCGGCTTGAGAATGCGGTAAACCTTTTTGGGGCAAAACCGGGCCAGGTAAACGGCGGTCAGCACGCCGATGGGCACGCCGATGATAATGGCCCCGGCCGTGACGTAAATGCTGCCCAGGATCATGGGAAAGATGCCGTACTGCGGCGGGACATCGACGGGAGACCAGTTCTGGCCCAGCAGAAAGTCGAATATTCCAATCTCGGCCATGGCCGGGATGCCGTTGACAAACAGAAACAGGCAGATCAGGGCCACTGCCAGCACCGAAGTCAAGGCCGCGATAAGGAAGACGATCTTCATGACGATTTCTTTTATATGTTTGGCTTTTTTCATGCTGTCACCCTGTCTTATGTGGATTGTCGATCTTGCCGGCCTGCCCGGGCGTGTGCTGTGCGGGCCGCCGTGTCAGGTCGATGTGGACAGCCGGCCGGTGCGCCCCGGTGTAAAACCGCCCGCTCCACCAGGGCGCGCGGATAAAATCGGGGCAGGGCTCGTCGGACTGTTCCGGTAGCAAAGGTCCCTTGCGATCGGGCCCAGTGGATTGGTGCATAACATCCTCCTGCCTCGGCATCGCAAAGGCCTTTCCCTCGATGGGGAGGGACCTTTCTCTGCCGTCGGCCGTCGATGGTACGGTTCAGGCGGTGCGGGGAGCAGCCATACAACGCCGGTTTCCCCGGCACATCCTGCACGGAATACGCTTTATTGCCGCATACGGGCCCGCAGCGGCCTCGCCCCGAAGAAAGGCTGGGCTGCTGCGCGCCCGCGACAGTGTTCCAATCGGGCAGCTTACTGCCCGACCTTATCCCAAGTGGTGGTAGAGCCGTTGTAGATCGAGGCAATCTGATCGATGGTCAGGTTCTCGGTCGGGTTGGCCTTGTTGACGATGACCGCGATGCCGTCCATGGCGATCTGGGTGCCGGTCAGGGTCTCTTTCTCGCTGTCCTTGAGCTCACGCGAAGCCATGCCGATGTCGCAGGTGCCCTCTTTGGCGGCGTTCATGCCCGAGGAGGAATCGGTCGTCTGGATGGAAATGGATACGTTCGAATTGATGGCCTCATATGCCTCCTTGAGCTTTTCCATAACGGGGGACACCGAGGAGGAACCGGCCACTACAACCTCGCCCGACGGGTTGGAGCTGGTAAAGGCAGCCGCATCGGATACCGCAATGTACCCCTCGTCCTCAATAACCTGCTGGCCGTCGGCGCTGAGGATGTAATTCATGAAATCCTGGGCAGCCTCGCTGATCGAAGCCTGCGTCGCAACATAAAACGGACGGGAGATGACATAAGAACCATCCTTGACGGTATCGGCGCTTGGAGCCACGCCGTTGACCGAAACGGCCTTAACGTCGTCGCTGAGCGAGCCGAGCGAAATATAGCCGATGGCGTATTCGTTGCCGGCGATGTTGCTCATAACCGCCTGCGTACCGTTGAGGGTGACGGCGCTTTTGACCGTCGTGTCGGTCTCGTTGCCTTCATCGTCCGATACCAGCAGGCCGGTCAGCTCGATAAAGGCATCGCGGGTGCCCGAGCCCTGCTCGCGGGTGACAACCGAAATATTTCTGGTTGTGTCAAAATTCGATGCGCTCGACGCGCCGGAGGAGCCGCTCGACTGGGTACCGCTACCCTCCCCGCTGCATCCGGCAAGGGCGGTCAGGACGAGGGCAGCCGCGCATACGCTTGTGATCAATTTTCTCATAATTCCTCACGAATCCTTTCTCATTTGTTCTGTCCTTATTGTAAAATCCGAATGTAAAATGGAAAACCTGCCCTGTGTAAAAGACATGTAAAATGTAAAATTTCTTTATAAAAAAGTACAGTGCGATTTCCTAGAGAAATCGCACTTCTGGCCGCCCAACCGATTTATTACATTCCGCCCGGCGGAGCAAGAGCGAGCGGTTGATTTTACAAATCCGACTCTTCCATTTTCATCTCCTCACCCAGCGGAGCCCGTCCTTTTTCCGAATCGCGTGGCGAGCGAGTCGACGATGCGCGCCCGTCTTTCGGGGATGCCGCCGCTTGCCCCTCTATCGTCGGCCCCTCCATCGCCGGTTTGATAAAGCAGACGATGCGGGAAACCACCCGAAAACCGCAGTGCAGATGGAACGCCTCGCTGTCCGCATTCTCTACCTCGCAGTCACTGGCAAACTCGCTGCACCCCTGCTCGACCGCCCAAGCCTGGCAGGCAGACAACAGCCCGCGTGCAATCCCCTTGCGCCGGCTGCCGGGAGCGACATAAATCCCCTCCAGGTACCCTACCGGACTGGAGCTCGACCCCTCGACCCAGTCGCGGCGTATCGAGCATATGGCAAAACCGCACGGGCGCCCTTCGACGCACAAAAAGACCGCCTGGTCGGGGCGCGCCATGGATTCCTCCGCTTCGCTGCGCATCTCCTCAAAGGAATGGTGCGGCCACAGGGCCAGCATCAGCCGGGCTACCTCGGCAATATCGTTTTTTGTTGCACGACGTATCATCCTGTGATTTCTCCTTTGCCCATACCGTGTTTTGCGAAAGGCCGGACTGTCATTGCGCTTTCCCGAGCCATCCGATTCATCCATCGTCCTCGGTCATTGAAAAGGGAACCGCAGGGCGCGACCGCGACATAGTGCGCAAGAGGTGTGTTTAACCGCACCGTAACGGCCCCTGCCGAGAACCCCTGTTTCCCTGGTATACGGGGCCTTGTTTGCGAGCGCCTCCGCATGGATGCCGCCGCGGGGGAAAAGCCGGGCGGATGCGCCCACGGTTATCCCCTCGCCCTGCGGGACAGAGCGATTGGTTTGCGCCCTTACCGACCGACCCTATGCAATGGGCAAAGCCGCAGCGCGCAACCACCACGCCTGCGGTCCCATCCAGAGTATCTCCTATGATCCGGTGACTGAAACCGCCGGGCATCGACACGCCAGGACAGAACGAGGCAGATACGCCCACGGTATCCCTTGCCTTGTACAACAGAGCCATCGGCTATCCCGTGGGATCGAGCCTTGATCCAATGCACGAAAGATAACCGAAACGCGCGCCCGCCGTCACCGCAATCCACTGTCCGACGCTCCTCTTAAGAACCGGTGGACTGAAACTGCCGGGCATCGATGCGCCAGGGAAGAACGGGGCAGATACGCCCGCGTCTTTCCTCGCCTTGTACGACAGAGCCATCGGCTATCCCGGGGGGACGAGGCCCCATCCAATTCAGCATAGATAGCCCAAACGCGCGGCCGCCGTCACCGTAATCCGCCGCCCGGCGCTCCTCTTAGGAACCGGTGGACTGGAACCGCCGCACGCCGACGCGCCAGAGAAGATAGCACGGGAGCAGGAACCACAGCGATAGCACGGGGGCGAAAGCATACAGGAGGGAATTGCTGCGCCCGGTGAGAAAAAGAAAGGGGTAATACTGAAACAGGGCCAACGGGATGACATAGGTAAGAAAACCGAGAACCCGTTTGCCGTAGATCGAGAAGGGATACTGCCCAAATTCCCTCGCGCCGTCGGTGAAGATATTCATAAACTCGAGCCCCTCCAGGGTAAAAAAGGACAGGGAGGCATACACCACAAAAAGGCCGGAAAACAACGCCATTCCACAAACGACCATGAGCAACAGCACGCCGACGCGCGCTGCCGTCCACTCCACATCGCACCGAGGCAGGGCGAAAGCCAGCATCAGTACGGCCTGTAGCAGACGGCCGAAGCGGGAAAACTCCATCTTGGACGCCAGCACTTGAAAAACGAGCGAGCGCGGCCGCACGAGAATTCGGTCGAACTCCCCGTTGCCGATCATGGAGGGGAAGGTATCAAAACCACGGGCAAAGCACTCCGCCAGGGAGAAGGCAAAGAGCACCACCGAAAAGCACAGCAGCACCTCCTCAAAGGCAAAGCCCTCGACCTGATGAAACCGGTCAAAGAGGAAATAGACGCTCAAAAAGGCGGTGAAGGAGGTCAAAAACTGCCCCAACGCCGTAAGGAAAAAGGAAGTCTTATACTGCATCTGGCTTTTTAAATGAATGGCGAAATAACGCAAATACAGCCTCATCCCTCAACCTCCCTGCACGACGACCCGGGAAAGGGCCTTTTTCATAAGCAGCCAGCCGCCAGCCGTCATCGCAATCAGCCAAAAGACTTGCAGCAGCACCCCCGCCGCCAAATCGCCGCCCGCGATATCGCCGCTATATATTCTCAGGGGAAGATTCTGCATGGCGGCAAAGGGGGTCAAATTCACGACTGCCTGCAGCGGCTGCGGCAAGAAAGGCAGCGGGATGATCGAGCCGGACAAAAATTCCGTAAGCGTCGTCGCCACGATGCGGATTCCCATGGGATTGATGGTATAAAAGGCCGAGACGTAGACGAGCATGCAAAAAGCGTTGACACACAGCGCGGCCAACACCATTGTCAGCACAAACCAGATCGCGGCAGCCGGACCGGCCGGGCCTCCCATTCGATAAGGGTGGGGAAGAAAGATCGCGATCAACAGGATGGGGGCGCTGCGCAGCAGCGCCTTAGCCGCGCGGGAGGCCAGCCCACGGACAAACCACATGGCGTAGACATCCAGCGGCCGTGCGAGCTCATAGGCCACGCCGCCGCTTTGAATGGCAGTAAAAATATCCGCGTCCATCAGCCAGACCATAAACAGCGCCAAAAAGGCCTGCTGAAGCCAGACGTAGGGCACGAGGTGCGAAAATTCCATGGGGAAAGCGGCAGGGTCGGCCTCATAAAAGGCGTGAAAGGCCAACAGCTCCATCCAGCCCCACACAAATTGGGTCGCCACTCCCGCCGCGGCCGCGCTGCGGTACTGCAGGGAGTGAATAAAGCGGATGCGAAAAAAGCAAAGGTACTTTTTCATATCTGAAATTCCTCATACAACGAGGCGACCATCTCTTCCGCACTCGCGCCGGACACCGACAGATCGAGGATATCGGCCCGCTGGGAGAGCGCAGCCATGGCCCCCGAAATCGAAAGGACTTCGGTGTCGACCGTCAGGGTGGCCCGGCCGCCGTGATCCTCCAGCAAGGCGAGCCCATCGCACAGATTCAGCTCGCCGGAATACTGCACCTGCAGCTTCCGGCGGCGGGAATAACGCTCGCGCAGCTGCTCGAAGCTGCCGTCGAGCAAAATACGCCCCCTGCCGATGAGCAGAATCCGACGCGCGAGGGCCTCGATATCCTGCATGTCGTGGGTCGTGAGGATGACCGTGACCCCCTCGCGCTCGTTGAGCTGCTGGATGAACCGGCGCACCGCCAGTTTGGAGACCGCGTCGAGGCCGATCGTCGGCTCATCGAGAAAGAGAATGGCAGGGCGATGAAGCAGCGAGGCCGCGATCTCGCAGCGCATGCGCTGCCCAAGGCTCAGCTGCCGCGCGGGGGTGCGCAGAATCTCGCCCAAATCAAGCTGCTGGCACAAATCCGACAACGTGCTGCGGTATTGCGCCTGGGGAACCTTGTAAATCTCCCGGATCAGCTCAAAGGAATCCACGACCGGCACATCCCACCAAAGCTGGGAGCGCTGGCCAAAGACCACGCCGATGCGCTTGACATGCTGCTTGCGGTCCCTCCAGGGAACCAGCCCGTCGATGACACAGCTCCCGCTGTCGGGAGTAAGGATCCCGCTCATGACCTTGACCGTGCTGCTTTTGCCCGCTCCATTGGGCCCGATGTATCCCACAATTTCACCGTCCGGCACCGTAAAGGACACGTCCTTGAGCGCCTGCACTTTCTCGTACCGCTTGTGCCACAGCGCCCGCACCGCCTTGCCGAATCCGGCGTCCCGCCGGGCGACGCGATAACTTTTGCAAATGTCATGTAACTCGATCATACCATCCTCCCGTGGCTCATCGCGCCAACGCACCCGAGGGCAGTCGTTTTGCCCTCTTCCATTGTTTCTTTGAGCAACCATCCGCCAGAAAAGGCCATGCCGCCCCTGCGCAACGCCATGCGCCCTCATGAAGCGCTACCGTGGTTGCGCCCGCGGGCGGCATGGGCGTGGCCGGGAAGCGACCGGCTCCAAGCGGATTTCTACCTTCCGTCGTCCTTTGTTCGTGCGCTAGACTTTCTTCCGCCCCGATCCCGCGCGGCATGCAGACGCAATCGTGAGGCGCCGCCAAAGTACGGAATGCTATCCGAGACGGCCATTCCAGTACACCGGCCGTGTGCAAACACACGGTTGTTTCCGGTGGCCGATGCGCCACAGCCGTCCCCTCTGCCATGCCTAAAAAATGCGCAGTGCGGCCGGGCGCGCAGAATAACGCCGCAGCATGGCGCAAGCACAGCGCATTCTCCGGCACGTCGAAACCTAGGCTTCTGGCCGAAAGGAAGGGCCAGCACAACGCTCGCCGGACGGATCCTTCCGCCATCTGCCAAAGCCGCTTTCATCTAGGAGAAAGGGAACAGAAATATTCCAACAGCGAATCAACCGATGACAGATGTCTATTATACGTAACCTTTCGGCCGATTGCAACCCCAATCACCCATTGCGTACCTTTTGAATACACTATAGTAACCGCCTTTGCGGTATCGGAGATACTCCGGACGCGAAATGTATGCAACCATCGGACATAGGATGATCCGGGCCGACCGTTCCACAAGGCGGCAATCCAGATTCAAGGAGGTTCTGGCATGAACTACAAGTGTTCCGGCGACGATTTTTGTAATTGCTGCGAATGCTGTCCTCCGCCCTGCCCGTGCCCCTGTCCCTGTCCTGATCCCGGCATACCAGGCCCAACCGGGCCGACCGGGCCCACCGGTGCAACGGGCGCCACCGGACCTACTGGCCCGACTGGACCAACCGGGCCAATGGGAAATACCGGAGCCACCGGCGCCAACGGCATCACCGGGCCAACCGGAGCCAGAGGAAACACCGGCGCCAATGGCGTGACCGGGCCGACCGGCGCCACTGGGCCGACCGGCGCGACCGGCACCGCGGGAGCCACTGGGGCTACCGGCCCAACTGGACCGACCGGCGCGACCGGAGCCACTGGCGCAACGGGTGCGACCGGGGTAAATGGCTCCATCGGCCCAACGGGTGCAACCGGAGCGGATGGAGCGACCGGCCCGACCGGGGCTGTCGGTGCAACCGGCGCAGACGGCGCGACCGGGCCAACCGGCGCTGTGGGTGCAACCGGGCCCACCGGGCCAACGGGGCCGACTGGCGCGACCGGCACTGCGGGGGCAACTGGGCCTACTGGCGCAACTGGGCCTACTGGGCCAACGGGGCCGACTGGCGCGACCGGAACTGCGGGCGCAACCGGGCCAACCGGCGCAACCGGGCCAACCGGCGCAACCGGGCCAACCGGCGCAACTGGGCCTACTGGCCCGACGGGGCCGACTGGCGCGACCGGGCCCACCGGCACCGTAACGCAGGGCGCCGCCGTCTCCAGTCTCGCAACCGGCGCGGACCTGGCGACGACCGTAGCGACGGTCAATCAATTGCTGGCTTCGCTGCGCGCGGCCGGTATCATCGCCACCTGATTGGCAGATTCGCAGGCTTGCCCATATGGCCGCCGCCCTTCTCCGCGGCGGCCATACGCATCTTTGGCAGAGCCGGGTACGCGACCTGTCCGTCAGCGGCATCCCTTACGGCTTTCTTTCACAACCGGCCTGGCGCAAAACGCGCCACCGCATTGATACGCATAAGGCAAAACAGCGGCAAACGGCCATCGTTCTTTGATACAGGCAGGGGCATACGGCCTCATACCAACCCATACCGCGCACACTTGGCCGCGGCGGAACATTGACGACAACAGGGAGGGATACCATGAGTACCATCAGTCTATGTATGATTGTAAAAAACGAAGAAGCGGTCCTGGCCCGCTGCCTCGACTGTGCGCGCTGTCTTGTGGATGAAATCGTCATCTGCGACACCGGATCAACCGACCGCACGAAAGAGATCGCGCAGCAATATACCGACCGTGTCTATGACTTTGAATGGGTGGACGATTTCGCGGCGGCAAGGAATTTTTCTTTTTCCAAAGCGACGATGGATTACATACTCTGGCTCGACGCCGACGACGTCATCGAGCCGGCCGACCAGGAAGCCTTCGCCACGCTCAAAACCATCCTGGCGCCGCCGGTGGATATCGTGATGATGCCCTATCACGTTGCCTTTGACGATCAGGGCAACCCCACCATGACCTACGAGCGGGAACGCCTGCTGCGCAGGGAAAAGGGGTATCGCTGGGAAAGCCCCATCCATGAGGCGATAACCCCAACCGGCAATATCATGCACTGCCCCATTGCCATCTGCCATCGCAAAATCGGCCCCGGCGACCCGGACCGGAACCTTAGAATTTTTGAATCCATGATCGCGGCGGGCCGCCGGCTGGATCCTCGCCAACATTTTTATTATGCGCGCGAGCTGATGTATCACGCACGGTACGACGACGCCATCCGCGAACTGACCGCGTACCTTGACGGCGGCGACGGCTGGGTGGAAAACAACATCACCGCCTGCGAGGATTTATCCCGATGCTATCTGGCCCAGGGGAAGCGGGAGCAAGCCCGCCTCTCCCTCTGCCGCAGCTTTTGCTACGACGCGCCGAGGGCAGAGGTCTGCTGCGCTTTGGGAGCCTCTTACCTGAACGATGGGGATATCAACACAGCCATCTATTGGTACGACGCGGCCCGCCGGCGGGATAAAAGCAGCTGCGGCGGATTTTGCTCCCCCGACTGCCACGACTTTATCCCCCTGCTGCAGCTTTGCGTTTGCTATGACCGTCTCGGCGACCACAAAGCCGCAGAAAAATGCCACCGCGCGGCCAAAAAGCTCAAGCCGGACGACCCGGCGGTGCGGTACAACGACAAATATTTTCGTTCCCTGCGGGATAAGCAACGCTCGAGCGCCGATTAACCCGATGCGCCCTGTGCTCGCTGCATACGTCCGGCGGCTGTGCGGCGCTCGTTTCGCTTGCGCTCGCAGCCATCTTGCCAGCCGCGAATCCCTGGGTAAGGGTCGATCACCCGCCTGGGGCCTTGGGAGACGGCGCATCGCGCGGCGCGCCATTGACTTTCACTGCCCACCCGTTATATCCCCTGCGGACTATTAAGCTGCCGGGAGCCGAACACAATATGGTTTTCAGCGGTTGCTTTCTGCGCGGACTGCGTTGAAATTTTTTTCATACAGCAATATGGCTGCAAATTTATGCCTTGCCCGCGTGAAAACCTTCTCGCTGAAAACTGCGCGCACCGAAAAGGATGGCGGCGCGGATGGATGTTTGCTTTTGAAGCCGCGGGCGTGCCGACGCACACCAAGGGTAAAAAAGGGAAAAAGCCGCCGTGCCGGTACGTTTTCGGCATATCGGCTTCGGCTTCCGGCAGCTCAGCCCGATGAAACAAGATATTTCCAGACGTCAATACGTTATTCCAAAACAGCCCGCCCTGGTCACCAAGGGCGGGCTGAATGTTGGCACCAAGGCGTTTAAAGGGTGCCAAACTGATCCTGGCAAAGGAGCTTGATCCCCTTCTCCGACAGTACTTCGATCGCACGTTCGTGGTTTTCCACCCGGAAAACCATATAGGCGAACCCTTCGCGGCTGGCGGTAAAGGCATAGGTGTATTCCAGGCTGATGTCATTGTCAGACAGAATCTGGAGGATCCGAAACAGGCTGCCCGGCTCGTCCGGGATGGAGACGGCCAGCACCGGCGTAATGGACAGGACATAGCCCGCCTCCTTGAGGATACAGGCCGTCTTGTAGGAATCGTCCACAATCAGGCGGAGCACGCCGAAATCCCGGGTCTCTGCAATGGACAGGGCGCGCAGGTCGATGTTGTGGTCATAGAGTACCTTGGTGATTTCGGCCAGCTTGCCGGCCTTGTTTTCCACAAATACGGATATCTGCTTGACAGTCACAGTTCTCCCCACTTTCCTGAAAATATTTTGGGATGCCAGGCCGAATCCGGGATGGGCCGCAGGCACAAAGCCAATCCAACACCCGCGTCACCCCAACGCCGCATCGAGATGCGGCAACCGGTCCCGGATCGGTCAATCGTATAGCTTGCGTTTGTCGATAATGCGCACCGCCTTGCCCTCGCTGCGCGCAATCGACTTGGGCGCGACCAACTGCACGCGGGCGTATATCCCCAGCATGGCTTTGAGTGCGTCCACCAATTCCTTCTCCTTGGCCTCGATACGGCTGACCGTATCGGAAAACATCTCCGGCGTCATCTCGACCTGCACCTCCAGCTTATCGCTGTTGCGCTCGCGGCTGACGATGATCTGGTAATTGGCGGGATACCCCTTGTTGAGCAGCACGGTCTCAATCTGCGAGGGGAATACGTTGACCCCTTTCACAATGAGCATATCGTCGCTGCGGCCCATCGGCTTGGACATTTTCACATGGGTCCGCCCGCAGGGGCACGGTTCGCGGTTGAGCACGCAGATATCCCGCGTGCGGTAGCGCAAAAGCGGGAAAGCCTGCTTGGTAATGCAGGTAAATACCAGCTCGCCCTTCGACCCGTCGGGCAGCACCTCTCCGGTATTGGGGTCGATGATCTCGGCGATGAAATGATCCTCGTTGATGTGCATGCCGGTCTGGGCCTCGCATTCAAACGAAACGCCCGGCCCCGATATCTCGGTCAGGCCATAAATATCATAGGCTTTGATGCCCAGCATACGCTGGATGTCCTGGCGCATCTCCTCACTCCACGCCTCAGCGCCAAAGATGCCCGCCTTGAGCTTGATCTGATCCTGAAGCCCCCGCTCGCAGATGGTCTCGCCCAGATAAGCGGCATAGGACGGGGTGCAGCACAAAATGGTCGACCCCAGGTCGCACATGAACTGAATCTGCCGGTCGGTATTGCCGGAGGACATGGGAAGGGTCAAGGAGCCAACCTTGTGCGATCCTCCGTTGAGGCCCGGGCCACCCGTGAACAGCCCATAGCCGTAGCACACATGCACCACGTCGTCTTTGGTCCCGCCCGCTGCAACAATGGCGCGCGCGCAGCATTCATCCCACAGATCGATATCGTGCTGGGTATAAAAGGCGACCACGCGGCGGCCGGTCGTGCCGCTGGTGGACTGAATGCGCACCGCATCGCGCAGAGGGACTGCCAGAAGGCCATAGGGATAGGCGTCGCGCAGATCGTCCTTGGTCAAAAAGGGCAGCTTGTAGAGGTCCTCGGTGGAGCGGATATCCCCCGGCTCCACACCCTTTTGTTCCATCAGGCGGCGATAGTAGGGCACATGCTCCCATACATGCCGCACCTGGCGCACCAGCCTCTCATCCTGCCACGCCCGAATCTGATCGCGGGATGCGCACTCAATTTCGCCCTGGTAATAATTACCCATCGGTTTTCATCCTTTCCTCATACCATCCACCGAGGCTGCTCCCCGGCGCTTTGATTCTATCATAACATTGAGCCGCGCGCTTGTAAATCTTTTTTGAGCCGCGCTCATATCACGGCGCTCCACCCTACTTTCGGCCAACTCGACACGCGCCGGGCCGCCAATCACTCTCAAGACCGAAAGCCATACGGCACGCTATGGCGCGGCCGAGTTTCGGGCGGCTATCCTTGCGAGCCCTCACCACGCTGCTCTATCCCGGCAGAGCCCTGCTTTTCGGCCTTTGCGTTGCCAAAGAGGGTCTCATCCCCTGTCATAAGGGTGAGCACCGACTGATAAACCCGCAGCGGCGAGCGCAGAAAGGTTTCCCGTAACAGCTCGACCTGCATTTCATCCGACACCAGCAGCCGAACGCTCATCAACTCAAGCTCGCCGTCGAGCACCGAGCAGGTCACCATATAGCCGCCTGCAACCTTTTGGGCGACGACCCGGTTTTCCTTCTCATTGCGCCGTTTGGCCAACAGCCGGGTGGCCGATTTGACCGCCTTTTCCCGCACGGTGAAGGGCAGGGTCGTCTCCAGCAGCGCAGCCGAGGACCGGCCGCTTTCGGTCAGGGCATAGGCCTCTTCCCCATCCTGTGGTACGCTTTGGATCGAGCCATTCGCCACCAGATCTCCCAAAGCGTCAGCCACATCAAAATAATTGGCGAGCGAATGCTCCAAAAAGACCTCATCGATCCAGCGGCGCAGCAAGGGCGTTTTCACCGCGCCCAGCAAATAGCAGATGAGTATTTTAATCTCACCCGAAGTGCGAAGCCCGCCCGGCTCTACGTCAAACGGGGAGGGCTTTCTTCTGGAAGCCATAGTTTCACCTCAAAACAGATTTGCATGTTGCCAGCTCCACCCGCTACCACCGGCAGCCCGCCGCCATGGCAAAGCGCCAGAAGCGCTTTGCACCCGGGAAGGGATAAAAAGCACACATCGGCGTTCACCCGAGGGACTGCCCCCCAGCCGCCGACGCGCGCATCCCTCTCGGGCAGCGCCGTACCGCCGCGGAATACGTGGCCGGCCATCCCCAGCCGGCATGGGACACGGCCGCACCCCCGCAGGCGCGCCGTCGGCTCCAAGCGCCAGGGCGCAGAGGTCTTCACCGGCAAACCGCCCTCGTCCCGCTCCCGGCGGGCAATAGGCCGCGAGCGCTTACAGCAAGCGCTCGATCCACTCGACCGCCTGGCGGGCGCAGGCAAGATAACCCTCCTGCGTCAGGTGCAGCATATCGGGACATTTATAATAGGTAGGGCTTTCGAGGCACAGGGCATAGAGGTCGTTGACCGGCACATTTTCCTCCGCCATGAGCTTTTTGGCCGCGTCGTTATAAGTGCGCACCCACTCGTTGCGATAGTGCAAAAATGCGTCCACCTGAGCCGTGGCTCTCACCTCGGCCGACTCGGGGATGGGCGTGGTGGTCGCGAAAACCACCTTCGCCCCATTGTTTCGTATTTCCCCCAGGATACGGCGGAGAAAATGCAGATACTCCTCCAGCGGATGCATGGCCTGCGTCATGGGGGCCTCCACATTCATATCCCAATAGCCGTTGTTCCAATGTACCACATCAAACTTGCCGTGATGCTGAAACATCTGGTTGACCTGCCACAGGGTAAAGGCGGCGAACCGCCCGTTGTCCTCATCAAAATAAACCTCGGCCTTGCCTTTGAGCAGATCGCGGACATATTCGTCATAGCCCATGCGTATTGAGTCGCCCAGTAAGAGCACCTTTTTCATGCCATTTCCTCCTTTTTTATTAATAAAATAAATAAAAGCAAAGTTACACAATCCATGCCGTAACGGCACGTTTCTCCACGCCGCATATCACAGACTGTCTTGCTGCTACCCAGCAAGCCCCCTCACGCCGCCGATCAGAACGCTCCCTTGTGAGATACCTTTTACACCCCGGCACCCCCGCGGCGAACAATGTCATAGGACGCAAAGCGCGTGCAAAACCGTATGCGCATGAGCGCAGCTCCGGTGCTTCAATTTGAGTATCATCGCCGTCTGCGAATTGTAATACCATAACAAACATTGCGGACGGCAACCTTTACGCAATGAAGCATCGTAACTTCTTGCGGCTCGTTATACCATAGCCGCAGTGTGAATGGTATCCTATGCACATGGCCTCAGGCCCGTGCTCAAAATAAAGCCGTCCGCGGCTATTATACCATGAACACGTAGTGTGAATGGTATAATATGCACATGGCCGTAGGCCCGTGCTGAAAATCAAAGTATAATAGCCGTTCGCGGCTATTATACCATGAATCTCCAAACCATTGCAATCCATTCCATAAAATTGTTTTCCATCCATTCAAATAGGGCGGGTTACAACAAAAAGGGAACGCCACACAGCGTCCCCTTTTCCCATGACCACAAAGCGCCGCGTTTCCGGCGCCAAAACCAGTTTCAGGATGGCGTTTCGCCAACCTTTCGTATATCCCCAGCTCATTGAGATGACCCGACCAGCCCATACTTGACCTTGATGCGGTCGAGTTTTTCCAACATCGGCTGCGCGGCAACGTATAGAAACACCACCGTGGCCACGGCATGCACAAGATCGAACGGTATGCCCTGCAAATAGTAAGGCCAGAGCATATCCCACGTTGGGGAAGGCTGGGAGGTGAGCATGGCCGCCGGATTCATAATCCCGCCGTAGATGACGAAAGCCGCCAGCCCGCCGAAGGTACACAGTGCGGTTTTGCTGCGCAGCAGCAGCCCCTTGCGGAACAGGACGCCCGCCAGAAACCCGATGATGCCAAAGGCAAACATCTGCCACGGGGTCAGCGGCCCCTGCCCGAAGAACATATTGCTGACAAAACCGGTGACGGCCCCCACCAGAAAGCCCGCCTCGCCGCCAAAGGCAACGCCCGAGATAATCACGATGGCTGTCACGGGCTTGAACTGTGGCAGCATGAAGAAAGCCACCCGCCCCGCCACACCGATGGCGCACAGCACGGCAATGATGACCAGCTCCCGCGCCTGGGGCTTGCGCCGCTCAAAGATCAGGGCAAAGGGCAGCATGGCTTCGAGTATGATTAACAGGCAGACAAAGTAGTATTTGCGGTCGCCAAAATAATAGATGCCGACGTAGATGGTCAGCGGGATGGCCAACAGGATCATGGCAGCGGCCGCGATGGTCCGTTTGCTCAGCTTGCGGGAGGCCGGCGCGGGCTGTGCCGTCCACTCGGGTTTCCCCCGCCCCCAGGACAGCGCGGCGGCGGCCGCGATGCCTTCGATGCCGAAAGCCAGGATCAGCCCAACATATCGCCAGACAGCCGCCGGATCGCTCGCCGCGTCTACCGCCTCCGTCCCACCGGCTAGAAAGGAGGAAAAGCCCTCCCATTGGATAACGGCGAGGACGAGGGTCGCAACAAAAGCCGCAGTGGAGGTAACCAGCACGCCGATGCGCAGCGGCGTGAGTTTCTTTACCGCAGGTTTTGGCGCTGCAATGGACGGCTGCTCGTCCTCTATTTGATAGCGCCCGCCATTCTCGGGCAGTTCGGGCGGCGGTGCCGGCGTTCCACCCAGCGCGGTTATCACATCGTTGACCGTGACCGCCTGCGGGAGCAGGTGCCGCGCCATGCGGTTGGCGGCGGAAGTATAAAAACTATTGCCGCTGAAAAAGGCCCGGGGCCGGTTTTGGGTAACAATATTGCCGTCAAAAAACAAAGCGCAGCGGTCGGCGTACTCGGCGCAGAATTCAATATCATGGGACACCATAATCACCGTTACCCCCGCCTCGGTCAGCTGGCGAAGAATCGCGGCAAAAATCAACTTAAACTCAGCGTCCAAACCCTTGGTTGGCTCGTCCAGCAGCAGAATTCTGGGGCTAAGCAACAGCACCTTGGCCAACGCGGCCCGCTGCTGTTCCCCCCCCGAGAGGTCGTAGGGGTGCGAATCCAGAAGGCCTTCCAGCCGGCAGAGGACGGCGATGTTGCGCAGCTTGTCCGCCTTTTCCTGTTTGCTAAGCCGGGATTCCGACAGGATTTCGAGCAGGTCCTCCCGGACGTTTTTTGCCACGAAGAGGGTCTGCGGGTTTTGCGGCAGAACCCCCAGAAGTTTGTCAAACAGCTCGCCCGAGGGGATTTTGGAAAGCTCGGTCCCGTTGATCCGAATCCGGCCGCGATACGGCCTGTTGAGCCCGGCGATCAGGGAGAGAGTGGTGGTTTTCCCCGTGCCGTTGCCGCCGAGAATCGCGGTCAGCTCGCCGGGATAGGCCCGAAAGGACAAGCCCTTGACGACATCCGGCAGATCCCTGTCGTACTTGAACCAGACCTCCTCCATTTCCACCGCCGGTTTTTCCCGTTCGGGCTGAGGCGGCTCCTCCGGCAGAGCGCGCCGGATCTCCATTTGAGACAGCCACTCCCGGCCGTCGCGCACCGTCACCGGGCAGGGCAGGGCGTTATCGACGCCCGCCCAGATCCGCATGGGCACCGGCATGGCCTGGAACATCCCATGCTCCTGTTGCCGCAGTGCCTGGCCCACTTCGGCGGGGCTCCCCTCGCAGAGCATGCGCCCTTTGTCCATGACCACCACGCGGCTGGCCAGCGGAAAGGCCTCCTCCAAACGGTGCTCGGTGAGGATGACCGTCACCCCCAGCTCCCGGTTGATTTTTCCCACCGTGGCCAGAAAATCGGCCGCCGCAATCGGGTCGAGCTGGCTGGTGGGCTCGTCCAGCAGCAGCAGCGAGGGCTGGAGCGCCATGACCGACGCGAGGGCCAGCAGTTGCTTCTGCCCGCCCGAAAGCTCCGTGACGTCCTTATAAAACCAGGTCTGGATGCCGAAAAAGCTCGCCATTTCGGCGACCCGCAGCCGGATCGACGGCGTGTCAAAGCCGAGGCTCTCAAGCCCAAAGGCCAATTCATGCCACACCTTGTCGGTGACAATCTGGTTTTCCGGGCTTTGCAGCACAAACCCGATCTTCGCCGCAGCGTCGCGCTGGCTTAATTCCCGCAGGGGAGCGCCCTCAAACAGAATCTCTCCCGACACTGCCCCGTGGGGCGCCAGCATAGGCTTTAACTGACGCAGGAGGGTGGTTTTGCCGCAGCCGGACGGGCCGCACAGCACGACGAACTCCCCGGGGTTTACCGTCAGGCTAACGTCTTGCAGCGCCGGGCGCTCCCGCTCGGGATAGGTGAAGGTCAGATTTTGGACAGCAATGGCTGCGCGTTGGCATTGCGCCGTCTTTGCAGGGCTTTCCATTTCCAATCCTCCCTCAGGTTAATCCATACCGGCAAGGCGCACAGCGCCAGATAAAGCAAGAACACCCCGGCCTGCCAAAGGTCAAATTCCGCCCCGGACAGCACGGGCATAAACGCAAAGCGCAGCCTGCCCGCAAACGCCCCGGCGATCACCCCGCCGCCGCACAGCAGCAAAAACAACAGCGCCGCCTTGTCCCGCCGGTCAAAACGGTAGATGGAGAAGGCGGTGCGCCCTGGCAGGCCGTAGCCGCGGCTTTTCATACTGTCGGCGGTATCGATGGCATTTTCCAGCGCCCAGGTCGCCAGCACCGACAGGATTTTGATGCCGTGCCTGGCGCGGCGCAGCAGCCCGCCGTTTTTCACATCGCGCCCCACGCATTTCTGCGCGTTCGAGATCACCTTAATCTGCGCCGCAAAGCGGGGTACAAACCGCAGCGCCATGGATAAAATCAGGGACAGCGCCGGGATGACCCGCCCGAACAGATACACAAATTTGTCGCTGGTCATCACGGCGTTGAAGCAGGAAAACCAGGCGATGACCGTGATGAGCAAAAAAGCGGCGAAGATGCCGTAGAGGATGGATTCCAGCGTCAGCGGGTTGCCGCTGGGCAGATAGGCGAGCACCGTCACCCCCTGGTGGGAAAAAGCCGGGTTAATCAGCGCGGTAATGACGAGCATCGGCAGCATATACACCAGGTTGAAGCGAACCGCCTTTTTCCCCTTCAAATATATCGAATAGGTCAAAGCGCAAAGCAGCGAAATGCCCAGGCAAACCGGATGGCCGAGAAACATGGTCAGCCCGATCACCAGCACAAAATAGAGCATGGCGACGGCGGGATGGTAGCCCGAAAAAGCGTCTTTATTCATTGACTACCCCCTGTCCGGCCGCAGCATATTCGCCGCCCACATCCCGGCCGTTATCGCAGGTATAGACCCACTCGATCACGTCGCCCTGCTTCAGTTGATAGCGGCTGCAGCCATAGTTGGGGAACCAGTCGTTGACCTTGTACATCCAGCCGGATAAATTGCCGCAGTCAAACTGGTACAGATTATGAATCCCCTCAATATAAGCGGAATTATAGATCGGCGTCATGGAAAACTCCATGTGAATCCGCTGCTCGCGCGTTATCCGCTTGAGCACGTCAAAAACGCTTTCCCCTTCGCTGAAGGTGACGGTGGTGGTCTCTAAAATCACCCCGTCGCTGGGAACCAGCGCCTTTTTTTCCTCTTTGAGTAAATTCATATTGTTCAAAATCGTATTGCACCGGATGGACAGGGTGCAGGTCAGTTTTTTGCTCTCGTCGACCGTAACCTCGTCCGGTTCCACCGGAACCGGCTTTCCCTCCGGCACCGGGTCGGTCTGGTACGAATCCTTTCCGGTTGTCGGGTCGATCTCCATCCCCGATGTGGAAGAAGCCGTCCCGGCCGATGAATCCACGGCATTGCCACTATCGTCTGAGGCCGGAGCATCCTGACCGCCGGCCGTCTGCGATGACGTGGACGAGGCGGACGCTGCCGTGCCGCCGGATGATTCGTTCGGGGTGGTGGGGGCGGCGTTGCCCGACGTTCCATCCTCCGCCGCGCCGGCACTGTTGTCGGACCCTTCCCCCTGCACGCCGCTGGACACAAGGGAGGCAGGCTCGCCGCTGACGGCTGCCAGCGTGTCCGAACCCCCGGCAACGGGTTGGCTCTGGTTTGGCACCGGCTGCAGGAAAAAGGCAGCCGCCAGCACCACCACAACCACCGCAGCGGCAAGGCCGATTTTAGCCTGTTTGCTTTTCAACAGTCTCTTGATGGTTTCCATACGTTTCCTTGCCTTTCGCTTTGCCCCCAGGCGCCCGAAAGCCCTGCGGCGTATAGAACGCCGCAGGGTCGTGGGGCAGGGCCATATTTTGATTCGTTGTTAATCCCTTTGCTTCTTTTTGTGGCTGGCCAGCAGAACCATCGCCGCAGACAGCATCAGAACCCACAGCCACAGCACGTAAGAGCTGGCGTCCCCCGTTTTGGGATTGGACGTACCGTCGCTGCCCTCGCCGGGAGCCGTCGTGCCAACGCCGCCGTCACCGGAAGCTCCTGTGCCATCGTCTTCCTCACCGGCGCCGGGATGACTGGCACCGCCGTTTCCGTCGGGATCGCCGGTATTCACCGAAACCGGCTGCCATACGGCAAACATTCCCATGCGGCTGATTTCAAACGAGAGCCTTCCGTCCTTCAAAACCGCTATTATTTCGGTTGCGGTTCCATCTTCGCCAATCCGATACACCTTGCAGGAAGCCCCATCGTAGCCTTCGGGAACGGGGATGGACAGGGTAATGGTACCATCCGGCTGGATCTCCAGGTTGTTTTCCAGCAGATAGAGATCGTACAGGGTGAACTTGCCGTCCCTCAGCGCCTGCGCCGCCTGGTCGTACTGGTCGCCGGAGGTCAGAAGGTTGGCTTCGAGCTCCATGTTATCTTTCAGCACATTCTCTTTACCGGTAGCGGTGACGCCTGTGCCGTTGACGTCGGTGAGGGTGACGTCCTCGATCACCGGATCGGGTACCGTCGGGTTGGCTATGGCGGTCACATCGCTCATATTATACAGGAAAGTGTCGCCATTTGCAAATCTGTCGTAAGCAATGAGGGCCAAGATCGACTGCTCCGTAGCCATGGCGTCATAATCGCCGTCACCGACATGCCGGAAACCGCCCTCTTCCAGCTGCAGCGCAAGCAGGGCGGTCAGGGGGTTGTTGTCCCCCTTGACAAAACGGCTGTCGGTTGCCGGGTCAATCCCCAGCGACACCAGCGCCACGATCACCTGGGCAATGCTTTCGGCATTTTCCTGCCCCGTGCCCGTCAGGCCGGCATCCGAGAATCCGCCGCTCGCAAGCTGTATTTTCGACAGGCAATCCAAAGCCCTGTCCACAGCGGCTTTTACCTCGGCGTCGCCGTCATAGTAGGGGGCCAACGCCTGAATGGCCATACCGGTTATGTCCGCATTGGCCTCGTTGCCGCTTAACGCCCAGCCGCCGTCGCTGAGCTGCTGCTCCAAAATAGCGTCAATGAGCTTTTCCCTGGTGAGCTGCTCGCTCGCATCGGGATTCTGGATGACGTCGTAACCACGGGAATCCAGCGCGACCAGCGCCCAGATAGGGCCGTTGACGCCCTGCCAGGTCACCTTGTCCAGATCGGTCAGCATGGCCAGCAGGTTGTATCCCCCCACATCGGCCGGGTCATAGCCAATGGCCGAGAGTGCCAGAATCACACGGGAATATTCGGTGTACTTTCTCTCATCCAAAATACCGTTGCCGTCGGCCAGCGTCTCGGCCAGCCGGAAATAGTAATTGGCAAAGTAGTCGTCCGGCACAGCGTATCCCGCGCGAGCCAGAGCGATCACCGCCCACTCGCCACCGGTTGTGCCCACCGAAGGCTCGGGTACATTGTTAAGCAGGGCGGCGAGATGTTGATCCAAATCCACATGCCAGTCCACGCCGGGATCCGGGTCGGGTTGATCCCCAGGGCCGGGATCGGGCTCTTCTCCGGGGCCCGGGTCGGGTTCCCCCGCCTGGAGCTGCTCGATTCGTTCCACGGCAGCCTGGAGCTTGTCCCGATTCGCCTCGGATACGCTGGCCTTTTCCTCCTCGCTGAGCGCCTCGTACGCCTCGCTGGCCTTTTGCACGTCGGCCGCGTCCTCGAGCGTGAGATCGCCCACGGCGGGAAGCACTTCGATGAGGGCCTCGACCTGATCCACCGCGGTGACCGGGGCCTCATACTCTTTGCCAAAATCATCGGTGTAGTGGAAGACGATGGCGTCCCCGTCGTTCAGGCGCTGCTGGTTGACCCCAAAATTGCCATGGACGCCGTTGAGCGTAAACATCCAGCCCGACAGGCTGCCGTTGGTGAACTGGGCCAGCGTCACATCGCCGCGGGTAATGGATGTCACATAGTTTCCATCCGGGTTGCTCCAGGTCAGCCCATGCTCGGTCAGCGCCAGTTCAAAAACATCGCGTACGGTAGCGTCCTTGCCTACCGTATAAGTGGCGGCCGGGATCCAGGTTTCCAGGTTGTTGCCCACTAAAGTATGGGTGCCTGCCTCATCCGCAGGCTCCCCGTGGGCGGTATCCCCCAGCAGGGTAAAGGAAACGGTGATCGAATCCTCCTGCGGCGGCTGCTCCTGCGCTATTTCAAAGTAGATATGATGATAAACAAAGGTATCGTGATGGAGGGTAAAATAATGATCTTCCCCCATGTAGTCGGCCGTATCGATGTCGACCGTCGTGGCGCCAGCCTCCACCAGGGTGTTAAAATCCCCATCCTGGACCTCGACCTGCGCGTACCGCTCCAGCTGTACCGTGGCGGTGTTCTCTGGAATGGTAACCTTATAATAGGTCCCGTCGTATCCCGCCGCTTCGCCGGTCTTTTCCATGGGGAGGATCTGCCCGCCCACCGACAGAAGGAAGGGGGTTTCCATCAGCTCGCTGAGCCTTGCTTCCGCCGCGGTCAGCCGCTCGTAACCGGTTACCCTGCTCTGGTCGTCTTGGGACAGATCGTCATAAAGCTGTCTCGCCGCTTCTACCGCTGCTTTATCGCGCAGCGTCAGGCTGTCTGCATCGGGGAGCTGCGCAATCGCCTGGTTGACTTCCTGGATATCGACCCCGTGAACGGTAATGGAGCAGACGGCCTGCACTCCGTCGGCGGTCGCCGTGATTTGCGCCTGCCCGTTGCCAACTGCGGTGACCAGCCCATCGGCCACCGTCGCGACGCTCGTGTCACTGCTGCTCCAGGTCACAGCCGGGTGGGTGGCGTCGGCCGGAAGCACCTGAGCGCTCAACTGCTCGGTATCGCCTACGCGCATATCCAGCTTGTCTTTGTTCAAAGCAACGCTGGTCACCGCGATGGAATCGGCCACCGACGCGGTAAAATCCGGGAGAACGCTGAAATAGCCCTGTAGCGTGGGGGCCCCCAGATTGGGCTCGCCCGAACCGTGCATGGTGGCATCGGTGCCAAGGGGCGATCCCCACCACGCGCAGAAAATCCCGTTTTCGCTTCGGAAGGTATAGGTCCCCGCCTCAGAAAAGGTTACATCGAAATCGTTGTTGGTCGCCAGATCCCACTGGCTGCATTTCCCCTCAAAGGAGCCCAGCTTGTCGTTTTCGTAGGTTACTTTGGTGGCATTGGTGCCCATCTGCGGGTTGTAGATGGTCGCCAGCTTATAGACCGGCATGGTGACGCCGCGAAAGCGGATGTTGGCCGTATCGCCCGCCGCAAGCGGTTGCTCAGGCCGCGTCTTGTTTTCCACATCGACCTCGATAAACCGCGCGTCGATGATGCGGTACATCGACCTTGTGTTGCCCTGCGCGTCGGTGGCTACAATCCCGATGATGTTGCTCCGGTTTTCCAGGTCGGCGGTATACCGATTGCCGTCGCCCGCAATCTCGATACCGTTGACGGTAACCGCCACCGTCTGCGCCCCCTGCGCCTCTACCGTGAAGGTGTAGGGCACCGTCTCGCCCTCGTTGTAGTAGATGGTATCGTAATGGCGCCAGTTTTCCAACTCCTCGTTGACCGAAATGACGGCCGTTCCCGTCTCGCCCACCGTGTACACCACATAGCCGGTATTGACATCCGAGATGGCGCCCCAATGCTGGCCATTGTAATCGACCTCGTCGTAGGTCACCTTGACCACGCTTGTACCCGGCTTGACCGCCGTCACGGTGACGCTGTCGGTCGTGGTCTCCCCGCTGAGCGTTACGCTGTCGCCCGATATGATCTCAAAATGGAAGTTGGGGCGATACACATCGTTGGTGATGGAATTGGATACGATCTGCGCCACCCGCCAGGGGTACATGGACGCCGTATCGCCCACCTGCATCTCCCTGTGCTGATACTGAAGCCAGAGGTCGTTTTCAAAGTCGTCGTAGACCTTTGCCTGCGTTTTCACACCCAGATAACCGCCCTGCTGGGAATCGCCGCCCACCGTCAGGGTGATATCCGGAAGGGTTCCGAAGTACCCGGAGGTGACGCTGCCGTCTCCAAAATCATAGCCGGGGCTCCACTCATTGGCCTGCTCGTAGATCGTCCCGCCGGTCAGGTGATAGGTTCCCGCCGGTATACCGGTCAGGGTGATGCTGGAGGGCGCGCCGGTCGATGCGGCAGAGCGCACCTCAGCCATAAAGGGTATATCGGTTTGATACACCATCTGCACAACCCCGCCGTAGCTCGAGTTCCAGGCGCCGGGAATCGATCCAACCGGCACGCTGAGGTTGCTCAGGCCGATGGTGAGCAAACCATCCGCACCTTCTTCAATGGTAATATCGGTCTTTTTGTTTTTCAGTGCGTATGTCTGGCCGCCCACCTCGATCTGGCTCTCGCTGATAAATGTAACCGCTTCGCCCTGATAGGTATAGGTTATATCGTCGCAATAGTAATAGGTCTCGTAACCATTGGCCTCCAGGTCGGCCTGTGTAATCTCCATGACAGGGCCTTGCACGGCAGGGCCGTTCACAGTGACCCTGGTCATGGTCAGCACCGCCGCAGTCATGTCGTCGATCTCATCCGCTGTGTAATAGGCTACGACGATGTACTCCCCGGCCTGCGAGAACCGGAGGGTAGCGGCGCCGTCCTCGTCGGTGGTAGCCCCTTCGACGGGGGTGATTGCGCCGGTCGAAAGGTCAACGACGCCAAGGTGTATGCCCTCAATCGGGTTCCCCCGCTCAATCAGAGCATCGAGATCCTCACAGAGAAAGGCGTTAAAGGCATAAAACCCTTCCACGGTCACGGCGAGGTCGGCGTCTACGTCCATGGTGATATCCCGGGTATATTCCCCGTCGACCAGCAGCCATGTGTAGTTGTCCGCATAATAATTGCTCGCGAGAGTATAGATTTCCACGAGGTCGCCGTCCGCTATCAGGCACTGGTTGATCATGTAGCCATTGTAGCCTCCGCCGTAGGGCGCGGGGGTCCCGTCGTGGGGATACATGTTGTTGACATAAAACCCGGTGTTGTATGTAGCCTCTTCAAACTGCTTGGTTACCGTCCCGCTGGAGGATACCTCCAAGAACGCATCCTTGGTATCGGGCGTATACCGGTCGCCATAGAGAATCTCGTGGGCCCTTACCGCCACGTCCAGGGCGGATACGCCGCCGGTAACCTGATCGGTATAGCCATAACTCTCCGCCAGATTGCTGGAAACGCTGACGTCAAACTGGGGAGGCATGAGAAATGCCCCTGCCTGCTGTGCGGTGATGTCCACCGTCACTGCGGTTACGCCGCCGTCCTGCGCCCAGGCAGCCGTCGGCAGCATCCCCACCAGTATCATGACCGACAGCAAAAAAGCAAGAACTTTGCTGCGGCGATTTTGTCTCATTCTCATATTCCAATCTCCTTTTTTCACATCGCTGAATAGAAAACGCGAATGCGTGCAATCCATGTGCAACCAACCGGTTTGACCCTCTTGATCGATGTACGAACAGCAGGCCGGTCCACCGCGCGGATAGCCCAGCCATCCCTTCGGATGCCGGCTTGTCGCTTCACAACGCCGCACCGGGCGGATGGATTCTATGAAACCAGCCCCCAGACCGCGGTCAAAATCTCATCAAGTCTCTTCGCGGCCCATGGATAGAATCACTACACGAACATGGGTGACATCACCGCCGCCTTCGCTGCGGATGCTCCGCCATGTCCACTCTCCTCCTTATCGTCACCAGTATGGCCAGACGGGAAGCAGGCCTCCCAAACATAAACCGTTTTCCCCTGCCAGAGAAAACGGTCATAATTTGTACAATACGCACCAAAAAACCAATGAAAACCGGCTATCGCTCCTTTGGTGCGGAATTTGGCTCCCTCCCGCCGCCGTTGTAGTGATTCCGGCTGAAGGCCCGTCGGCCATGCCCGAATCACGCCATGCTACCAGGAACAGCATCCATGGTATGCGATCCTGATGCCCGCCCCTCGCGGCCGTGGCCGCCGGACGCATTTCATCCCCTCCCTCTGGATGCGGCCCGCACCAGAACGGGGGATGAATTTTCTATATTCTATCGCTTTCCATTCTTGGATGTCAATAAACGAAAGCCGTATTTTTGGTAAAATATTATAAAGTTGAAGAAAGAGAAGAACCAAAGGTTGTTATCGCAGGCGCTGTAGCGGGTAGACCTCGGGCCATGGGCATAGAGCAGTCGGTCGGGATCATCTCGAATCCAACCGCGCTACCCTCTGAAACATGACCACACGGATTTCATCACGCTATGGTTTGCCATAAAACTGTTACACACAGGGCCGTAACTGAACCGACGAAATGCGTTCCGCCCGGTTGCCTTTTCCACACAGGACACCTCTTTTCGGTGATCCAATTTTTCCGCACGCATAGCGCGCTTGGTTCATCGTCTCCATGCCCATGAAGATTTCCAAATCCCGGCATCCCGTTATTCTGACGACAGGGGATATCCGGATCAGCATGCTGTATGGGATCATAGGGCTTGTCGCTATCCGCAAAGCGCTGAAAAATACCCGCCCTCACTTGCCTTCATATCCCACTACACGGAATATAGCGTGCGATATAAGCGCACATATATCTCCGGCAACGTTCATTTGAGCGGCCATCATCCCAGGACATACATCACTCGGTAAGGGCCCCCCCTAGGGCAAAGCGGAGGCGCCGATGTCACGGCGGCAGCATCTCGGTCCAATCCAGCGATGTCGCCCCTTTTCCCTTTTGATGAGAAATCAAGCCGTCAAGCGTGGACATTGTTCCGAAACATGGTATAATAGCCGCGGACGGCTATTATACTGTGATTTTGAGCACGGGCCTACGGCCATGTGCATATTATACCATTCACACTACGTGTTCATGGTATAATAGCCGCGGACGGCTATTATACTGTGATTTTGAGCACGGGCCTGAGGCCATGTTCATATTATACCATTCACACTATGCGGGCTACGCTATGATACTTGGACTATGAGCACCATCCAAAGGCTGTAGCAAAGATAACCCCTTACACCACATGTTCTTGGTGTTGTCGCCGCCGGCTACGATACTGTGATTGTTATTGTACAGGCTATTGCCTTTTGATGGGTGCCATGCATACCGCACCGTTGGGCGAATATAGTTGAAAAAGCAGGTGATTCATATGAAATACAAAGCCATATTTTTTGACCGCGACGGCACGCTGACATATTATGATCCGAGAAAAGCGGCGTGGCGGGACCAGATGATTACCGAGTGGAGCGGCAAGCCCTTTACCCTGCCCTATGAGAAAATGATGCGGCTTTTCCTCCTCGCAAGCGAAGGGAAAACGCCCTGGTACAAGACGCTGGAGGACGAACGAGAATTTTTCCGAAGATTTTACCGTCATTTGTTAGTGGAAGAAGGTATCCAAGAGGACCTAAACAACCGGGCACAACGGTTGTTTGGCGAGTTATGGTGCAACAAAGACCGCGCCTTGTATCCCGAAACCGTCGAGGTGCTGACCTATTTCTACCGCCACGGATATAAAATGGGGGTAATCAGCGACACCTCGCCGTCGCTCGAGTATACGCTACAGCAGCTAGATATTGCAAAATATTTTACTTCCTTCACCGCGAGTTCCCTGGTCGGAGCGGGAAAACCAAGCCCCATGATTTTTCAAGCCGCGCTGGATGCCCAGGGCGTTTCGGCAGCAGAAAGTCTGTATGTCGACGACACGCCGTACGAAGCCGACGGCGCTAGAGAACTAGGCTTTACATCCTTTTTAATCGATCGAAGCGGGAACAATCAAGACCAATGGAGCATTCAAAATCTGAAGCAATTGATTGATTTTGTAGAATACTAGCTGCATGCCGGCACGGGCCATTGCTATTAAACAACCCTCACAGGGATTCGCACATACACCGGATGGTGTCAAACCAGAATCACTCCAATCAAAAAAGCGGGAGGCGTTGGACATGACTTTTTACCATGCAAGCCCGGCCGGTGGCCTGACGGTGTTAAAACCATCGTTTTCCGAGCACGGCAAGCCTTACGTCTATTTTGCCACCGACCCCTTGGTGGCCTTGTTGTATGCGGTGAAACCGGTACCAAAACCATTCAGTTTTTATCCTTACGGGTTCGAGAAAGACGGCAGCGTCGTTTATTCAGAATATTATGAAAATGCGTTTTTTGATATTTACAAAGGCAAAAAAGGTTTTTTGTATGCCTGCCACGATTTACCGGAAGCTAAAAATCCGACTTTCATCCCCTGCGCCTATGCATCTGACAAACCCGTAAGGATAGAGGAAGCGTTGGAAATTTCGGATTTGTACATGTATTATAAAGAGAGAGAGGAAACAGGGGAATTTCACATAAGGCCCCGCCATGCCATTTCTGAAAAGGAAATGAGCGTTGCGACTGCCTCATTAATCGAAGATATGAAGCAACATAAGCTACAAGAGGCTCCCGATCATCCAATGAGTCTTTTCATCAAAACACATTTTCCTGAGGTATGGAGCGAAGGGGAAGCGGCGATGAAAAAAGGAACCAAAAGCCCAGCACACCCTTGACGTGACGCGGCTTTCCGTGGTCAAGGGGCAACCCAAAGGCGCGAATGAAAATTTGATACGCACTGGAACCCATACAAGGCCGGCAACGACCGGGCTGCCGTATCAAACCCGTGTTTATAAGGGCTTAGGCAGTAGAAAGGTATCTTTCGCGGAAGGGAAAAACGCGGAGTGGATGACCGATTTTTCGTGCAATCAAAACCACTAGTAAACTAGTGGTTTGCTCAGACCCCAGAGGGGTCAGTACTTGCTGACCCCTGAAAGGGGTACTGAAAAATATCATCGCATCGTTTGCCCTGCTACTGGTAAACCAGTTCTCTTGGGGACCTCATAGTATTCTGCGAGAGGCACACTTTTCGCGAAAATCCCCGCCTTCCTTTCAAAACCTCCGTAGCATTCTTTTTTCTTTGAAGGACGAACGATTTTTTTACTTCTTTCTTTTGCCAAGGCTTTTTTACCTACCCCCGGTAGAACCGGGGGTTTTGTCATTCTGAAAGCGATAAAAAAATCGGAACGAGCAATGCCCGTTCCGACATGGCTCCCCCAGTTGGACTCGAACCAACGACACCGCGGTTAACAGCCGCGTGCTCTACCGACTGAGCTATGGAGGAATATCTAAAAATACACTCTATGGAACAAAGATCATACGCTGCTTGTATCGTAAAGATACAAGCAGCGAGTATGTCGGCGACGACCTATTTTCCCAGGCGGCTTCCCACCAAGTATCTTCGGCACAGATGAGCTTAACTACCGTGTTCGGAATGGGAACGGGTGGACCCTCATCGTTCATGACACCGACTTTCCCAAGACAGCCTAACGCCGTCTAACAGGAACAAGGATATTCTAACACACAGATCATCCAATAACAAGTGCTTTTCCGCATGTTTTGTATACCCTGAAAACTGAACAAAGCTTTGAAAGAAACACACCGAGGACATTGTAGAAGAGAAGCGCAAGGTCAAGCCCTCGACCTATTAGTACTGCCAAGCTCAACGTGTCACCACGCTTACACATGCAGCCTATCAACCCAGTCGTCTTCTGGGGGTCTTACCAGATTACTCTGTGGGATATCTTATCTTGGGGTCGGTTTCATGCTTAGATGCTTTCAGCGTTTATCCGATCCGCACATAGCTGCCCAGCCATGCCACTGGCGTAACAACTGGTGCACCAGAGGTGCGTCCATCCCGGTCCTCTCGTACTAGGGACAGCTCCTCTCAAATATCCTGCGCCCACGACAGATAGGGACCGAACTGTCTCACGACGTT
>CBCTCU010000019.1:0-48865 GCA_965145485.1 uncultured Eubacteriales bacterium | reverse complement strand
CATCCTCTTTGGTGCCTTGGAGCGCAGCGGAAAGGAATGGTCATATATATGAAAAAAAATCCAATTTTTCTTTGGTCCTTTTTGGGCATCTCTTTCCTGTCCGTTCTCGTGTTGTGCGGTTCCTTCCTCACACAGCCCGATTCCTCCGACATCCAACCTCAAAGCATACCCGATACGACCGCTTATTTTATGGTGCGCGCACAGGACGACCAGGTCATTGTATGCCGCAATGAGGAAACAGAGCCCATGATGGTGCTCGATGTTTCTCTTGGTTCGTTGCCCCCATACGACCGCGCGAAAATTTCGGCCGGGATGAGACTGGATACCCTGGCCGAACTGGAACAATTTATTGAAGACTTCGAAAGTTAATTCATTTGAAGCTTGCAAACGGTAACCTCTTATGATAAAATAAATATATTATATACTGTTTGCGGGCATGGTGGAATGGCAGACACGTTGGTTTTAGGAACCAATGAAGTATTTCGTGCAGGTTCAAGTCCTGTTGCCCGCACCATAAAAGGGTAGCAATATAGATGCCCTCGAAAAGGCCTTGATTTTTCAAGGCTTTTTCGCATTTTCAGGGCAGTATTTTACAAGGTGTTTTCATATGAGTGATACATATTAGGAAAACCGTCAAACGATAGTGGGAGCAACAAGCGGGAATTATCCCGCCTGCTGCAAGTCGCGGTTGATTTCCACATATTCCATGATACGGCGCAGTTCGTCGGCAAACTTAAACTTGATACTGATGTCACCGCCTTCATACACCTTGATATAATCAACCAGTTCAATGAGAATTTCCCTTGTCAGCTTGTCGATGTTCTCGTACTTTTTGAAAGCGGTCAAAAATGGATTTTCCTCGTCAATCCCGTTTTCCAGTTTATCCCGCTCCGCTTTCAAGCTGTCGATTACCGCCATAGCCGTTTCGATTTGTTGTTCATAGTCCGCGCCCATGTGCCGGTAATCGTTATGAGTAATGTTCCCGTCTTTCCAGTCCTGATAAAGAGCTTGCTTGTACCGCATAATTCTGGCAAGCTCTTTTTCTTTTGCGTTGATCTGCTCATTCAGCCGCACAGACTGGCTTTTTTTCTGCGGTGCCGCGTTGATTTGGGCAATAATAGCGGAATAGTTGACCGCAAGGTGTACCTGCTGCTGGATAGCGTACAGAGTAGCCGCCTCCAGCTTGGTACTTTTTATCGAGTGCATGGTGCAAGCCTTTTTTGACAGGCTTTTGTAAGTCCCGCATTGATAGTACACATACAAGTCCTTGCTGGCAATCCGGGACATGGCCCGCCCGCAGTCGGCACAGCGAAGAAAACCGCTGAATAAATATAATTGCTTATATCACTCATAGATGCCAAAGGCAAAAAAACCTACTCTGTAGGGACTTGAACCGACAGAACCGAATAGAAAAGCGAAACAGGCAGAAGGACGAAAAAATCCATCTGCCTTTTTTGCTGCCGCAGAGCCAATCGTTTGAAAAGACGGTTGGCTCTTTTTTCATTTATGACGAAAGGAATCAAAGCCATGTTTATGACCACCGTTTCCATGCGTGAGATAGAAATGCTCATGCAGCAAATCCCTCATTTTACTCCAAGAGGTCACGGCGTAATTCTGGTCAGTCAATACGAGTACACAGAAGAAGACTGCGACTGCGCTTACTGCCCTTACCATACTGGCAAAGGAAAAGACATCGGATGCAAACTAAAGCACTGCGCTTGTTTGAAAGAGCGGATCAAAGCCGGTGCAGCCACACCGAGAGAAATCCTTACGGGAACCATGTCGTCCATCCAGTACCCGCCGTTCCGGAGACGGCTGGCACAGTATTTAAAAGAAAGCGAGAGATGCCTTATGGAATTTCGAGATACAAAGCATCGCCGGATTTTTGCAGAAGCGATCCGAAAACAGGACGAGAAAAACTATGCGCTCATGGCGGCGCTGTATCAGACACCCCAAAATTCAGCCGATACCGTATCCGTCTTCTGATTCACTGCAAAATAGGCTTTATAGTTTTGTTATCACTGGCAAAGGCGTATCACCGTGCTTGATTTCGTCCATAATGTATAAAATCACATTTTATGTGCAACAACTTGCATTTCACTCTTGATTTTTATAAATAATTGTATTATGATATCTTTAAATTGATCGTAAGGAGTATGTGAAAAGCATGAAAAAGTTATTTAAAATCATCGCTCTTTTCTGCGCTCTGTGTCTGACAATGCTCTGTTTCTCTTCTTGCCAAAATACAGAGAATGACCCTGCTTCCGCTGCTTCGGGAGCAGGAAGCTCTTCCAGCGGGCAGAAAGAACAATTGACCGTCGGCACAAATTCCGAATTTCCTCCCTTTGAATTTCAGGAAAACGGCAACGTGGTCGGCATCGATATGGACATTATGAAAGCCATTGCGCAGCAGCTCGACATGGAACTTGTCATCATGGACATGGATTTCGACGCCCTGCCTACCGCTTTGAGCACCGGTCAGATCGACTGCATTGCAGCGGGTTTTTCGGCTGATCCCAAACGAGAGGAAAGCATGGATTTTTCCGATTCCTATTATAAGGCCAGCCAGAGCATCCTGGTGCCGGCTGGAAGCAGCATTGCCACGGCCGATGACCTTAAGGGCAAAAAAATCGGCGCTCAGTCGGGTACTACGGGTGAAACTACCGCGCAGAATATTACCGGCGCCGAGGCAAAGGGATACGGCAGCCCCATGCTGGCCACACAAGACATGATGAACGGAAATCTCGACGCTGTCATCGTGGATAAAAATCCGGCCGAGGTAATCAAGGAGCAATATGGCAAAGATGTGACGCTGATCAACGATCAGTTCCCCGAGGAAGAATATGTCATCGCGGTAAACAATGGCAATACCCAGTTGCTCGACAAGATCAACGATGCTCTTCAGGTTATTTTAAACGACGGCACGCTGGATGATATCGTAAAAAAATACGCTGAATAATACCCTTATAGCTTCATTGAGCCGGCTGTTTTCTGACGGCCGGCTCAAATTTTGTTAGGAAAGGGTGAAGATGGTTTGGGAATTCTCGATAGTATTGCAGGCTTTTTCTATACCATTATCAAAACCTTTGCCGACAGCATTTATCTAGCCGTAATCAAAGACAATCATTATACCTACTATTTAAACGGCCTGTGCATGTCGCTCCAAATAACCCTGCTGGCGGTAGTCATCGGCCTGACGGTGGGACTCCTGCTGGCTATTTTTAAACTGCGCAACAAGGGCGCGTTATCCGTTATCGCCAACACTTATATCTCCGTCATTCGTGGAACCCCTGTGGTGGTGCAGCTGTTTATCATCTATTTTATCATTTTGGCCAAAAGCGGCCTCCAGCCCTGGCTGATCGCTTCGGTAGCGTTCGGACTCAACAGCGGCGCCTATGTGGCCGAAATCATTCGCAGCGGTATTCAGGCTGTGGATCGTGGTCAAATGGAGGCGGGCCGTTCCCTGGGTTTGAGTTATGCCAAAACCATGACGTATGTCATTATACCGCAGGCAATCAAAAATGTGTTGCCCGCGCTGGGCAATGAGTTCGTCATCCTGCTTAAAGAGACCTCGGTATCCGGTTATATTGGCATTATGGATTTGAATAAAAGCGCGGATAAAATCATCAGCATTACATACAACGGTATCGTAGCGCCTTTGATTGTGGCCTATATCTATTTTATCATGACAACTACCCTCTCGGCTGGCCTGGGCCGGTTTGAAAGGAGGCTGCATCAGAGTGATTAAGGTAGAAAACCTGCATAAATACTTTGGCGAGCTGGAAGTGCTCAAAGGGGTCACCAACGAGATTGACAAAGGTGAAGTGGTTTGCGTCATCGGGCCGAGCGGATCGGGGAAAAGCACTTTTTTACGCTGCTTAAACCTTTTGGAAATACCAACCAAGGGCGAGATCACCATAGACGGCATTCCCGCGATGGAAAACCTCAAAAACATCGACTCGCTGCGCACAAAAATGGGCATGGTTTTTCAGCAGTTTAACCTTTTCCCCAACATGACGGTGCTAAAAAACATCACCCTGGGGCCGATCAAAGTCCTCAAAAAAAGCGAGGAAGAGGCCGTTGCAACCGCCCGCTCCCTGCTCGAGCGGGTCGGGCTGGCCGATAAAATTGACACCTATCCCAGCCGCTTGTCGGGAGGGCAAAAGCAGCGTGTCGCCATTGCGCGCGCTTTGGCTATGAATCCGGAAATCATGCTTTTTGACGAGCCGACCAGCGCGCTCGACCCCGAAATGGTGGGCGAAGTGCTAGAGGTCATCAAGCAACTGGCCAAGGACGGCATGACCATGGTCATCGTAACCCATGAAATGGGCTTTGCGCGCGAGGTCAGCAGCCGCGTGCTGTATATGGATCAGGGGATTATTTATGAAGAGGGCCCTCCGGAGCGCCTGTTCGACCATCCACAAAACCCCCGTACCAGGGAATTTTTGAGCAAAGTACTCTAAAGGAGGCGCGCAACATGAAAACAACACTGATTGTTTATCTTGTGTTCTGGCTGATGATTATCGTGCCTCTCATCTGCTTTAATCTCAAAAAGATGTGGATCAAACAGCCGGGAGAGCCCAAGCGGTTTCATTGGAAAGTATTCATTACGGTAGCGGTTGTGTTCGTGCTGGCCAGCGCGTTCCTCTTTTCGGCTTATCGGGTAACGATGCGCGTTCGCTATGAAATTACAGCCGAGCAATACCTTCAATACCAAGGGGAATATCTCACCGGAATCCGTGACGAGGATGAGCTTCAAAACCAGATTGCTTCGCTGCAAACCGCCGATTTTGATTTTGAGTCGCAGCCTTCTCTCGCCTATGCATCGGCACAGCAGGTTCGCTTTCAAATCGGCGACCAAATTACGGCCAAATACGCTGCCAGGGGATATCTTCCCGAACCCGACGAGGCAAATGAGGACAATATCATCTACACTTTTTGCCTGGTTGATGTGGACGGACAACAGGCTTATCACTACCTGCGCATGATTCGCCAAAGCGACGATAGCTGGAAAATCGACGCCTTTGTGCCGGCCAGCGAACAGCAGATTACGGCCAATCAAAGATATTTTGCCAACGCCGAAACCGGCATATGGTATACTGTCAGTAAATCGGCGTCATAACCCAATCCAACAATGCCCCGATGATTATTATATCGGGGCATTGTTGGATTACGCCAAATACTTTTTCGAGCGATGACCTTGTCGATCGCCAACGCATTTTCCTGTTTTGGGTCTCAGCCTTCTTACCCGGTAGCTCGCAGGGGTGATAATTATCGCGGACCGTATAAAATGCTGGAGGCTAGATGAACACTCTCTCAAATCGGATACAATCCCTCCCCTTTGCCCTCTGCGCGAGTTGTTAACGGCATTTCAACACGAAGGAATTCACATTTTACAAAACGAGTTTTCGATTAGCACTTGCTTTTTTTGTGAAGAGTTGTTATAATATAAAAGTTCTATTTGTATATCATTTTACTTACCATGCCGGTGTGATGGAATTGGCAGACGTGACGGACTCAAAATCCGTTGATGGCGACATCGTGTGGGTTCGAGTCCCACTACCGGCACCACGTCGCTGCGGACGTCATATCGTCCGCGGCGACTTTTTTGCAAAAGGTCACCTCTCACTCATTCTGTCGTGGCTCCTTTTCAAACCGCAACCGCTGGCGCTGGGTTGCGGTTTGGTTCCCTAAATGCACACGGGTATCTTTTTTGTCAAAGCTGCCCACACCTGCGGGAGCATTTCGCGCACCACAGGTTTTCTTTTGCTCGAATGAGCGACCCGCGTTGAAAATAGAATTAGATTTGCCTATTACTATGATGTCGTAATGTTAGGGGTGAATTCAATGAATATATCAAGATCTATCGACTATCTTCTTGAAAACGGAGGTAATCTTCTTCGTTACAGACTGCACCGGGATGTTTTACATGACCTTAATCCTGTGGAAGAAGAAAACTATCTTGAGGGACTTCGCCAGAGTGATGATTATAAGTTGTTGCTCTCGCATATTCATGAAAATGGATATATCGGACGCGGAATGCATTCCTGGGAAAAATTTAAGACTTCACACTTGGATGATGGGGAAGCAGCTGCACGCTATATCGCCAATACAGGTATTCCGGCAGACGCTCCGTTTGTTTACAACTTTGCAATGGCCCTGCGAAACGATGATGTATTGGAGGAGGAATTTTCCTATTATCATCCCGAAAAAGTACGGTTTGCCAATCGGAATCGTGGACTAAACAGCGGTTCAACTCTAGGTGTAACAATCAATACTTGTCAGGCATTGATTGGTTACGGAGATGACGATGAGGTGAAGCCCTTTGTCGATATATCCTATCGTGCTTTCACAAGTTTATTGGAACTGAATTCCATCTATGATTTAGTGGCGTTTAACCCCAATCTAAAACGAAAATATAATTACCCGACTATTACCCCGGAAACCTATTTCCCGTGTCAATACCATCTGGAAACACTTGCCTGTACAAATTCATGGCGAACTTCTGATTCCATTGAGTTGTTGGCAAAGGCAATCAATTACCATGACGAGATCTGTACGGATAATTTTTCCTTTGCAGTAAAGATGAATGGAAAGCAGGTCGGACCTGGATGGGCGTATATGCAGCCTTTTCACGAGCTGTCCTTTCCAAGCAAAGCGCCGAATCATCGAAAAACATTAACCTGTCTTGCAAAGGTCGTTGGGGAAAAGGCAGATGTGGTTGAGCGTTCCAGAAAAACACTGGAAGAGATGCTTGATACGGATGGGGTCCTTCGTACAACTTTTGATACGCCATATCAGAAAAAATGTTTTAAGGATAACTTGCGAATCGCACATCCTTATGCTGAAATCGGATTGGAACCAAATCATAGGAAGGATCGTGCGATTTGGTGCGAACTAACCTTTTGGGCAGTTCAATTTTTATATATTCTTGGGGTTGCGCAGTGGTAATGACTGTTCATATTACTTGCATTCGGTGCATGTGCAAAAACGCTCGGGCTGGTTCAAGTTCACCAGATAAAAACCCACTGGCATCTCTTTCGCTCTCCCTTGACACGCCGGAGCAAAGTAGACTTTGCTCCGGCTTATTTTTTGCCTTTGGCACAAATTTGTTTTGCTCACTTTTTTCTCTTTGATAGCCGCGCCCCGCTGTACGGGAGGCTTGCTCGGCTAACTTTCCCGTCAAGTTCGCTTCAAACAAGAAGTCGATTGCTAAAAAGCGGTCGACTTCTTTTGTTGGATTTGGTATAATTTAGTAGGATAATTGATGTATACGAGGTGATGCAGATGCCCGATCTTGGGATGCCTACTTTGATTGAATTACCTGCAATTCACGACTGTGCCAGTTTGTGCCGCGAGCCGGGGCGGCCGGACATATCCTGTTACACGTTATATCATGGTTTATCAATTGAGATAAACGACCACGGATAATCTTTGGGGAGGGAACTGCCATGTCTTCCATGCTCACTCAAATGCTGGATGTCATATCTCACGACGGATACAAACTCGACGTTCGCCTATGCCTTCCCAAACGGGGAAGCGTGCATGCAATCGTTATTGGGGTAAACGGCTCCGGCCCTCAGACATATACGATAAAACGCCAACTGCCTGATGGATCATTTTTCAACTATTATGATATTTGGGCGCAGGGCTTTACCGATCGAGGTATTGGCTTTTGTTCCTACAGCCAGCGGGGAGTTACCGACGCAGACGAGCCGCCGAACTTTGTGCAAATCCATGAGGATGAGTACCGGCAGTATTTGCCTCACAACGCAGTGGCCGATGTAGAAAGCATCCTGAAGCATCTGCGTCAAAAGTACCCTCATGCTGCGTTGCTGCTTCTCGGCTTTTCCGAGGGAACCATTATTGCCACCCACGTTGCTCTACGCAGGATAGCGCCGATCAAAGCGCTTTTGCTGATCGGTTACTGCGGCGAAAATCTCCGTGATACTCTGGTATGGCAGCTCTCTGGCCATGCTATTTTGCGGCAGTGGCAAAGATTTTTTGATTATGATAAAAAAGGGTATATCACCCAGTCTGATATGGCCGAGGATCGTTACAAGGTTTGTAAGGACATCTTTGGAGACAAACGTTTTGAGGAGCTGGATCTAGACGGCGATGGCAAAATCACCGTTTCGGATACCAGGCCGCTTTCTATCGAGCATTTAAATCATATGCTCAGGGCAGTGGAAGCCGGCGACGATGAATGGCTGAAAAACAACCATGGCGTCCGTTTGACATCCAGCTGGTTTCGGGAGCATTTTTCGATGGTTCCCACCAAAAGCGTGATTACGAGACTGGATCTTCCCATTCATATTTTTGCTGGTGAATACGATTACATGACGCCCATAGAGCAGGCGCGAGACACAAAGGCGGAATTTGACCATTTGGGAAAAACGAATATGATTCTCCATACCTTTTTGGGGCATGACCATGATCTCAACGCCCTTCGTTATCTGCTGACAGGAGAATATTCCGACGGCATGAGGGCCGTTCTGGACACGGCAAGTGCCTTGCAATACTGAACAGCGGAACGTGCTTTCCGCCATCAGGCCAGAAGCCCTTGGTAAGTTGGGGCTTTGTTCTACCATCCATGCTCGACGTGCTGATAAAGGGCACCCTGCTGTGCGACGCGGCGCGGATGCGTTGCTTACACTGGTTGATTGGTTGCCAACGCTTGCTGTCACTGCGCTTGTGTAATCTTGCGTTGTTTTGCTCTCCCATTACAAAAGCCATACGGTAGGCTGCTTTGACGGCCGATTCGGTTAGGTAACAAGTTCAAAATCACAACGGCTCTGACGCTTATCCAATTCATTCTGAGATAAGGCCTTTCCCCTTCATTGGAACCCAATCATGGCCGATGTCATCCGAATGGGTTGCCCATGGTATCCACAACACAAAGGAGGCAATATGGACTTTTTTGCAACAACGGTCTGGGATGTCCCTGTAAAAGAATACCCGTTCGTTTTTCCGAGGTCTGCGGAGCTGGAATCCGCCCGGCGCGCCTTGCTGGAGCGTTCGCCGCATGTTGTGGCGGTCCAGGGCGCTTATGGCGTGGGAAAGACCTTTTTCGCCAAGCTGTACAGTGAATATTTAGGGGAACAATATCCGGGCGGGATCCATTATTTTGCCGAGCCGAATCAGGCGCAGTCTTATATGGAACAGCATTTAGAGCAGATACAAAACTGCCATGACCTGACGCTGTATGTCATCGACGAGACAACCTCGCTGGCCTACGACGAATACCGCCTGCGTAAATTTTTAAGCCGGTTGGCCGGTTTTCGGGATCATCCCCATATCCATCTTCTGTTGATCGGGCAGACGGTTCCGGAGCCGCTGATTCGCGACGGCGTCCGGTTAAATCTGGCCGCTATCTCATCGGAAGAGCTCGACCGATATCAGTCCAGACTGGTTCAGGAGCTCGGTTTGCCTCAAGCCCTATGGTCGGACATCAAGGCGAAATCCCAAGGGAATTTACGGGAACTGTATAATCTTTTCTACCTCATTCAGCAGAATAATATCGCCTATCCCCATACCATTATCCATCAAAGCGGTATTTTAGACTCCAAAGGAGTCCCCATAACCCAGCAGAAAAACCGCATTGAAATCGACGTGAGCAGGGTGAATTCCCGCCTCATATCCGACCTTGCCCGAAACCCACAGCTGCTTTATACCCTAACGTCTAGAGAATTTGAATACTTAATAGCCGACCTTCTAGACAAAGAGGGCTACCAGGTGCGGGTGACGAAAGCGTCAAGGGATGGCGGTGTGGACATCTACGCCGCAAAAAAGAATTGGGTGGGTTCTTTTTTGTTCCTGATCGAATGCAAAAAGAACAACCCCAACAATCGAGTCGGGGTCAATGTCATCCGCAACCTGTACGGGGTTTTGCAACGGGAACGCGCTACCTATTCCATGGTGGCGACCACATCCTTTTTCACAAGCGGCGCGCTGGAATTTCAGAAAACCATATCCAACCAAATGTCCCTGTGCGATTACAACAATCTGGTGAAATGGTTATACGACCGTCAAGAATAGGATGTGGCAAAGCGGAGAGCCTTCCGCTAGTCTGCCACCCCGGTGCATCAAGTAGACAATAGTAACCCCCCGGCTTCGCCGGGGGATTACTATTTCATACAACAAAACAGCGCACCCGAATCACCGGATACGCTGTTTACAGCCAAGTCAATCAGTCTAAAATATCCCCCATCAGGCCGGGCTTGGCGCAGGAGGCGTTGCCCTCGTCGGTATCGATATGCATGGCAAGGGCAAATTTTTCGCTTACCCGTACCACAACATCGCCAAAGATGGTCGAACGCTCCTCGCCATCCACCTTGACCGAAACGATCTGACGGTCCTTCACCCCATATTTCTCCGCATCGGCGGGCGTCATATGAATGTGGCGTTTTGCGGCGATTACGCCCTTTTCCAGCTCTATTTCGCCACAGGGACCGACAATTTTACAGCCGCTGGTGCCCTCAATATCGCCCGATTCCCGAATCAGGGCGGTGACGCCGATCGAACGTGCATCCGTGAGAGAAAGCTCAACCTGCGTTTCCTTGCGGGTTGGGCCAAGAATGCTGACCCCTTTGAGTTCCTTTTTGGGGCCAACGACGGTAACCCGCTCTTCACAGGCAAACTGCCCAGGCTGGGAAAGGTCTTTTTTAGGGGTAAGCTGATATCCCTTTCCAAACAGGGTTTCCAGATCCTTTTCACTGACATGCACATGTCGTGCGGATACCTCAACCAAAACCGGTTTCGACATCAAATACCAACTCCTTCATCTATTTCGCATCTATTCTACCACCCTTTGCAGGCAAATGCAATAGCTTCCACTCGTTTTCGAGCTTGTCCGCGGCACGGAAATATGGTACAATACTGGCAGATGGCTAGGTTGCTTTGATGGAAGGGGTATCCGCGGTTATATGCAAATCATGCCATGCCTCTGCATGCTTACGGTAGCATAGCCATGGGGGCTATGCGGAATATACGTGCAAACGCCTACGTTTATGCACAAAGAGCATCCCTCACCTCACGTCATCATGGCAGACAAACGGCTATGGTACGGAAGGGATAGGTACAGGCTTTACGGCCGATGCGCCCATCATACCACGCTTCGTTTTTTGCATTCGCAGTGTCGCCTCTTAACGGGGCTATCCAAACCTCAGGCACGCGAGAGCTGTATCATACGTTTTTACACTGGCGGTAGCCGGAAAAGCCTGGAACGAATGCGCCCAGTAGCAAGCACGGCGGGCCCCCATACCGCCGCTGATGAACAATCGTGATTTTGGAGGATGGAACATGCCATATTCGTCTTTGCAGGAATTGCAGGAACACTGTGCCGACTGCCGGCGCTGCAGCCTGTGTGAGGAGCGCACCCAGGTAGTCTTTGGCGTCGGCAATGAGCACAGCAGGCTTCTTTTTATCGGGGAGGGGCCGGGAGAAAATGAGGATTTGCAGGGTGAGCCCTTTGTCGGCCGCGCCGGAAAGCTGCTGGACAAGCTGCTGATCACCATCGGCCTTGACCGTTCCATGGTCTATATAGCCAATATTGTCAAATGCCGTCCGCCTCAAAACCGCGACCCTCTCCCCGAGGAACAGGAAGCCTGCATCGGCTATCTCCGCGAGCAGGTACGTCTCATCCAGCCCCAGCTGATCGTATGCCTGGGCCGGATTGCAGCGCAGCGTATTATTTCTCCCGATTTTAAAGTCACCCGGCAGCATGGTCAATGGATCGAACGAAAAGGGGTGCATTTGATGGGCACCTTCCACCCGGCCGCTATCCTACGCAACCAAAGTCAAATGCCCGCGGCGCTCAGCGACTTTATTTCCATTCAAGAGAGGATGCTTTCTCTCTCCGATGCAGAAGACGATCAAGAGACGGATCATGACCTCTGATCCTCTTTTGGTGTGTCGATGGGTTTGATCGCTTGAATGGGCCTACTGTGTCGCGTCTGGCGACTGCCACCCGTGTACTGTGGAGCCTTTTTTCTGCACGGTTATGAGGCCATGTGCAACGACGCTCCCTTTCCTGCGCGTGTTCGTGGTACGATAGCATTCCGGAAATGTGCCGGCGCATATTCGATGCGATCGTTGCATAATCAGGTAATCGAAGCTCACGACATTTGGGCTATCGAACGAACCACGGCATATGGGCTACACTGTTTTCGACGCCAAAGAAGTTGCCCCACCGTCCTTATCTGCCCTACGGAATCTCCGATCGGACCGATTCCACATAAAAACAGGCCGCCCAACGATTGGGGCGGCCTGTTTATTAGCGTTAGAGCATCACATCCTCAGCGCATTGCGCGGCATCGGCCAGGTATTTTTGACGCAGCAGGTCAAAATAGGTATATGGGTCGACCAACTCGATATCCAGCGACGGATTGGTCTGCCTCACCCTGTCGTACAGGTCGAACATCTCGGATGGGCTGCGATAGGTGATGCGGTAATAAACAAAGTGGGATCGGTCGGGAGAAAACTTGTGGAAATAGAGCTGGTTTAGGGTATCGCTGGTCTTCTCCAGCCCTTCCCAGTCGCAGGCAGCGTGCGTCATGAAACCGACCGGCATTCCGTCAAAGATGTGCCCCCGTACCGGTGGATTGCAGGGCGGATGTATGCCGCTGCACACCAGGCTTGCGAAACCGTCGGGAGCGAACTTGGCGAAATAGCGCAATACCTCCCTGGTCGGGTTATCGCAATCGAGCACCATGCCGGCGATGGTCGTATCGGTTCTCTCAAACCAGTATTTATTATGTTCCGCCACCATGGGCCAGTACTTAGAGCGGATACGGGTGGGATTGAAATAGCCCGCCGCCCCAGCATCGGCACAAAAATAATCGTTTTCACTCGCGGTCTGGTAGTAATGAGCGTAAATATCAGGCAACACCCCATACAGATTGGGGTTGAGCCCCCAGGCCAACGGATATTCCCCCCGGCGCGGGTCATCCCAAAGCACTGGGCATACGTCGTACAAGGGCGTGGTGGAGTCCATATCGCAAATCTGAATGCACCAATAAACCTTATTCTCCAGCTTTTTGGTTGCTTTGGGCCGGTGCTGTTTTAAGTTTGGCATTGGTGCAAAGCGGTGGAAGGACTGGTTGTAGACGTCATTGGCAGCGGTGTTTTGATAAAAATTGTATTCTGAAATGAGACGGACGGTTTCCCATTCCGACAGCACGCCGTTTGGCTGGCCCTCACGCAGGGCGCGGTGGTTAAAAAATCCACACAGCTCGGTCATATGCCGCCCGCCCGCCTGGCAGCAGACCCGCTCGAGCAACAACTGATAGGTGGCGAGATCGGTGCCCAGCGGCTGATCGGGATCGCTCAACGGCGCAAAGCCCGCCCAGGGGGAAAGGTCAAACACAAACGCTTTTTGAGCAACCATGCGGTCGCGTTCGAGAACATAGCTGGTATTCCCGATATCCCGATTGACCCACGCGTCGAAATACAACCCCACTACTTCCGAAGAGCACAAGCCGGTATCAACATATTCCCGGATAGCCCAGCGGTAAGCGTCGTTGCGCGCGCTGCCGGTTTCCCTGCCGTCAAAACGGCCGCGAAGGTCGTGAACAAGAGCAAGCCCTACCTTGACGCCAAAGTCATAATACAAATCGGGGCTTAGAACAATCAGGTTCTCTACGCCCGCCATGGTGGTGGCGATATTGACCGTTGCAGGGACCTCCGGGTCCCAAACTACCGCCCCTGCGATGGCGTGGCGGGAATGCTCGTATACCTCCTCGAGGGAATGCAGGCGGACCACCTCGCGCCCCTCGAGCCATCCCCCCTTTTGGGACAACATATCCAGCCAGTACAACGGCGTACACTTAGGACGCCGGAGGTGCTTTAGCCCCCAATCCGAATCACCCGCAATACCATTGCGGTGTTCTTCGTCATCACGACAGGTGACATAAAGATGGGGACCCTCACGGTTCCAAAGCCCCTGCATACAGGCCACTGCCATGGCCTCATCGTAAGCAAATGGAGTTGCGTCCTGCGTTAATTCGTATTGATATATCGGCTGGTTCATATTTCGGCCTCCCTTGCCAGTAATGTAAGTGAATTATACCCTGCTTTTTCGTAAATTGGAAGAGCTTATTTCAAATTTCACCTATAATTTTTCCATATAACTTAGGCGTGGGTGTAAGCTTTTACCAAGGAAACGGGTCGAAATAAACCGTGGGACCCGATACATTCCTATCTTTGGACACGGCTCTGGAACACAGCCTGGCTCCGCACGTTGGCGGAACAGTACCTTGTTCATCCTAAAACAAGGAAGGCCACGCGGCAATGAATACCGCGCAGCCTCATTATTCGGTGCATTATGGTACGGATCTGCATCAAAACCATTGCAATGGCCCATTTTGCTTAACCGGCCGATTCCACCAGAGCGCGTAACAGTTTTTCCGACTGGGCAAGCCGGTCGTATACGCCCGCGTCATCCTCCACAGCCGTCCCTTCTATCCGGCGCAGGGAAAAGTACATATGCTCCGGCAGGCCAAATTCCGTTAAAGTCTGCTCGAGCTCACTACCTTGCCAATCCCAGGCATACCCTTCCTGATCGGGCAGCCAGTCAAGCTGAGAAAACAAATCGTATTCCTTGTATTCCGGGAAACGAACCGCGTCGGTAATATAAATCATGGTATCGCTCAGGGACATCTGTCCCATTGCTTTAATACGGTTGGCCGATATGACGTTCGTGTTTGTTTCCTTATTGCTGAAGGAGACGTCAAATACCTCGATCTCTACCGTACCGTCGCCGTTGATATCCTCTCCCGAGCGGGCAAGCATTTCCTCCAAGGCGGCGCGCTGCTCATAACTGACCGACTGATTGAGGTATAAAACAACCGAATAATCAGCTTGCGTTCGCGTTGCACACTGTACTGTAAAAAAAGTAAGGATTGCTACAATCAAAGCCGTAATAATGACAGGCCACTTGTAGTAATACCAGAAATTGGTTAACCGCTCTTTTTTTGTTGTTTTTTCCATGGCGCCATCACTTTCTTAAATTCAAAAAGCATTTGTTCGCTAGCATTTTGATAAAATCGTATCCTCATCAAGCTCTCCGCCCCTTCACTGCCGGACGCAACAACGGCCGCTCGGGCAATAATCTGCCGCCTGGAATAAAAGGCCCTTCGGACATGAGAAGGAGCGCTGTGCACAGGAAAATCCCGCCGTTTGGCATGGCTATGCATCCTCACCGATTGTTGACAGAGATAAGATATTATAGCATGCAGGCGGGAATATAGCAAGTCCCCATGGTCAAAGCCCTCCCCATAAAGTGTGATGCCCTGCCTATTTCTTAGGTTCATCCAGCGCCATTCGCTTTGCTGAAGGGGCAACTCCGCATTGGGAGGTGTCCTTCGGATGGATTCCGATTCAGAATGGAAACATGGGATTGGATTCATGTTCCTGGAATCAAGAGATTCAAAGCCCCGAACCGTGGGTATCGATCAATACACACCTTGCTGACAAGCCGATAAAGCTTGCTTCGGGGTTTTTAACATCACAAGCACTTTGTTTTCAACGGTTTCAAGTTTTTTCATTTAAGCCTCCAAAGGTCACGACCAACCCCTTAGAGGGGGCATGTCGAGCCGTCTATAAGACCCTGATAAAAAGCCAGCGCCGAAATGACGCTGGCTTTCACTTCGTTCAAGCCACTGTGATTTGATTACTCGCTATTCTTGAAGTGGATGTCTCTTATGGCGAATAGTTTAGCACATACAAAATAAGCTAATAAGTTTGGAAATCGAAACTTTGGGGCAACAGGATGGCTTGAACATTCTCCATTCTATCAAAAAGGATGTCTCTTTGCTTAATCACTCACATAGCGGGCGGTTATTTAGTTCCCGCCCAATTAGCGGTGTCTCCCTTGCTAAAGCACTAATGGAAAAGTGTGATCCCGTGCCCCGGGACCGCACTTTTCCATTTTCATCATACCCGTCGATTCATCCATTGGCTGCTAATCCATCCGCTGCTTGCGAGACGGTTGTGTCCGTTTCCTGTCCCCGCTTTGCCACCGTCATGTTATATGTGCCGCTCGCTCCTTTCCTCCGGCCTGTTTATCCTTTAATTTTTCAGGCCCCACCCAAACACCGATCGTGCATGATCCATCTGTTAATCCCAGCGGCGAACCTGACAGAATAAAGATCAATTTTTGCAAAAGGGCATAACATGGCATCCGCCCCTGTACCATAGCGTGGCGTGATGAAGTGGCCGGTGGATGACGCTCGTTCGTTTGCGTAAAAAAGACGGAGAGCGGCAGTAGCCTCTATCCGTCTTTTGCAATAGCATATTATGATATCTGTATGGTTACCTCATAGTTCCCCGCCACCCAGCAGCGGCTGGAGGCAATTTGAAAAGTCGGCCGCAAGGTATAGGTCCCCGGCGACAGCCCGGTAGCGTCAAGAGTAGCGGTAATATCCTCCACCGGGAGATTGCGCAGCGACTGGGGCGGGCCGATGACCTGGACTCCCAATAAAGACGATTCCACCGAGATAGAATAGGTGGTGTTGGCCACCGTAATATTCGCTTCGCTCAGATCGTAGCTTTTCACCGAAAGATCGGTTGAATCAACGGAAACCCGAAACGCTGCGTCATTGACACTGGCATAATTGATGTAGCTAACCCCCGAAAGAACCGGCAGAGACATATCCCTGTACCAGCCGTCCGGATTAGAGGGATCGAGACTCATAAAGTCAAAATAACCGTCCAGGGCAATCTCGTTGATGGAAGAGATCGTCTCCAACGCCCCCTTGATCCGCACCTGCGAAACCGGGCTCAGGGCAGAGTTGGTTTGATTGACCTCCGAAATGGTGATCCCAGGAAGGGTCTGCGGCGCGTTGCGGTAGTTGACCCGTAAGGGTACATCCCGTATCATATTCACCCGCGCGATGACCGGAACCTCGGTAAACTGCATCTCGGTCAAGGTCAGGGTGGTACTGTCAGGGTCGGCGGCGTCATAAAGCAGCTCATTGTAAATATTGTACATCATGACGCGGGCAGTAACCTGTTTGCTTTCGGTCAAAGTCTCATTGACGTCGGCTGTGGCTACCACATGGTCGATTTGCTGCACGGTGGTCGCCGCGCCCACCACCGTCAAGGTAGAATAAGACTCATCGGCCACTTCCGGCTCCACCACCAGGATGGAATTGGCACCATAATCTCCGTCGGCGGACGCGCCGTTGCACCGAACCTCGACGTCAAAGGTCTTGACCGCTTCGTTATCCAGCGTAACCGAAACGCTGGACGGGGATACCGATAGCACATCGAAGTCGTTCATCCCGGCGTTAGCGGAGGCGGAAAGCTCGAGCGTGTAAGTTCCCACCCCAACGACGCCGTTGAGGCTAGCGGTTACGGTGACATTGTCGGCCGTCAGCTGGTCTACAATATATTTTTTTCCGCTCACCTGCACGCTCACGGTCGTGTCGGATCCCTCATATGCCTTAAGGTCGGAATAGGCCGTGCTGGTAGACAGTGGGATCTGAATGGGCACGTTGACGATGGTTCTCTCAACGATGGGGTTAAAGGATACCGAGACGGCAAACCAGACAATGACCGCAAACACGACGGCAAAGACGGCTACAAAACGATTGTTGCGAAACAACGCGCCAATGGTAAATTTTTTCTTTTCTGATGGGGTGTTGACTTTCTTCATTTCTTCTTCCACCTCTTCCAAAAGGCCCGGCCAGACGAGTTCTCGTCCGGAGCAGAGGGAAGCAAGGCATTTTCCAACTCGGTGCTCAAGGTTATCGCGTCGTATCCCCTCGTCAGCTTGCCGTTACGCGCGACCGAAATGGTGCCGGTTTCCTCCGACACCACCACCACGACCGCATCCGAAACTTCCGACATCCCCAAGGCGGCTCGATGGCGCGTACCCAGCTCGCGGTTAATCTCTTTTTGCGATAATGGAAGTATGCAAGCCGCCGCCTTGACCCGGCCGTAACGAATAATCAACGCGCCGTCGTGCAACGGGGCTTTGTTGAAAAATATATTGCCAAGCAGCTCGGCAGATACCGTACCGTCAATGACCGTACCGGTGGCAATGACCTCGCCGAGCATGGTCTGACGCTCAAACACAATCAGCGCGCCCGTCTTGGATGCGCTCATGGAGGTGCAGGCTTTGCAGGTGGCGTCGATGGCGGCGCGCTGCTCCTGCTCGGCCTCGCTGGCACTCAGGCTGTGCCCAAAAGTGGCGAAGCGGCTTCGGCCCATCTGCTCGAGCATACGCCGCAACTCGGGTTGAAATACAATCAGCAACGCGAACACGGCGAAATTCATCATGTTCTCAATCAGCCAGCCCATCGTATCCATCTGGAAAATTTGCACCAGCGCCACAACAATCAGCAGCAGTATGATGCCCTTGACCAATTGGGCAGCGCGGGTTTCGCGGATGAGCTGCACCGCTTTGTAGATCAGGTAGGCAACCAGGACAATATCCAGCAGATCCCCGAAATTAAAATCGGAGATGACACTGAAAAATATGTTCCAGCCTTGTTCTATCATGTTCCAAAAGCTCTCCATTGCGTCCCATCCATTTCCAGTGGGGGCGACCTGGCAGCCGCCCCCCCACGTTCCAAACTCTCTAATAGTATTGTATCACACAACACCGGTTACTTTCAAGGGAGTTGGTTTTTTTTCACTATTTTTTTCACCTGATCGCACAGGGCGCGGATCTGCTCGCTGTGGCTGAAAACCGAAGGGCTCACCCTCACCGTCCCCTGCTCCAGCGTGCCAAGGCGGCGGTGGGCCGCCGGAGCGCAGTGCAGCCCCGCGCGCACGGCAAAGCCGGCCTGACCGAGTTCCTCGCCAACCTGTTCGCTGGGTATCCCCTCCAAATTGAAGCTGAGTACGGGCGAAAAATGACGCGCTGAGGGACGGTCCATATACAGCTTGACGCCGCGGATCGGTTTCAAGCCGTCGTACAACTCCTGCAACAGGCGGATTTCATAGTCGTGAATCCGCCGAACGCCCTTATTTGCTACAAAATCCAAGCCGGCCGAAAGCCCTGCAATGCCGACCGTGTTGATCGTGCCGCTCTCCAACCGCTCGGGCAGATTTTCCGGCTGGTTAAAATCAATGGAAAAGGTTCCCGTACCGCCTTCCATCACGGTTTTGGGTATCGGTATGCCGGTGAGCAGCATGCCGGTGCCGGTGGGACCATACAGCCCCTTATGCCCCGGCATGCAAAGGCAATCGATGCACATCTCCTTCATATCGATGGGAATCATACCGGCCGATTGAGCGGCGTCGACGATAAAGGGAATGCCTCTTTGCCGGCACAAACGGCCGATGCGCCCGATGGGCAGCACCAGCCCGCAGACATTGGAGGCATGGGTACAGACGACCAAGCTGGTCTCCGCATCGATCGTGCGCTCAAAGGAGCGGAAGGTCGCGTCGTCATCCCCGAAAATCACCTCGGCCGTCTCAGTGCGCACCCCCTGCTGCCGCATAGCGGTCAAAGGGCGCATTACGGCATTGTGCTCCAGCGAGGAGACCACCACCTTGCCCCCTGTGGGCATCAACCCTTTGATGGCAAAGTTCAGCGCGTGGGTGCAGTTTTGAGTAAACACGACCCCCTCTGCCTGTCCAAGCCCAAACAGGCGCGCCGCCTGTTCGCGGCAGTGATAGACCATTTCGGCCGTGTCCATCGATAACGCATATCCGCCGCGGCCAGGGTTGGCGGTATATTTCGTCATCGCCTCCTGCATCGCCCTGCGGACCGATGCAGGCTTGATGGCCGTAGTAGCCGCATTGTCTAGATAAATCATGGGCGGCCCCCATCCTCTGCGCGACCCAGAATCTTGATTCCGGACTGGCGCAGGATATCCTCCGCCATGTCGGTGTTGCTGTCTACATAGATACTGTATCCGCATCCCGCCCGGTCCCTGCCGCCGGGGGTACGCTCGATATAGGCCTTCATACCCCTCTGCCGGAGGATATCGCGGCCCTTGATCGCATAGGTGATAGAGCTAACCATGATCAGCTGTTTGTTCATTTGCTTCACCTCACGTTACCAGTGTATGCGCGAGGTGGGGGTTTGCTAACCCCTTTGAACAAGCAAAATGATGGCGTGAGCGGCGATTCCCTCCCCCGTTCCGGTAAAACCAAGCCCTTCCTCGGTGGTTGCTTTGACGCTCACCTGGCCGGGATCGATTTTGATTGCCCGGGCGATATTTTGACGCATGGCGGGGATGTAGGGGCGCAGCTTGGGGGCCTGGGCGAGGATGGTCGCATCCACATTGGCGACCGAATAACCGGCCTCGCATATCGTATCCGCCACCTGGCCAAGCAGTAGAAGGCTGTCGGCGCCCTCGTAGGCGGGATCGTTGTCGGGAAACAGCAAACCAATGTCCCCCATCGCGGCCGCGCCCAGCATAGCGTCGGCAATCGCGTGCAACAGCACATCGGCGTCCGAATGGCCAAGCAGCCCCATCGAATAGGGAATGGGAACCCCGCCCAATATGAGTGCTCTGTCCTTTACCAGACGATGTACGTCGTAGCCATGCCCGATGCGAAAATTCATACCTAGCCTCCTGTTTTTGTAACATACTCACGATGGCCGCCCCGCGGCCTATGACACATCACGGTTATGAAACACACCGGCACAATCGCACGATCCTCCCGGTCCGGCGGATTTCAACCCGCCGCAAAAGCGAAGATCTGCGATATACAGTGAGCTGCGGCGCTTGGCACAAGCCACGGCGTCGCGCCGTCTATATTGCCGTGCCACCTGCCGGCGTTTCCTCCAGCGAACTGGGGTGCACGCGCCTCCACCCCTTTTGGTCGTGCCGCGCGCTATTGCGGATGGCAGGAGGATATCTCCTCCTGCCGCTGCTGACAAAGCAGGGCCTCGGCAATAGCAACATCCTCCTGGGTGGTGATTTTGATATTGCTATAGCACCCCGGTGTGATATAGACCTCGAAACCAGCCCTTTCGCACAGAGCGCAGTCGTCGGTTACTTCCCATCCCTGCCCGGCGGAGCGGCGCACCGCCTCGTGATAAAGCTCACGGCGAAAGACCTGCGGCGTCTGCACCGCCACCAGACCGTCCCGCTCGGGGGTTTTGAGCACCCTTCCGCCCGCACCGATACGCTTGATGGTATCTTTGACCCGCATGCCGGCTGCGGCGGCGCCATAGCGCACCGCCCCCTGGATGGCCGAGCGGATGCAGTCCTGGGTCACCAGCGGCCGGGCCCCGTCGTGGATGGCATAATACTCGGTATCCTCCGGGCAGGCCCGGACGCCATGCAAAACCGACTCCTGCCGGGTGTCCCCTCCCGGTACGATCCGGGTGAGCTTAGCGATTTCATATTGCCGGCACAGCGCATCGACGGCGGCTATAGCCGATTCCCTGGCGACAACGACGATATGCCGTATGAAAGGGCAAAGGTCAAAGGCATGGAGCGAGCGCGCCAATACCGGTATGCCAAGCAACGGGATCATCTGCTTGTCCCGCCCCATGCGCGTGGCGTTACCAGCCGCAACGACAATGGCGGTGACACGTTCCGGCGGCTCGGCCACCGGCTCAAAACGCAGCTGAGGCTCGGAAGACAACTGGGGCTGCATACAAAATATCTCCTTTCCAAATCAGGCCGCGCTCGAGTAGGCGGCGGATGACAAGAGGGTATTTTCATCAAAAAACAGGCTTCCATTGACGTCCGTCCGGTAATAGGGAATCCCCTCAGCGGTAAGCCGGGAGGTCACCGTTTCGCTCGGATGGCCGTAGGAGTTTCTGCCAACCGAAATCACCGCCGCTTTGGGGGCGACGCGGCGCAAAAAGGCCGGGCTTGTGGAATATTTGCTGCCGTGGTGCCCCACCTTGAGGATGTCGCTGTCAAGGCGGTCGCCCCGCTCCATCAGGGCAAATTCCGTATCGGTTCCAGCGTCGCCGGTAATCAGCGCGGACAATGCCGGAAGCGCGGCGCGCACAACCAGGCCGTTCTCATTTTCATCGCCGGAGCTCTCCGGCGGCAGGTAAACCGACAGTGCCAGATCGCCAAAGGCAAGCTCCATCGACTGGGCGAGGCGAACCACGCCGACCGACTGGTCAATCGCTGTCTGCAACAAGGCGTTGAGGCTGCTTGAATCCGCCTCTTCGAGCGGGTCGCCTTCGGGCAGGTAGACCGCGCCGACCGGAAAATACTCCATCACGCCGGCTGCACCGCCGATGTGATCCTCATGCGGGTGGGTCAAAATCATGGCGTCCAGGCGTTCGACCCCCTGGGCGTCCAGGGCCTCTATCACGCGATGCAGGGCGTCGCCCGGCCCCGCATCGATCAGGACGGCCGAATCGCTCCCCAGCGCCAGGGTGCAGTCCCCCTGCCCGACATCAACAAACAAAAAGCCCGGCGTGTATCCGGCGGGCTGCGCGCCCTCTCTCAGGCCAGCCGCAACAAACCATTCATCCCATCCGGGAATGGAGGGGAAACGAGCGTGCAGGCCGGTCAGGATCAGGCTGAAGGCGGCGCACAGGCCAACCAGCAGCAAAAAAACCCGCCTGCGCCGGCTCAACGCCCGCGGCCTCTGCCGCGTTGTTCTCTTGGATGCCATTGATGCCCACCGCCCTTTCGCTGAGCCGAACGGCCCGAGTTTTTCCGAGCGGGGCCCTTGCCAATGAATTGCGAAGACGCCGGCCGGGGAGCAGCCGGCACCAGACAATGGCTGCCGCTGCCGATCAGATCGGCGCGCCCGGCTTCCCGCAGGGCAGCGCGGACTTTATCTCGATTTTCCGGCCGGAAATATTGAAGCAGTGCCCGCTGCTTGGCCTTATCCTCCGGGGTCTTAGGAACATAGACCGGCTTCATGGTATACGGATCCAGCCCGGTATAATACATGCATGTCGAAATCGTGCCGGGCGTGGGATAAAAATCCTGCACCTGCTGAGGGCGCAGACCCTCTTTTTTCAAAAACAAAGCAAGCTCCACCGCGTCGCGCAGGGTGCTGCCCGGGTGGGAGGACATCAGATAGGGCACAAGATACTGTTCTTTTCCCACCTGGCCGGACAACTCAAAGTACCGCTTTTGGAACCTCTTGTAAGCTTCGATGTGGGGTTTCCCCATTTTGTCGAGGACCTCGGCGGAGCAATGCTCGGGCGCTACCTTGAGCTGGCCGCTGACGTGATATTGTACGAGTTCACGGAAAAAGCTCTCGTCCCGATCTTCGAGCAGGTAATCATAACGGATGCCAGAACGAATAAACACCCGCTTGACGCCCGGGATCTGCCTGAGCTTGCGCAGCAATGCCAGGTACTCGCTATGGTCGGCCTGCAGCTGCTTGCAAGGCGTGGGGGCCAGGCATTTTTTGCCCTTGCACAACCCGGACTTAAGCTGTTTTTGACAGGAGGGCAGCCGGAAATTGGCGGTCGGCCCGCCCACGTCGTGGATATAGCCCTTAAAGCGGGGCAAATGGGTCAGCTTTTCCGCCTCGGCCAAAATGGATTTTTCACTGCGGCAGGTAACCGCCCGCCCCTGGTGAAAGGCCAGCGAACAGAAATTGCAGGCCCCAAAGCAGCCGCGGTTGTGGGTGATGGAAAACTCCACCTCCTCAATGGCCGGCACGCCGCCCATCGGCTCGTAAACGGGGTGATAATACCGCTCGTAGGGCAACGCGTAAATCCGGTCCAGCTCCCGCGTGGTCAGCGGGGGCATGGGCGGATTCTGTACCAGGTACCTCCCGCCGTGAGCCTGGTAAAGCGCCCGGCCGCGCACCGCGTCCTGCTCATCCTGCTCAACACGGCAAGACAGGGCATAAGCCCGCTTGTCCCGGCGCACCTCTTCCAGCGAAGGGAGTTCGAGACCCTCAGACGGTTTTTGGCGGGTGAAATAGCAGGTCCCCCGAATGTCGGTCAGGCTGTCGACCGGCTCCCCTGCCGCCAACCGGGAAGCGATAGCGGCGGTCTGATTCTCCCCCATCCCGTAGGTGAGAAGATCGGCCCCGCTGTCGGCCAGAATAGAACTGCGCACCCCATCGTCCCAGTAATCGTAATGGGCAAAACGGCGCAAAGAAGCCTCCAAGCCGCCGATGACGATGGGGATGCTTCCATAAAGCTGGCGTATTTTCTGGCAATAGACGATCACCGCCCGGTCGGGGCGCAGCCCCGCCTTGCGCCCGGGGCTGTAAAAATCCTCGCTGCGGCGCTTTTTCGCCGCCGTATAATGGGCTACCATCGAGTCAATGTTGCCCGAGGTCACCATAAAGCCCAGCCGCGGACGGCCAAAGCGCCCAAAGTCATCGGCGGTTTTCCATCCCGGCTGGGCAAGAATGCCCACCCGGAATCCCTCGGCCTCCAGCAAGCGGGAAATAATGGCCACGCCAAAGCTCGGGTGGTCGACATAAGCGTCCCCCGTCACCAGCACAAAATCCACCGCGTCCCAGCCGCGGCGGCGCATATCCTCCTGACAAATTGGCAAAAACCCTTTCATATCGGGCGTTGCCTCCTCTTATCAACAATCCTCAGCGCCTGGCGCCGGATATCATAACGGGCCTGAGCGCGGCAACCGGCGGATGACAGGCGAAAGCCCAGGCGCCAGACCCAAACCAAACGGGAAACAGGCTGAGCCACACCCGGCCACCGCCTACCGTCCGCCGCGCGGCCCTTGCCGCCCCATGCGGCAAACAGCTCGATCCCCGGCAGCGCCGCAATCATCGCCCGGCGGTAGATGCGCAAAGCAGGTGTTACGATTCATCAAACGACAGGGCAATGGCCTGCTTGTAGCCGTCCAAATTATTCGGCCGTCTGATTCTGCCGCTCCATCCACTGCTGCTTGGTAATGAGTACCTTGCGGGGTTTGGAGCCTTCAAACGGGCCGACAATCCCATTCTCCTCCAGCTCATCCATAATGCGGGAGGCACGGGCATACCCCAGCTTCAGCCGCTTTTGCAGCAGGGTGACCGAAGCAAAGCCGGCCTCGACCACCGCCTCGATGGCCTGCGGCAGCATTTCGTCGCCGCCACCCTCCTCCTCGTCGGAGGAACGGCCGCCCTTTTTCGCCCCCTTTTCGGGAACGATGTGCTGCTCGATCCCCTCCATAACGGTGTCGCTGTACTCGGTGCTGGACTGCTCCTTGACAAAAGCCAAGATAGCCTCGATCTCCCGGTCGGTCACAAAACAGCCCTGGATGCGGGTCGGTTTGGAGGAGCCCATCGGGGAATAGAGCATATCGCCCCGCCCGAGCAGCTTCTCCGCCCCGCCGGAATCGAGGATGGTACGCGAGTCAAACTGATTGGCCACCGCAAAGGCGATGCGGCTGGGGATATTGGTCTTAATCACGCCAGTGATCACGTCGACCGACGGGCGCTGGGTTGCAATCACAAGGTGCATCCCCGCCGCGCGGGCAAGCTGTGCCAGGCGGCAGATGGAATCCTCCACCTCGTTGGGCGCAACCATCATCAGGTCGGCCAGCTCGTCGATGACGATGACGATGCGGGGCCGCTTTTCATATCCCTCGTGGGTTTCGGCAAAGCGGTTGTATTCCTCGAGTTTGCGCACATTGCACTCGCCAAAGAGCTTGTAACGCTCCATCATCTCGGTCACGGCCCAGCCGAGAGCGCCGGCCGCCTTGCGAGGATCGGTCACGACCGGCACGAGCAGATGGGGAATCCCGTTATAAACCCCCAGCTCCACCACCTTGGGGTCGACCATGAGCAGGCGGACCTCGTCCGGATCGGACTTGTAGAGCAGGCTGACCAGCATGGAATTGATGCAGACCGATTTACCCGACCCGGTCGAGCCGGCGATGAGCAGATGCGGCATCTTAGCCAGGTCGGCCAAAGCGACGTCGCCGGCAATATCCTTGCCAAGCGCAACGGTCAGCGGGCTTTTTGCCTCTCGAAACTGCGGAGTATCGACCACCTCGCGGATGTGTACAACATCCACCTTCTTATTCGGCACCTCGATGCCGACGGCCGCCTTATTGGGAATGGGCGCCTCAATGCGCACCCCCTGCGTGGCCAGATTGAGGGCGATATCATCGGCAAGGTTGGTGATCTTGCTGATCTTGACCCCCGCTGAGGGCTGAAGCTCATAACGGGTGACCGAGGGCCCCCGGCTGATGTCGACGATACGGGTCTCCACACCAAAGGAGCGCAGGGTGTCGACCAGCAGCGCGCCATTGGCCTTGAGCTCCTCCGCCCGGACCTCGCTTTTTGAGCCGTCCTTCGCGGGGTCGAGCAGGCTGACCGGCGGATGGCGGTAGGGCGTCTTTTCGGCTGCGGGCGAAACGGTAGCGTCGATATTCATCGGAATCGGGGTATTGTCCTCCCCAGACGGCTTTGTCCGTTTTTGGGGAGCGGGCGCTTCCTCCCTAACGGCCACGGACGCAGCCGGCTCCTCATCGGCCGTATTCCCCTGCTCCCGGCTTTGCAGGCGGGCGATGATCTCGTCAATTTCGGGCGGCTCGTCCTCCCGCACAGGCTGCGCAGCCTCGGTTGCCTGCTCTTCCTCAGCGGGCTCATCCGAAGCTTCCTCCTGACCAAGAGGCTCCCCATTCCGGGTGGCATAGCTGCGCAGCAGGCGTTTTTTCTTGGATTCCAAATCCTCCCGCGGCGGGGGCGCCTGCTCTTCGCTGTCCGCCCTCTCCGGATCGTTGGACTCAAGGACTGCGCCGAGGGAACGCAGGCGCTGCTCCTCCAGCTGTCGGCGCCGCTCATAAGCCCCCTCGGAGGTTTCAACAATCGATTCCCGAATCGTTCTGGCCGGCTTAGCCAGGGCGCGCAACAACTGAATGATGGTTGTGCCGGTCAGGAGCATGACAAACACCACCAGCAGCAAAATTAACAATATCGCCGCACCCGTAAAATCGAAGCAAAAGCGGAAGGGCCAGCCCACCAGGCCGCCGAGCAGGCCGCCGCCCGACGGCCGGCTACCCATGGTAAACGCCTCGAGCAAATGGCTGCCGTAAGCCTCCCGATAATGGCAGAAGACATCGAGCGTCCCCCCCAGCAGCAAGATCACAATGGTGGAAAAAACCACCCGCGACCCGATGCGGGCGCCCGGGCGGTCGAGCGCGCTCTCGACGGCCACATAGCCCACAAGCACCGGCCAGATATACGCGCACACGCCAAAAAGACCCAGCAGAAAATTATGTACCGCATTCCACGCCTTGGCGCCCGGAATGATGGCGAAAAGCAACAGCAGCAGCGCGAGGAAAAAGATCACCACTGCCCGCATCTGGCGATGCGACTGCTCGGCGGCGCGGGATCCCCCGCGCCCCCCCGAGCTCCTGGCCGGCGCTTTGGCCGGTTTCTTTTTACCCGTCTGTGGCCGTTTCGCATTCTTTGCTGGCATCTTCTTGACTCCCATCCTTGGTATGAGGAAACTCCTCTTTGGTTTGTCTATCCTCCTCCACCATGCGGTAAAGGCAGTGAAAGGCGTCGGAAAGGCTTCCGAGCTCGTCGATAATCCCCTCCTCCACGGCCGCTTTGCCGTCGAGGACCGTTCCCACGTCGGTTACCAGTTCGCTGGTGTTCATCATCAGGGCGTCAAACCGTTCGGCCGAGATGGTAGAATGGTCGGTTACAAAACGGGTGATGCGTTCCTGCATGCGTACAAAATAGGACAGCGTCTGCGGCACCCCCAGCACCAGCCCGCTCATGCGGACAGGGTGCACCGTCATGGTCGCCGAGGGCACAATAAAAGAGCGCTTGGCCGAAACAGCCAAGGGCACGCCAATCGAGTGCCCGCCGCCGAGCACGAGCGACACGGTGGGCTTGTGCATCCCCGAGATCAGCTCGGCAAGGGCCAGCCCCGCCTCCACATCCCCGCCAACCGTATTGAGGATGATGAGCAGCCCCTCGATATCCGGCTCCTCCTCGATGGCAACCAGTTGTGGGATCACATTTTCATATTTGGTTGTTTTATTCTGAGAGGGTAAAATATAATGCCCCTCGATCTGACCAATGATCGTCAGGCAGTGCAGCTTGTACTTTCCCCGCGCCGGGGTGATCGCCCCAAACTGCGGGCGCTCCTGCGCCCCGGCGTCCCCTTCGTCCCCGCCGTCGGGCGGCGCGGCGATCTCCGGTACGACGTTGGGATCAAGATCGGTCATTTTCATGCAATCCACTCCTTACCGCCTTAGTTTGCGGAGCAAGGGAGAAGATCATACATCGCCGCACAAAAACATAATTTATTCTTATTATAGCACACTTTTCATACCGCGAAAAGCCCTTTCGGCCAGTTTTCGCAGGCCATGCCAAAAAGGCTTCGCATAGCGGCTAAGCCGCCATCTTCCTGCTTCCCCGTAAGGCGCGTCCGATAGGAGCGAAACCATGTCCTTTTCCTGCCTCATCGCGCAAAGCTGTCAAACGGCAGCACTGCTCCCATCACAATATGGCCATACCCCATTGGATCATAGACACGATACTCTTACACTGCTCCCTTATCCGGCCCATTCTGTACAGTGGCTCAGGATATCTATCGCGCAGAGGCGAACGATGGCGCAGAAGGTAATTTCAGACAGGAAAATTCTTCAATTTTCGTACCGCAAGCTGTGCGCAAGCGCCGGTAAACGCACCGGCCAAACATCCTGATATTAGAAGAAACGGCAAGTACAGTAACATTCCCCATCCGGCAACCAAACAGGCGACGGCAATCTGCCCGATATTGTGAAGCACCGCGCCCAGCACACTGCAAACCCAGATGAGTCTTTCCGAAAGCAGACGCTTTAACAATAGCATCCCCGCCAGGCAGAGCAGCCCGCCCGCCATGCTGTACATCAGCGCCATCATATTCCCAGAAAAGATGGCGCCCAAAAGTATCCGCACGACGACAATCAGCAAAACCTCCCGTGCCCGGTAATGATAGACAGCGTAGACCGTGATGATATTCGCAAGCCCTAGTTTTACACCCGGAATCGGAAAAGGATTGGGTATCTGAAGCTCCACCACAAAGATAATCAAGGCCACCGCCGTGAGAATTGCCAGCTCGGTTAATTTCCTGGTTTTCAAGCCCATCCCTCCTCCAACCGGCCCGCGCATCCGGCCCACTGTTGTTGCTATGAACAGAAATTATCGGTGATTGGGCCAAAATAGCATCCACTTCCAGGTTTACGCTCCTTGGCCCAAGTGTGGATGTGTCCGCGCAACGACATTCATGATAAAACTGAATGAGATTCGCATTTCCGGCCCTGTCCGAAAACAGGGTATGCCATGAAAAGCTTAGCAGCAGTATCTTCGCCAGCCATCATCAAAATGTCATCCTTCAGGCTGCCCTCCTGGCGTTTTTTGTTTAACCGGCTGCCCCATCCAGCGCATCGTTGTTTTCTACAAACTGGATGACCAGACGATTCGGCAAGCAGACAATAGGAGCAGCAGAGTCCAGCCACCCCATATTCACACAGGTGTGGTCCGGGCACTGTGCTTCCAGCATGTGAATTTGGTGGTCTTTAATTTCTATGGTATTGACTCTGCCCTCGTATTCCACGGCGATGACCTGATCCTCCGTCTGTGTCAGGTCCAACCGATACAGCACTTCCCCGTCCTGAATAATCTCCACCAGATCGGTAGCCGGGCGCTGAAGCACCAGGATGCTTCCCACAATGCCGAGTGTCGCAATCGCTGCAACCAGTAAAAAGGGCCATATTTTCCGCTTCATTTTTGCAACACCCGGACGGTTTCTGTCCGTCCGTCGCTCAATGTAAATTGCTCCGCGATCCCTTCCGTCAGAATGACTTCGCTATACTCCGTAACCAACAGCATATCAAAGCCGCTGTTTTCCCTCCAATATGCCTCCGCTTTATCTGCTCCCATCACAAACAGGGCGGTGGATAGAGCGTCGCACAGCCTCCCCTCCTGTCCCACAATGGTAACCGCCTGCAGCCCGCTGTCTGCCGGATACCCGGTAGCGGGATCGAGGATATGCCAGTAAATATGGCCCTGCGCATCTTCAAAGTAGTTTTCATAGCCGCCGGAGGTGACCACCGCCGCGTCGCTGATTTGCAGCACACCAAGATTTCCATCCTCCCATGGCGCGCGGATGCCGACACGCCAATGGCTTCCATCCGGGCGGGAACCAATCGCCTGAATATTACCGCCCAGGCTGAGAATGGCCGACTCCACGCCGCGCCCCGCGAGTATCTCAGCGGCCAGATCAGCGGCATATCCTTTGCCGACAGCGCCCAAATCCAATTGCATCCCATCCGGAACGGTCAGGTTAGTCCCTTCCAGATGGATGCGGCTGTAATCCACACGTAGAAGCAGCTCGGCAATCCGCTCCTGGGACGGAACCTGCTTGCTGTCTGTAGTAAATCCCCAGGCGGTAAGCAGCGGATAGATGGTCGGCTCCAAGGCCCCGTCGGTTTTTTGTGCCATCTCCAGCGCAAACGATATCAATTTTGCTGTTTCTTCACGCACCGGGATTGCCTGCCCATCACCGTGATTTGCCCGATAAATCTCGCTCGCCGGATCGGTTACCGACCAAAGTGCCTCAACCTCTTGAATGCGCCGCGCCACTTCCTCCAAAGCCGCATGGCCCCCTCTCCATACACGGTGAAGGTCATGTAGGTATTCATTGCAAAAAGGGATCGTTCTACCTTAGAAGAGTCTGAATCCGGGCCACAGCCGCCCGTCGACAACAACAGTGTAACGGCTGAAAAAAAAGCAATCCAGCGTTTCAACATGCACCCCTACTTTCCAAAAGGCGGCAACCGGATGCATCCCGTCACCAGCGCTGTAATCTCTGGGCGTCATCCTGGCCAGTTATAGGATACCACACTTTGCAACCAATGTCGAATCGTTACTTTGGATCCATACACCACCAGGCCGGCGCCTGTATGCTGCGTTTTGAGCGATTCGCTATACCGACCGTCCACTGCGCTTGTGCAGGCGCGGCTGGACCGCATGGAAGCAATCGATGGATAAAAAGGCGATCCTTTCTGTCATATTCCTGCGGCCGGACAGGTATATCTTATATAGATACTGTTTGCGGGGGATTGCTTTGATACAGAAACTTTTTGTAAAAAATGCCCTGATTTTGACGGGCACATCTTTTCTGCTGCGCGGCATCGGCATCTTTTTCCGGATTTATCTGGCGGCGCAAATTGGCGCAGAGGGGATGGGGCTTTACCAACTGGTTTTTTCCATCTACGTTTTGGCCGCAGCAGCCGGCTCGGGCCTGCCGACTGCCGTTATGAGCCGCTTATCCTCCATGCCGGATGACCGCGGCAGGCTCAAACCGCTGCTTTTTGCTGCCGCTTTGGCGGCACTGGCGCTGTCGGCGTCGGGGGTGGTCTTTTTCCTGTCGGCCGACCAATTGGCGGCCCATCTGCTATCCGACGCGCGCACGGCGCTCGCCATAAAAATACTCTGCTTCAGCCTGCCTTTCATGGGGATGTCGGCCTGCATGCGGGGGTATTTTATCGCACAAAAAAATACCGCCATTCCGTCGGCGGCACAGCTGTTTGAGCAGGCAGTTCGCATCGCCCTGATCGCCCTTCTGCTCAGCCGTTTGGCCGGCTGGGGAATCGAGGCGGCGCTGGCGGCGGTTTTGCTGGGGGACAGTGTGGCCGAGTTCGCCTCCTTCCTGTTTTACCTGGTATCGCTTTGTCTGAATCTTCGTGGTAAGAAAAGAGCAACCAAAGCCCCCCTTGAGGGCAGGAAAATGCTGGCTGCTTCCCTCCCCATAACGGGGAGCCGTTATCTCTCGACCTTTCTGCGGTCGGCGGAAAACCTTCTCATTCCAACCGCTCTTGCGGCCTATTCTGTCTCCTCCCAAGCGGGAGTGGCGCAGTTTGGCATGCTCAAGGGCATGGCCCTGCCGCTGGTCTTTTTCCCCGCCTCCTTTTTGGGTGCGCTCTCCACTTTATTGCTGCCGGAGGTGTCCTCCACCTATGCGGCGGGAAATTTACGCAAGGTTCGTCTGTATGCCGGAAGCGCGGTGGGCATCACCCTTTTGGCCTCCATCCCCATTATGGGCGTTTTCTGGCTTTTTGGCCAGCCTCTCTCCACCCTGATTTACCAAACCGAAGGAGTTGGCACCATGGTTGTCGTACTGGCCCCCATTATCCCTTTTATGTATCTTGAAAGCGTTTGCGACGGCATTCTCAAGGGGTTGACCCAACAGGCGCATTCCCTACTGTATCATATCGTCGATTCGGTGATACGCATTGCGGCTATTTGGCTGTTTGTGCCGCGCTTTGGCATGTGGGGCTTCTTGGGCATTATGCTCTTTAGCAATATGCTCACATCCACATTGAATATCCGCCGGTTGCTGCGCGTTTCCAAATTTCGAATGCCGGTGGGCCAATTTATCCTGGTGCCCTTGGGCGCTACCACACTGGCCTGCCTGCCGGGTTACCTGATTTATACGGCGCTGGGGCGGTCTACCCTGGCGCTATGCCTGGCAATCGGGATGATAGGCGCTCTCTATTGTCTCATGATGTGGCGGTACTATAAACCGCGGGGAGGGTTGGCCGACTGCGGAGAGGCGGCCCAGCGCAACCCCATAGCATCCCCACACGCATCATGATCCTATCCATATTCCACCGTATGCCAGCGTGACGCTGTCCCGCTGGTATGCGGTGAAATCATAAGCAGCCGTCATGATAAAGGCATCCATATGCGCGGCCCTCGTTAGAGTAAGATCAGCCTGCATCAAAGATTGCCCGTGATAATATGGGATTGCGACCAGCGCCATTGGATTGCGGTCGCTTCCACCTCTCAAATGAGGCAGGCGGTATCGCCGGCACGCCCCGCGCCGGTAAAGCGCGGGGAGGCAACCAAACCGGAACGAACCGTCACTTTTCATTTTGATGGCGACATGAAACGCACCTTGGCGCAACATATGATAGAGCCGTCGCTTTCGTTCGGCACACCACAGACATCCGGCCCTGGCCAAACAAACCAGCCGCCCCCGCGGCACCGCAACCGCCGCCCTACCATATAACCGTTTCGGTTATCGCGACCAAACACAACCGGGCAGGTTACCGCTATACCTCCAGCTCATATGCCTCGACATCCCGGAATTCCGCCTGTCCACGATCGCAGAAAAAGCCGTAGCGCATCGAGTCACCCGTATCCATACCACATTGAAGCAGCAGAACATCGTCGATATAAACCTCACAGACCCCTTCGGTCACGATCAGGCGCACGGGAATGCTCTCCCCCTGGGCAAAGGGGTATTCCCTGGCGCTGACATATTCAAACCCGAACCCCTTGGACAGCATAATGCGCTGCCGGTCGGGCTCGATGGCAAAAAAGCAGGGGTATTTGAGCCAGCCGTTGGCGTCATAGACGCCCACCATACATCCCGCGGCAACGGCCTGCATCGACTGCACAAAGCGCAACTCGAAACCGGCTGTTTTTTCCGGCAACAGCGCACCCTGATAATCGAGCGGATTGGTCTCGATACGATAGCCATCGTCCATGCGTTCCGCCTTGCCGCCAAAGGTTCTCCAGGCAAAAGAGTTGGGCAACAGCTCCAACGGCTCAAGGCGATCCGGTCGGGAGGTCTGGCGCACATGCAGCTTGCCGACGATGGGGGCATATTTGGCGCACAGCCTGCCGTCGCGCATGGCAATCTCCTTGGGCAATGAGAGGGTATTCCCACCATAGGAGCAATCGACATACATCAGGTAGCGCTTGCCCTCGAACAGGAACGTACGGCAGGTATAGCCGCTGTTTTCTATGCCGCCGATGAGGATGTTATGCTCCCCCTCCACAAAGGGGCCCCGCGGGGAATCGGCCGTCGCATAGATCGTGCATTTGTGCACATACGGATCGGATACGATGGAGCGTCCCGCGTAATGCGTGCCGGTGAGCACCGTCAGCACCCATTTACCATCGAGATAAAAGACATCCGGTACCTCGATCACGCCGTTCTGCCTGGGTGCATAGACAATCGATTGATCCCGCCAATGCACCAGGTCATCGCTTACCGCCACGGCGATTACACCGACCGGGCACTGCCGACCGACATCGGCCGCTGCGGCAAAATAGCCGTAAAACAAGCCATCGTCCGGATTTTGCACCACCACAAGATCGCGGCAATCAACAATATTCCAGTCCATACGCTCGATATTGTCATAACCGATCAAAATATTGCTATCCGGCTCCAAAACGGGATTCTCGGGGCAAAGGGTAAAATGTTCCATATCATAGGACCTGCAGGCACCAAAGCGCTGGCTGGTACGCTGATTATCCCGCATGGTGTAGTAAACCAAATGCGACCCATCGCTGGGGTCGGTATAGCAGCACCCGGTAAACTTCCCGCCAAAATCCATCGGGTTTTGGGAATCCAGAAGAGGCGGCAGAATATCCGGCATGGCTTCAAAATGGAGCAGATCGCGGCTAACAACGTGCCCGACCGGCCACTCTATATGTTCCGTCCCCGGGCGGTAATTCCTCAAATGAAAGGCGTGAAGCACCCCGTCAACATTCAAAAACCAGGCGTCGTGCATATCAAAATCCGTGCCGTGATAACGCATAGCGCTCCTCCAATCCAAGCGGCTAACACAACCGGTACATATACCCTATGTGAGGGTATCATGCCAAGATAGGCCTTCCTCCGGTGTTGTTCGCGCGCTTTTGTTTTAATCTGAATTATTACAGATTTGGTGATATCATAGCACCGTGGATAGATTTTGTCAATCACATTTGTAGAGGTTGTTTCGGCCGATTTTCCGTTTTCTTGCTGTATATCGTGCCTATCATTCACAAACGGGCGGTTGCGTTTCATCAAATAGTATTCGTTCATCCAGATTTTTGCTCCTGGCTTGTTTTTATTCTCACAAATTGCAATTTATCATTCTTTCTTAACTATAGAAATACGTAACGCTTGAGTAAATCCGTTGTGATTTCCAGTTCCACCAGGAATCTGAGAATCCCCGGGGAAGGCGTCAGGTCTCCAGGGAGACGTGGAACATTACAGCCTGTTATAACGGGGACATCCCTTAACAATGTAACTCATTCCCGTTTGTCTTTTGCGCTTGACATGGACAGCAAAAGCTCTTTACCCCCAGCAAAGTGGGAAGAGATTTTGCTCAACCAAGCACGACAAAAGCCACCCCAGCACCGTTTGGCGTGGGGCGGCTTTTGACTTATTTAGTATATGATTATTCTTCCACAGGGAAGTGGTCGATCAACTCGACCGAGTACTGCAGGATGTTCAGCGCGTCGGCAGCATCCACCGTACCGTCGTTCGTCACATCCGCCGCCGTGAGGGCATCCCCTTCCAGCGTCTTCAGCTCGACACTGTGCTGCAGCGCTTCCAGAGCGTCGCTCGCGTCGATGTTCCCGTCGTCGTTGATGTCCCCGTAGGTCACGTCCGGCTCAGCCATCAATTCATTGTACTTCGCCCGCGCGTCGGTCAACGCCGCCAGGTTGCTCACCTCGCTGTCGATCTCATTCCCATAATCGCTGCGAAGCGTTGCCAGTGCCGCCTCAGCCGCTTCGATGGGCTCCTTTTTCTCGGCGTAGTTGTCCTCGGTCACCTCGCCGATGGCCTCGATGAGCGATTCCACGTTGTCAATAGCGGCCTGCCTCTTTGCTGCCGCTTCTTCCTCCTCAGCTTCTTTCTTAGCTGCGTCGTACGCCGTGCGGAAATTGACCAGCGCCTGCGCGTTGGTGATCAGCGCCGCCGCATTCTCTTCCCCATACTCCGCCACAAAGGCGTTGTACTGCGACTCGGCACCCTCGAGCGCCTCGGTGAACTGCGTATAGTTATCCTTGTTCACAGCGGAAGCGTCGCCCAGCGCCGTGATGGCGTCAATGATGGCCTGTGCGCTGGTCTGCGCCTGCTCATACGATTCGAGTTTGGCCAGCAGATCGGCGCCGACCCAAGCCTTGCCGGTGGTGTCAAGCGCATCGTAGGCCGTACGGGCCGCCGTGATCGCCTCGGTATCGGTGATATCGTCCAGAGCGTTGATCATGTCGATGACCTTCTGGGCATCTTCCGGGGCCTGCGCATCGGCGGGAACTATCAGATTGAGCGAAACATTTTTGAGGAAATAGTCGGTGGAGTTGTGCACCACGATCTTGAAGGTGATCTCATGGCCGGCGCTCTCCTCCGGAACGGTGAAGCTCAAGCGCCGGGTTTCATACGTTCCGCTGTCCTTACCGACGGTTTCATCCACCATCTCATAATCAACATAAAGCATGGCCAACTCGGTGTCCCCATCCATCGCATAATAGGTCACACGATCGGGGCCAAGGCTGTAAACGCTCGCCATGTAGAAATCAAAAGCATAGTCGCCGGCGTCCAGCTCCATGCCCAGCGAGTCCATCAGAGTCGCGGCATACTTTCTCTCCATCTCGCCGTCTTCGTTCTCAACCTCGGTGTAAAGGCCGTCCGAATTGTACAAGCTGTAGGGCTCGCCACGGCCGACATGCTTATTTTCGTCCACACCCGAGTAGGAAACGATGCCCTGGATATTCGCTCCGTCACTGACGATGTTCTCATACGTGCCGGCTATACCAGGCAGGCCGGAGAACTGGTTGCCCGAAAACTCGCAGATCACCGAATCGTCGTCGGCATTAAGCAGCGCGATGTAGTAGAGGTTAAAGCTGACATCAGGGATCATGCCCTTACAGCGAAGCTGCATGGACTTGGTCGTATCGGCGTAAATATCGTCCTCCAGCGTAAAGAGGTAGTTAAACTCCTTGTACTCATAGCCATACTGCTCGTCATACTGGGTTTCCATGGAAATGTAATCATCGTACTTGACTTGGCCAATATTATTGTAGGTATCCGCGTTATTGGCCACGTCGTAGAGCGCCTCATACTGGCAGAGCACACCCTCGGTAAAAGTGTCGTCGGCCAACAGGCGCACCACCAGCAGCAGGCTCGTGTCCTGTGTGTAGCCGTCACGGGGCACCGGCGCGTCGTGCAGCATGTAGTTCGACGGGTCAATCGACCGGCGGCCAATAATCTCCTGAGAAACCGTGTAAATGGGATAGCCGTGCGAGTTGGTCACCCCAGTGGCGGCAGCGGCCGCCTCCAATTCCGTTGGGTTCCAAGTTCTCAGGGTGAGGGCCTTGGTCTCCTCCTCCCCCTCCGCCAGGACGCCAAAACCGCAGACCGAAAACAGGCCCAGCGTCATGACAAGGGCAAGCGCCAGAGAGAGCAACCGCCCAAACGATCGTCTTTTCATTACAATAACCTCCTCCTATTCACAGCCTATTGCATCAGACTGTTAGTAGCTATATTTTAGCACAAATAACAAAAATGTCAATCGTCATTTAGCAAAATATCAAGCTTTTGTCTTAAATTTTTGTTTTATTCGTTCCGGTCATGCATTATCGGGATAATTGCTCCAACAACTGGTCCACCCGATCGGTTTTTTCCCAACTCAGGGCAAGATCGGGGCGCCCAACCTGCCCGTACGCCGCCAGAGGACGGTAGATCGGCCGGCGAAGATCCAAAGTGCGTATGATCGCCTCCGGCCGCAGATCAAACACTTTACCGACCGCATCGGCAATCGCAGCGTCCTCCACCCGCCCGGTGCCAAAGGTATCGACCATGATGGACACTGGGTGGGCGATCCCGATGGCATAAGCCAGCTGGACTTCACAGCGCCGAGCCAGGCCCGCCGCCACGATATTTTTGGCCACGTACCGTGCGGCGTAAGCACCCGACCGGTCTACCTTGGTAGGATCCTTGCCCGAAAAAGCACCGCCCCCATGCCGGGCATATCCGCCGTAGGTGTCCACGATGATTTTGCGCCCCGTCAGACCGGTATCGCCGGCAGGGCCACCGACCGTAAAACGGCCGGTGGGATTGACGTAAATCTTGGTCTGCTCCCCCATCAGCCCGGCCGGAATGACTGGGCGTATGACCTGCTCAATGATATCACGGCGGATGACATCGAGCGTGACCTCCTCGCTGTGCTGCGCCGACACCACTACCGTATCCACCCCCACCGGGCGGTCGTCCTCATACAGCACGGTCACCTGCGCCTTGCCGTCGGGGCGCAGATACGGGAGTATTTTCTGCTTGCGCACCTCGCTCAGCCGGCGTGCCAGGGCGTGGGCCAGCGAAATGGGAAGGGGCATCAGCTCCTCGGTTTCGTCGCAGGCATACCCGAACATCATGCCCTGATCCCCCGCGCCGTGCAAGTTCAGCTCGTCGTCGTCCCCCTCCTTCATCTCCAGGGAACGGTCCACGCCCAGCGCAATGTCGGGCGACTGCTCATGGATTGCGGTGAGAACGCCGCAGGTGTTGCCGTCAAACCCCTGGCTGGCGTCGTTATAGCCGATGTCAACGATCACATCACGGGCAATTTTGGCCACATCCACATAGCAGTTGGTGGTGACCTCCCCCATCACGATGACCGAGCCGGTGGTGCAAAAGCACTCACAGGCGATCCTGGCCTGCGGATCCCGCTCGAGTATGGCGTCGACTACGGCGTCGGATATGCTGTCGCAGACCTTATCGGGATGCCCCTCGGTCACCGACTCCGACGTAAAAAAACGTTTGCTCATCCTATGTCCTCCTTTTCCCATGCGGCATGCAAACGCCGGGGCAGCCCAAGTGGCATCCGGCTCGCATAATGGACGCGACGAATCGTTTCAGCCGCAAACTACTAAAGATAAAAAAAGCGCGCCCGACAAGCAGCGCGTTTCGCACCCTTATCTTTCGGTTGTACTCCGCAGGATTTGGCACCTTGCAAAGCAGGTTGCCGGGCATCGCAGGGCCTGATCCCTCCGCCGCTCTTGATAAGGAATATATAATTTTGTTTATTATAAACCCGCAGGACACATTTGTCAAGATTCGACCAAAGAAACAGGCTCAGGTTCGCCCAGGGAAATCACATTCTAAAGATTCACCTCATATCATATACTAGAACAGCATATGGAGTGATGATGATGCCAACCATTTATTTAAGTCCATCCACCCAGGAGGCCAATTCGTACATCACCGGTGGTTCGGAGGAGTACTACATGAACCTCCTCGCCGACGCCATGGTACCCTACCTGCGTTCGAGCGGCATCCAGTTTACCCGCAATACCCCGGACATGACGGCGGGCTCCTCCATCCGGGCCTCGAACGCGGGAAACTACGACGTGCATCTCGCGCTGCACTCCAACGCCGCCCCCGACGCTCTCTCCGGCCAGATTCAGGGCACCGACGTCTATTACTATCCGGGCAGCACCAACGGCAAGCGGCTGGCCGACATTCTGGTACAAAATCTCAAAGAAGTGTATCCCAATCCATCCAAGGTGCGCGCCATTACCACCACCTCTTTGGGAGAGGTCAGCCGTACCCGTGCTCCCGGCGTGCTGATCGAATACGCTTACCACGACAATGTAGAAGATGCAAATTGGATCAAAAACAACCTTGACGCCATTGCCCGCGCCACCGTTCGCGCCCTGACCGAGTATTTCGGCATCCCCTTTGTCGAGCCCCAGGCCCCCGAACAGGGCCGCGTCAACATCACCAGCGGTTACCTCAATATACGCAGCAGACCTTCGACCAACTCCACCGTGCTGGCCCGCGCCTACAACGGCGATCCCCTGACCATCCTCGGGCAATGGCAGGGCTGGGACGTGGTCGATTACCGCGGCACGGTCGGGTACGCGGCGTCACGCTACATTCAGCCGGCGGGATGACCATTTTTCCACGCGGGGTGGAGGGCAGCGCATTCGTCCGCCATATTTCATAAAAAGATAGGAGAGATTGTAATGGAACGTATGCCAAGCGCAAGTGAAATGGAGCGGTATAAGCAGGAAATGATGAACATGTACCGCCGTGCCAATCCAAATGCACGGACGACCGGGCAATCGGTCACCACCGTCTCGGAAACAGTAGCTCCGCCCCGGCAGGCATCCGGCAGCAATGCCGACCAGACTGCGCAAGGGCCGGCAGGTTCGGCCACGGCAACACCGGTAAGGGAGCAAAGCGGCGGCGGAACAACGATTCTTCCATGCGACGACATCAGCGCTCCGAGCACACAAAACATCCAGCCGTCAACCGTAAATAGGCCGGAGGCGGGTTCCGCTCCCCAGGGCGCGGGGCCGGTAACGACAAACATAGAAGTCTCCCCGCAGCGGGATTCGATGGACGATATCCCCCGCCCCCATTTCCCGGAGGACTACCCGGCCGAGGAGCCATTCCCCGAGGAGGATCGCCCCCGCCGTCAAAGCGACGTTCCCACCATCCAGGGCACGGGAGAGCCGGCGGCAGCCGATGAGGACGCCAGGATCGAAAGCGCTCAAACGGCCTATCCGGGAGGGGTAATCACCGATGCGGCTACCCAGGCTGAGATCGCCGCGATGACCAGCGACGACATCTCCTATACCAACAATCCATTGCCGGAGGATTACACCGACAAATACAACGAAACCGGGTATATCCGTGTTAAGGCATCCTCTTCCTTCCAGGCGCTTCCCATTAAAAACGCCGCCGTCGTCGTCTCAAAAACCATCGACGGCCAAACCTACGTGCTGTATCGCGAGACCACCGACTTGAGCGGGCTGACGCCCAATATGCCCCTACCCGCCCCCGACGACAAGAGCAGCACTTCTCCCGCAGGAACAGGAGAACCGCGTTTTGCAAGCTACGACATGGTGATCACACGGGAAGGATACGTCCCGGTGATTTACCGCTCGATACCGGTATTCTCCGGCGTCGTTACGGTACAGCCGGTGCAAATGGTTCCCCAGTCCAACGACCCCGGCGCTCAGAAAGTTATGCAATACACCGCGCCCCAGCCCGATAATCTTTAATTCTACAACGGAAGGAGGAATTTCAGGATGCCGGAATACAACCTCCCCATCGTACCCGAAACCATTACGGTTCACCTGGGCCCCCCCTCGAGCGACGCCCGCAATGTCGTGGTCTCCTTTCCCGACTACATAAAAAACGTCGCCTCGAGCGAAATATACCCCACCTGGCCGGAAAGCGCCATCCGCGCGAATATTTACGCCCAGATATCCTTCGCCCTCAACCGCATCTACACCGAGTTGTACCGAAGCCGGGGCTATGACTTTGACATCACCAGCAGCACCCAGTACGACCAGAAATTCATTGAGGGGCGCGACATCTTTGAGAATATCAGCACTATTGTGGATGAAATCTTCAACGACTATGTGGTGCGCCAGGGCAATGTCGAGCCTCTCTTTACCAGCTACTGCAACGGAACAACGGTCACCTGCGAAGGGTTATCCCAGTGGGGTACCGTCGATCTGGCCGAACAAGGCATGACCCCTTATGAAATCCTTCAATATTACTACGGCGATGACATCAACATCGTGCGCAACGCCCCGGTCGGCACCAACATCGGCTCCTACCCCGGCGCCCCGCTGACCATCGGCTCGGGCCAGAACGAGGTTACCATTTTGCAGACCGAGCTCAACCGTATCGCCAACAACTATCCCGCCATTCCGAAAATTGATCCCATCAACGGCGTGTTCGGCCCCTCCACGGCGGAGGCCGTCCGGGTTTTTCAAGGAATCTTTGGGCTTCCCCAGACCGGCGTGGTAGATAAAAGCACCTGGTACAAGATCAAATACATCTACACCAGCGTCATGCGGCTGGCCGATCTTTCCTCAGAGGGTCTCCAGCTCGAAGACGTCGAGCTTCCCTATCCCCGCCTTCTGCGGGAAGGGATGCGGGGCAACGAGGTAGCGATCGTGCAATACTACCTGCGCATGGCCGCGGCCTACAACTCCAGATTTCCATCCATCGCCATTGACGGGATTTTCGGTCCAAAAACCAAAGAAGCTGTCAAAGCGTTTCAAACCTACTACGGCCTAACTCCGGATGGTATTGTTGGTCGAAATACCTGGAACGCCCTGCAGGAAAACTATCGCGGCATTCTCAACACCCTGCCGCCCGGCTACAACGAGAACCGCGCCAAGATTTATCCCGGCTCGCTGCTGGCGCGCGGCTCCACCGGCCAGGACGTGACCGACCTGCAGACCTACCTAAGCCTGATTGGGCGCACGTATACCAACATCCCCGAAATACCGGTCACCGGCTATTTTGGCGAGCAAACCGAAGCAGCGGTGCGGGCTTTCCAGGATGCGTTTGGGCTGGAAGTCACCGGGACGGTCGGGCCGATCACCTGGTCGACCATTGCCAGTGAATACGACCACCTGCTCTCCAGCGCGGGAGCTACCTAATTTATTTCGGCGTGAATGCAAGCGCCCCCCTTACTTGCTGTACCTGCACGCCGCCACCGGTGGCCGACAAAACCGCGCCCACCGGCCGTGATATCGGTAAGATGCACCGTTTTCGTATAAGCTTCCATCCGGCATGACGGCTCACCCGATCCGATGGGCAGACATCATTCCGCCTCTTCCATCAGAGGAACGATGCCGCCAATGTCAACCAGAGGGCCGCTGGACAACGAAAGGACGTTCACTCCATGCCGGTGGCAGAATCCCCGGATGCGGGAGGCGTCCGGATGCTGTTCGATCGCTCCGGTAAAAGCCAGCAAATCGGGAGCCAGCTTGCCGCAGCATCCGCCGATCAGTCCACAATCAAAGCCATCGCACCGGATGTGGCCGGGGGTCAGGAGGAGACAATCTATCCCCTCCTCCCCGGCCGCTTTTGCGATGGAACGGTCGGATGTGACCATCGCCCGTTCGTTTATCAGCGCGCAGGCACACCCGGCATAGCCCTGGCGGACGTTTTTGAGAATCATGCCCCGGCCGCGCGCCCAGTCAAGCAGCTCGCCGGACAACGCGTCCAGGCGTCCAAACAACACGCGACCGCAAAGGCATGCGTTGAGGGCGATATTGCCGGGATATTTTGCCTCAAGCGGCTGCTGGATTTTCACTGGCTGCCCTCCCAGCCTGCTAAGCGCTTCTATCAGATGGGACTGTCCCTGCTCCAGCAGCACCTGCTCTCCGCCCAAATGGCACAAAAGGATATCTGCGTGATGCTGTTCGGGTTCCAGCAGGTTGCGGCATGCCGTTGTATGCAGCGTATCGATGCCCAAAGCATGCAGCCGAGCGTCCAGCTCGGAAATCAGCGGAGACATCACGACGCGGCGCACCCGCGACAGGGGCAAGCCGCTGCTGTCGATAAATCGAAGGGAGGACAAGCTGTATTCACCTCTCATCCATGGTATATTCAACGAGTTCGCATCACGGAACATGCATTCCACTTTTGCGTGCCTGCCAGCACGTGAGTATGAAAAGGTCGGTGTGAGGGGGACTTGGTACACATAACCACAGGTTGATGTTCCAATCCAAGCACCATGACAGTTTATGGTTATATGTTTATGAATACACAGCGTATGGTATATATATGGCCGTAGGCGTGTGCTCCATATCAGAGCATCATACCCGTTTGCGGTTATGATACCACAACATGGGCTGCCGGGCAACATTCGGGTTGGGCAGCTGCCCGGCCGGTTTGCTGCATCCGGTCGCCCGGCCGGCCATTCTGTAGGTTCGCTGTTTTGTCCTACGGTATTTTCAATTGGCGGCAGATATGGTATGATAGTTGTAAGCGGGAAAGATATTTTCCCTCTCCCGCAATAACTTCCGTTGTACCAAGACAGTGGGCGATTGCAACGTCCCCGGTTTCGCATAGAGCTGCACCGATGTACCATGATTTCTCGCCCTGGGCGTTTGCGATATCATGGCTGTAAACGGTTGGGGCTTTACTTTGAATTACAGGGCTCCGGGCGTTCACAAGCCATTTCTACGACGTGTTCGCGCACAAGACGGCGGCCATGTGCAACAGAGGACAGGCCGCCCTGCGCTATTGCATACACCTAGTGCCATGCGCAGCAAAAGTTCTATTTGTATCTGGCGGCTTACGTTAGCCGCTGTAACGGTCAGGAGCTTTGGCGGAAGGCACCGGACAAGATTGACGTTCCATAGATGTTAATTGCATTGCCATCGATATCACAAACGTCAGGCCGTCTGCTATCGTTTTGCTACTGTGCATAACCGATATACGTCGGTCGTCCTCGATCCTGGACACCACTCTGCAAGGAATCCGTTGACAGCGGGATAGGGCTGTAAAAAACAAAGGAGGTATCTCTACCATGAGCGTTCCGCTTCTTTCCGATTTATTACCGTTCTGGAAGGATTTAAGCCCATCCCAGCGACAGACCCTGTGGGGCTCAGCCTTGCTGCGTACCGAACCGGCCGGCCGGACATTGCACTATGGAAAAAATGACTGCGACGGGCTTTTTGTGATTATAGAGGGGCAGATGCGGGCTTATACCCTGTCCGATGAAGGGCGTGAAATCACTCTTTACCGCCTGTTTTCAAGGGATATCTGCCTGTTTTCTGCTTCCTGCATGCTGCGTTCGATTGAATTTGAAGTGATTATCGAGACGGAGGCCCCCACCCGTTTTTATCATATTCCCACCCGGGTGTATCAGGAGCTGATGCAGTCCTGCACACCGGTCGCCAACTTTACCAATGAGCTGATGGCAACCCGTTTTTCGGACGTCATGTGGCTGCTCGATCAAATTCTATTCAAGAAGCTGGATTCCCGCTTGGCCGCCTTTCTGCTCGAGGAAAGCAGCCTTTGCTCAAGCACCCAGTTAAAAATCACCCACGAGGGCATCGCCCGTCATCTTGGCAGCGCCCGAGAGGTTATTTCCCGCATGCTCAAGTATTTTGAATCGGAAGGGATGGTGACGCTCTCAAGGGGCGGCGTGAGCATCATTGACCCGTCGCGTCTTCAAACTCTCGCCGCCGGAAGCATACGGTAAGGGCAGAGACGCAAATGTGACTTGGTCACGGAAAATCCCCCTGGTTTTGGGTATGCTATTACCAGACCAAACAAGAAAGGGGCATGTTCCATGTCTGTTATTAACGTAACCTCATCGAATTTTCACGACGAGGTAATCTCCTCGCAAATCCCGGTATTGGTGGATTTTTGGGCTCCGTGGTGTGGACCCTGCCGCATGTTCTCCCCCGTGCTCGACCAGGTGGCGCAGGAAAATCCGGACACCATCAAAATTGCCAAGGTAAACGTCGACGAGGAACCCGAGCTGGCCGGCCAATTCGGTGTGATGAGCATACCGACCGTGGTACTGGTCAAGCAAGGACAGGTGGTATCCCAGTCTGTCGGGGCAATGAGCAAGCATCAGGTTGAGGCGATGATCCGTTAAGGTCATGCACCCACCCCCACCGGCAAACCGGCGGACAACACCAGCCTGGAACAAACCAGTTACAGAATATCCCTCAAAAAATGAAGTTATCCTCGTATCACGACAAAAACAGCCGCCCGAATAGAGCGGTGAGATAAGAAACTTTTTATGGGGGACGGCGTACAGCCGTCCCTCTGTTTGTTTTCTTAAAGCTGCGCTCTTAAACAAGCGGCTGTTTTTGGGTTGATCCGCTGGGGGCGCGTGCGAAAAGACAACCGATCCCCACCTCAGCCAGGATGACCGCATCGAACATGTGATACCCAACCTCTGCCTTGGAAAACGTGAACCTTTGGCACCGTTTTGGATATTTTGTCTTGTTATACAATCCACCTTCAGCCGTATGATCGGCTACCCCCTTCACGCTGCGTTCGGATAGCAGGGCGATCTCTATACCCGTTCGCAATACACCACATACCGCTGGTAGTTATGCCGGTAGGGATGACAGGTAATAAGGGTCAGCATATCCCGTCCGGGCTGAATCAGCAGCTCCTGTACGTCGGTCGGTGCAATCACCCGCAACTCGGTTACCTGGTAGGTCAGGACTTCCCGAAAATTCCGGATATCAATTTCATCCCCTATTTCCAGCTTTTCGATATCGCGAAACATGGCTGCCCGGCTGGACCCCCGGTGAGCGGCCAATACACAGTTGGTGTTTTCGCCGCCTATGGGGTAGGAGGTTTCGGTGAGGTGAACGGCTCCTTCTCGCATGTTGGCGGTGTTGGCCCCCAGCAGAATCGGCAGCTCCACCCCCATTTTAGGAATGCAGATAAAGCCGATAATATTCCCCTCCAGGCCATATGCGGTCAAATCAATTGCCGGCTGCTGATAGGAAAACGGGTCTTTCAAATCTTTTTGCATATCAACAAACAGCGCCTCATTTCGGCGTTTGAGTTCCTGATACAGCTCTTCCAAGGGAAGGTCGTTATCCCTCGTCTCATCTATCGCCGCCTCTACCCGTTGCTGAAAAATTTGTTTTTGTTGCCGCACTTCCCCTTCATAAATCCAGTTTGTAAATACCGGAAAAAGCAACACGACCAGTCCCGCCAGAAACAGCAGCACGGCAAGGAGGGTCAGCCAGCGATAAATTTTTTTATTTATTGATTTATTCTGCATGCCGCCCTCCCTTTTTCCCGCCTTTTCTGCGCTTGAGGCGAATCAGCACGACAACAACCAGGATGATAACCAACAGGGCGGCCCCGATCGCCGCACCAAGATACTGCAACCGCACATCAAAGCCGAAAACCGATACCAGCCCTACGGTCGGCTGCAATGCATCGGCCTCTTCGGGGACATAGGGGACGCGGGTCCCGCGCACCAGCAGCCGGTGGGTATTCACCCCATACGGAGTGCAGGTGACCAGCGTCACCAAATCCCTTCCCTCTACCGTTTGCAGTTCTTGTAGCTCATCCGGCAGCACGGTATTGATCTCGTCCACTTCGTAGGCCAAAACCTGATTTAGCACATAAATGTAAAACCGGTCTCCGACTTTCATTCGATCCAGATCGGTAAACAGCCGGGCGCTGGGGAGGCCGCGATGCCCCGTGAGTACCGCGTGGGTAAACTCCCCCACATCCGCCCCATATCATTGGTACACGGCTGTTTGCGATAAAAGTCGATATCGCAGATTGTGGTCTTTGCGCGCTCGAAATCATAGAGGATGCTGCCGTCATAAAAGTCAATGGCAACATAATGTTGCGATGCGATATACTCAAAAAAGCTTAGAATATCGCCGAACACATCCCGTCTGGCGCTAAGGGGAAGCTGCATAAACCTGCGGTGCGCCGCGGGGTACATTCTCCCCATGCAATCTCCGTCCGACCACTGAAACACCATGGCGAATCCACCGCCGATATCTTCGCCTTTTATGAATTGGATTAAATTCTCGTGATGCAAATCTCTATACACAGGCAAGGCGGCTTTCAGTCTGTCTACCGCCTCCCTGGGATCGCCGGCATATGCTTGTGTGGGAGCACCAGCGAACTTCACAAAATAACGCCGTCCGTCTTTTTCGGTTCCAAAGCAGATATTGCCGGAGTCCTGGTCGTCATAAACCTGGAACACCCTGCCGTACCGATTTATAAACGAAAAATCGAAAACGCTCCTCAACTTCAATGGGATACCGTCTATATCTTGCAGATAATAACCCTTAAAATACCAGGTCGGTATAGGATTGCGCATATGGTCATACCATGTCAGAACCTCTCTTGCTTGGTTGAGCATGGTGTCCACTTCCTCTTGGCCGAAAGGGATCGCCCAGCATATCGAGGAAAGGGTATTGCTGGAGATGTAGAGCGCCAACAGCTTCCAGAACACCAGCGGAACTTCGCCGTCAAAATAGCCGTTGACCATGCCGGAAGCGAACCGAGGGGATTTCTGCGCGTACCATACGATCCGGTTGAATTCCTCCCAGGGATCGCCGGTATCGCTGCGGTCGAAATCTATAATATGAAGCTTTTTGTTTCGGTCAAGCATCATATTGCCGATATGATAGTCGCCGTGCTGAAAACTTTGCGGCCTGCCCCGGAGCAAATGGCGGTTTTCGTTTATATAGTCGATGAAGGCTTGCCCGTTCTCATATTGGATGGGGCATTCCCGGTACTGGTTTATTTTATAGTCCATCTTCCTGTTGAACCGAACTTCCCAGTCCTCTCGGGTGTCGGGGACCGGTATGGAGTGGATTTTGCGCAGGATTCGCCCGGCTTCCAAACCGTACACATACTGCTCGGTATCCGATAGCGTGGGAATGACCTCTTGAGCGTCCACGCCGTCGATCCAGCTTTGGACCGAATAGACACCTTCCTCACAGGCGCCAAAGTCTATGGGGAAACACATGGGAACGCCCAGGGCCGCCACCTGTTTCATCCTATGGAACTCGAACTGCTTGGCGTCATACTGCGCCATGTCAGAGATGCGCAAAAGATACCGGATACCGTTCGCATCGGTGACACAGTACTTCTTGTCTCTGGACCAGCCCTTGTGAATTGGTTCTTTGGTTATAAAATGAAGCTCTGCCATTGCGCACCTCCGGCCGTTCCCAGCTTTCAAAACAGCTTTGGTTTTTTGCTTCTCTATCCATTCATTTTTCCAAACAGCATCCTGATATGGATCCCACCATGCATGTAGAAAGGGCTCTTGGCTCGATAAAATACTACAAAGGCGCTTCTCGACGTTTTCCGATCTTTTTTTCTACCGCCAAGTACACCGATGCCGCATTGCAGTCGGCCATCATTCTCAGTGAAGCCCAGTATTGCAAAGCCAAATATCTGCAATACTCTGCCACGATCGGCTTCATATTTGTTTTTCCAATCGATTTCTATGCTATTCCCATGCCAACTCGGCCGGATACCACTCTGCATCATACAATTCATAGGAGTCAATCGGTTGGCCTGAATTTTTACGCAACAACGCTCTAGTATGGAAACAAGCGATTCATCATGACCAAGACATCCCACAATATGGGATTCCTTAGCACCCCAAAAGTGCAAAATGACCAGTCATACCAAGCGGTTGCTGATTATGACTGGTCATTCGGTTTATCCTGTTTGGTTATCTACTTCTGTGTTCAGGCCCTCTCGCTTTCGCGCGAGGCAGTTTTCAGAGCTTTTACTCTTCCACGGGGAAGTGGTCGATCAGTTCCACCGAGTACTGCAGGATGTTCAGCGCGTCGGCAGCATCCACCGTACCGTCGTTCGTCACATCCGCCGCCGTGAGGGCATCCCCTTCCAGCGTCTTCAGCTCGACGCTGTGCTGCAGCGCCTCCAGAGCGTCGCTCGCGTCGATGTTCCCGTCGTCGTTGATGTCCCCGTAGGTCA
>CBCTCU010000018.1:0-49756 GCA_965145485.1 uncultured Eubacteriales bacterium | reverse complement strand
GCATAATGATAAACTCGCTGTTGGCAAGCATCGTCCTCGCCGTATGGCTCTGCAAAAGGTCGTCCACATTCTGGGTAATGCCTGTGCAGTACGCCCCGTATTTCCTCACACGCTTCCAGAGGGTAAAGAGGAAGTTTGCCGAGTATTCGTGTTGAAAGAGCAGATAAATCTCGTCAATGAAGATAAATGTGTTTCTGCCTTTCGCCCTGTTCTGCGTGATACGGTTTAAGATACTGTCAAGAACGACAAGCATACCGATGGGCTGCAACTGCTTGCCTAAATCCAGAATGTCATAGCAGATAAGGCGGCTGTGCGTATCCACATTGGTATGCTTTGCAAAGGTATTCAGAGAGCCGTCCGTAAACAGCTCGATTGCAAGGGCGATTTCCTTCGCTTCTGGCTCGTCCTGTTTTAGCAGTTCCTCACGGAAATCCTGCAAGGTGGGCGGTACGCCCTGATAATTGCCCTGCTGATAGTGACGGTACACGCTTGCCGTACAACGGTCAATAATCGACTTTTGCTTCGCACCCAGACTTGAGCCGCCGATGAGCTGCTCACACAGGGACAAAATAAACTCCGATTTCAAAATGACGGGGTTTGCGCCGTCACCGTAATCGGAGTTCATATCCATAGCGTTGATATGATTTTCGCTCGTTGCTGAAATATGAATAACCTCGCCCTGCATCGCCTTTACAAGCGGAGAATATTCCCGTTCAGGGTCAATGATAATGACATCGGCGTTTGGGTCTGTGAGAATGATATTTACCATTTCTTCTTTCGCCGTAAAGGATTTTCCTGCGCCAGATACGCCGAGAATAAAAGAGTTGCCGTTGAGCAGATGGCGGCGGTTTGCAATAATCATATTTTTGCTTATAGAGTTCTGCCCGTAATATACGCCATTTTCGTGATGGATTTCCTGTACTCTGAAAGGAATGAATACCGCAAGGCTTTCCGTTGTAAGAGTACGCATCGCATCAATCCTGCGAACACCAAACGGCAGGGCGGTATTCAGACCGTCCATCTGCTGATATTTCAGCACCGCAAACTGACAAAGGTGCTTTCTGGCTGTGGTAAGGAGAGCTTCGGTGTCGTTGTCAAGCTGTTCCTTTGTTTCCGCCGTATGCACCATCGTCAAAACTGCAAAAAGCATTCTCTGGTCACGGGTCGTTAAATCGTCCAAGAACTCCTTGCTTTCCTTGCGCTGCTGTTCAAGGTCATATTGTCGGGGTTAAACATCAGCTTTTTCGGCATCAAAAACTCCGATTTAATCCACGCCCATACAAATTGCTCTGCGGTCATACCGTTGTACTTGACAAAGCCCATTACCGCAAAGGGCGCAGCTCCGAGAATACACACCCAACTAAGCGTTTCTATTCCGAAATACGGACGGAGAATAAAATACAGCCCTACCGCCACACCGCAGGCAAGTAAAGAAAAAATGAACTGCCGCAGCGACAGTCCAAAGAACATACTCTCCGTGTAATTGCGGATTTCCTTATTTATCTTGACTTCCAAAAGTTACACCTCCTTATCGTTCCATACCGCTTTTTTGTCTGGACTGCTTTTTGCGGGACGGATATGGGATATATTCTTCTTCACCCGCAATAATACTGAACTCCGCTTTCAGAAACGGATGCGTTTCCTTTTCCTGATACTGACGGATAAGTTCAACAGCACTTTCCTTTGTAGCGGTGCTTCCTTGCTGTACTCCGTCCTTAAAAACATAAAACCGTTTCATCGCTTCCTCCTTATAAGCCCATCATTTCTCTTACAACACGGTCTGCCATTTTAACCGCACCGACGAGGACGAGCATATTAAACACCAGCTCTCCGATATAACTCCATACCATAGATACAGGCGCAGCGTTCGGGTCAACCGCAGGGAGAGAAGCCGCAAAAAGGGAGAATATGATACAGGCAAGCACGATGATTGCGCCCTCCAGACAGACGGCGGCATACGATTTGATAAAGCTCTTGCCCACATTCTGGCTCGGCTCTCCCGCAAAAGTAGATAGAGGAACGGGAGCGATGGCGGTATAAAGATAAAGGCGGAAAAATCTACCGTACACAGACATAATCATAATGAATGACAATATCGTGATGAAAAGCCCGCCGATGAGAGTGACTGCCCATAGGGGAATACTCTCAAAAAAACCGCAGTCCTCAACAGCCGTGACAATTTCCTGCGGCAATACCGTCTGTGCTGCCGAGCCGAAGCCTGCGGCGTTCATAATGGTCTGCGGGCAAACGCAGGGCTCGCCGTCATCCAGCAACAGGCAGTTGCCGTCGTCATAATTGGCGCACAGCCTTTTTATCAGGCGGTCGCACCGTGAGCGTTGGGACGGGGTAAGCCGCAGGATTTCAGGCACTTGATTTCATACCATTGGACTCCTTTTTCTCTTCGATCACGAAGTTGATTACACTGACTTTCGGGATTTTGAAACTGTTGCCGATTTTAATCGCCTGCTGCAATTCACCATCGTTGATGAGATCGTAGGCAAGCTGACGGCTGATGCCCAGCATTTCCCGAAGCTGCCGGACGGTCACGATGTCCGGATATTCCGGAAACATCATCTGATAAAGCTCTTTGAGCTCTGATTTTTTCATAGCGCTTCAATCCTCCTTTTTTATGGCTATGTAAGGCAGATATCGGCGTGAGGATCATAGTGCCTTCCGATATCTGCTGCGTTTTATCCGAATGCCGTTTTTCTATCCCTGCCCCCGTCAAGCGGTGTCGCCGTCACAAACTTTGTATCGCTCATTTCCGTGCTAAGCACGAAAAGCTCGCTCACGCCGTTGCTCCTCCTCTTCCCAAAAAGTCTGCCGACTTTTCGGGAGCCCTTGCGGTCATCGCACAGTCATATTCCATTCGGATTATTATTCAATTTTCAAGGTACAGTAAGAAGGTCTTTCACTTATTCCCACAGGGAGAGGTCAAATGCACCCCCTAAACGGGAAAAATATTTACGGATTAAAAACTCCCTTCACTCATTTGGACAAAGGGTGCCGAAATGCACACCCATTTTCGGGCTTTTCTCGAAAAAATTTTTGAGAAAAAATTTACCCTTCACTTATTTGGAATTGAAACGCCAAAACGCAACCTGTTTTTAAGAAAAAAATTGAAAATAGGCAAAAAATATGCCCGCCGGGAGTGGCGGGCGTTTGTGTGCTTGCAGGAAAACTATAATTCGTTTTATTTTCCAAAAATATGTGTAAATGGTTTATTATAGAATTGATAACCGGACGCACGCGTCAAAAAACCATTAATTACCGCTAAATGCTTTTTTGATTCATATTCTTTTAATACAGCTTCGTGCGTAGGCAGTAAACAATCGTGAAAGCGCTTCACAACTGTCATAGGTAGGATAACAAGTCCATATTCATGCGGCTTAAACGGACCACGCAGCATATCTGCCACATTCCATATCATCGTTGCCTTTTCGGCAATATTTGTACCCACTACATTTATTTTATCATTCACCATTTTGTGAGCACCTCTGTTTGCAAATGCTTTATTCTAATACGGACGTTAGCGCAGCATATCCTTGTAGGCCACCAGCGACACATTCCCCATCTCATTTGCCCGATCAATGCAGCCTTTTGTAAAGCCGGTTTTGGCAAAGAGGTAGTAGTAGACATTTTTATAGGGGAACAGTTCGCTACGCTTTACGAGGTTTTCCAAAACGCCAAGATCGACCTTCTCATTCGTCCATTTGCACTCCCCGAAAAGGGCGGTATTTTTATCCTGCTCGGCAAGGATATCGATTTCCGCCTGATGCTTTTCCTTGGGATCGTTGCCCCACCAGCGACCGAGAGAGGAAAACTCCACCGGGCATTCTCCGTTCAGCAACAGCTTCCAAAGATATTGCTTACAGATTTCCTCAAACACTTTACCCATATAGTCGGACAGATACGGCTCGATGCGCTTGTAGGCCAAATCGGCGGCGCCACGGGCGATGATCGAATTGTTTTCCGGCACAAAACGATACCAAAAGCGAAACATATTGTCCGCAATAGAGTAAATTGCTTTCCGGGACGCTTTTTCACCATATGGTGTTTCTTTTTCGATAATGCCAAGGGAAATCAGGTTTTTTACATAAGCGGAGCAAATATTTGTGTTTTCCCCCACCTTGCCCGAAATCTCCGACATACGGGAAGCGCCGGTGGCAATGGCCGTGATAATCGCATTGTAGAGAGCCGGTTCCCGGACCTCCTGTTTGAGAAGATTTTCCGGCTCCTCAAACAGGGCGGAGTTGGGATTCAGGAATGTGTTTTTAATATTGTCCTCAATGCTCAGCTTATCGCTCATCTGAAGCAGATACTGCGGCGTGCCGCCGACGATGCCGTACACATAGGCTTTCTCTTCATCGGTGAAATTTTTGAAATAATGGCAGGTTTCCTCAAAGTCAAAGGGGAGAATTTTCATCTGCGCCGTCCGTCTGCCGTAAAGCGGCGCTTTGTAGGCGAGGACATGATCTTCCATATAGGACATCGACGAGCCGCAGAGGATCAGCATCAGCTTGGAAGTATCTTTGTATTGGTCAATCAAAAGCTGGATGGTGGAAGCGAGGCTTTTCGACGAGCGGGCGACATAAGGGTATTCGTCAATGGCAAGAATAATCCGTTCCTTTTCGGACAACTTGAACACATACTCCAAAGCCGCCTGAAAGGACAGGAAAGAAGTTTCGGCATTCATGCCGGTATGATAGCTCAAAATGCTCTTGCTGAAATTTTCAAGATTCTGCTTGGCGTTGCTTTCAACGCCCATAAAATAGATGGCGTTTTTTTCGTCAATAAACTGGCTGATCAGCGCCGTTTTGCCAACACGGCGACGGCCATATATTACTACAAATTCAAACTTGTCCGATACGTACAACTTATTCAGCGTTGCAAGTTCACGTTCTCTGCCGATAAACATGGATTACATCCTCCCCATTGCAGCAACACGCATTGCTTATAGTATAACTAAATACAGTATAGCACAAAGTTAAATTTAGTCAAGTATGATTTGGCAAATTAAAATTGACTAATATTGTATGAGACCCGATTTTCGAACATAATTATCGGAAATCGGATCTTGTTTTGTTTCTGAATCCCTGGTAAATTAGGCTTTGTCTGAATTTCCGCTTTACTTGTAACCAGTAAAAAATAAAAATTTCGGATTAAAAATATTTTTTGATAGCCTGATTTTAGACAGACTATTCTTATAATCCAAGACATTATTTCTTGCCAAACAACTCCTCAAAATGAGGGGGAGTCTGATAGGTCAATGAGCGATGACAAGGTATTTGAGCGTTCAAATCTCCCTCTGAAAAAGACAACAAATCTTTTTTGTATCACCCTTACAAAAAGTCCAGTAACCGTGCGATTTTGCTGGACTTTTTCCTAAATTTATAAAAGCAACTTAAAATCACAGAAAGAACTGGTGCTTTTTCGGAAAGAACAGGGGGCGGATTTTAGCTATCGAACTTATTAGAACCGTCAAAATCAGCTTTCTTTCGCTCTCGTTTTTCTGCCTGCGGTGGACTCTTTTGCTGCAAGCCGGGCAGTATTTCTGCAGATTGGAATTTGGCGCGAATACAGCCCCGCATTCAATGCAATGGTAAGTACGCTGTCTGAAAATATCCGCACACAGTTCTTTGTCGGCTTGTAAAACCGCATTGCGGAAATACTTGCAGATGAGCGAAAGCGAGATCATCTGTACGCAGACACAGCCATCGCCATCATCTAAAGGCAGGCAATATCCATCGTCGTAATTTGCGCACAGCTTTTTAATCAGCCGGTTGCACCGCCTGCGCTGGGACGAGGTAAGTTCTACTCGCTGGGCTACTGCATTTCACCTCCTTTTGCTCTTCGGTCACGTAATTGATGACGCTGACTTTTGGAATTTTTAATGATGTCCCGATTTTCACCGCCTGTATTTCGCCGTCGCTGATCAGCTTGTAAGCGAGTGCCCGGCTGACGCCGAGCATTTCCCGCAATAGTTTTACGGTTACAATATCCGGATAATCCGGGAACATCATTTGGTAACGTTCTTTGAGCTCATTGCTTTCATCCTCTTTTTTGAGGCTGTGTTAGGCAGATATCGGCGTGAGTATCGTAGTGCCTTCCGATATCTGTGGTATTTTTTCGAATCCCGTTTTTCTATCACTGCCCCCGTCAAGCGGCGTCGCCGTGTGGACAAAGGATGCCGAAATGCACACCCTTTTTTGGTCTTTTCCGAAAAATTCTTGAAAAAATTTGCCCTTTCACTTGTTTTCACTGGGAAGAGCAAAATTATCGGGTGTTTTTAAAAAATTTTTGTTTTGCAAAAGACCCTCTCACTTATTTGGAATTACAAAGCCAAATGCCATCCTATTTTTAAGAAAAATTTTTGAAAAAGGCAAAAAATATGCCCGCCAGCAATGGCGGACATATTTTTATATCTCAAATCGTTTCTATTCAACATAAATCCACATAAATCATTGATTTTAGGTGAAAGCTCAAGTATAATTATTCTATATTATTGTATCTGCCTGAAAGTGAGGGCTCAAAATGGACTCTAACATCGAACGCTGGTACTCCATGAAAGAAATTTGTGAATATCTCGGCGTCAGCCGTGATACCGTGCTTGCTTGGATAGACAAAAGAGAAATGCCCGCCACGAAGATCGGTAGGCTGTGGAAATTTAAGATCAGCGAAGTGGACGCATGGATGAAGTCCGGCGTTGCGGCTGAGAAATAATTGGTGATTTGCATGGACGAAAAGAGACTAAAAGCTTTTGAAGATATGCTAAAATCCATCCTTTCCCAATATGATTCGACTATGGAAAAGATGGCGAAGCTCAAAACTGAAGGCAAAGAGAAAACTGTTACCTACCGCCAGCTTTTTGCCAATAAGCTGCAGCTTCAGGCGATGTTGTCCTATTATCGGACATATGGACTGTTAGAGAATGAAGGATAACAAATGACGATGAAACGCAGTCCAATGAAGGATATTGAAATCAAACGTCTGTTGAACAACGCTTTGACTGATGCCATAACAGTCGTGAGGTTTATATGAAGGTTATCGACAGAGGTATTACTACGAGGGATATACGACCTTTAAGGCGGAAGAATTGTGAAATCGGAGGAAAAGGATATGGACAAGCTAGAGGTTCAGGAAAAAGATGGGAGAGTTTTTGCCCACTTATAAATAAATGGCTTGTTGCTAAACCGGAAGAAAAGGTTAGGCAGCGCTATATCTGTGTTCTTGTAAACGAATATGGCTACTCGCTGGACCAAATGGCACAGGAACTCAAAGTCAATCATTCTCGGCGTGGACAAGGGAAAGCCCGCGCAGATATTGTTATATGGAAAAATAAAAAAGATAAAGACGATAAAAAGGCGGCTTTTATTGTAGTAGAATGTAAGGCCGAAAATGTTAAAATCCGTGTGGAAGACTATTATCAAGGCTACAATTATGCTTCTTGGGCACATGCGGAATTTTTTGTTACGACCAACGAAAAGGAGACAAAGTTTTTCAATGTTGATCCCGCATATCTGCCGCAAAGATTGGAAGAAGTGGTCGCAATTCCTACAGCTGCAGATGTCGATAATGCTAAGAAAATCGAACAAATCAAGAATCAGACCAAAACCTTTACCAGAGAAGAATTTACAAAAACCCTACAGGCTTGCCATAATATTATTCGAAACAACGACAAGCTGTCTCCGGAAGCGGCTTTTGATGAGATCAGCAAGCTACTATTCATGAAGATTCGGTACGAGCGTCAGCAGAGAGGTACAAAGGTATTTACAAAAGCAGAGTATGAATCCCAAGCGCAGAATTATGAAAAGAATGTGCGACCAGGCCTGAGAGCAAAAGGCATCGACCAGCCATATATGCAGAATCTATTTGATACGACTAAAGTCGAGTTTCGGGATGACCATCTTTTCGAGGATAATGATGAAATAAAAATCAGGGAAAACAGCTTTACTCAGATTTTAGAGAAACTTGAGAATTATAATCTATCCGATACACAGGATGATGTGAAAGGTATTGCCTTTGAGCAATTTTTGGGCACAACTTTCCGTGGTGAATTGGGACAGTTCTTCACGCCGAGAACCATTGTGGACTTTATGACCGAAATTCTTGATCCGCAGGAAGGCGAGGTTATTTGTGATCCCACATGCGGTTCTGGAGGATTTCTAATCAAGGCGTTTGAGTATGTCCGAGAAAAAATTGAAGCTGATGTGCGTAAACAGAAAGACAAATTAAGGGCTTCATTGGAGGGAGACCATTTCGACGAATTATCTGAAGATGAACAAATAAAAATAAACGAACAAATTGAAGAAATGCAGGCAGCTTTGAATACAGAACTTGATACGAGTGTTGAAGGAAGTCGGATGTATCAGCTTTCCCGGAACGGTATTTTTGGTACTGACGCCAACCCACGTATGGCCCGCACCTCTAAAATGAATATGATTATGCATGGTGATGGTCACGGCGGCGTGCATCACCACGATGGATTGCTCAACATCAACGGAATCTTCGAGGAAAGGTTCGATGTGATTCTTACCAATCCTCCGTTTGGGCAAAATGTGGACAAGACCCAACTCATCACGGAAGCTGACCGCTTCACTGATGATGCGGTGAAAGAAAAATACCGAGCAAAATACGGAGAGGTGTACGATGAAGCACTGAAACAGATTGATGAGCATATTGGCGAAACGCTGCTGTCACGCTATGATCTGGGTAGCACCAGTACGCTTACGGAAGTACTTTTTATGGAACGCTGTCTACGGCTTCTTAAAAAGGGAGGCCGCATGGGAATGGTGCTTCCGGAAGGTGTACTGAATAACAAAAACCTTGCGGCTGTCAGAGAGTATTTTGAAGGCAAGGCAAACCAATGACAATGCGCTATATCCGACTAGGACGGAGATAATCTTTCGGTAAGGGAGGGTAGTAGTTAGTATAACCAATATTAATTTTCAAAATTCAGAGAAATGATTGACAAAATGAACAGATAAGTATTGAGTTTATTCCTGGTATGTGCTATAATTGTATTAAATTTGCCATACGCGATAGCAGAGGAAACGTCTGAACAAGATTTATCCATGATTTATGAAACGGATACAGTCGATCTGGCAAGTTATTCGTTCCAGGATATCAATGACGATCCAGAGTTGCGCAATCAGTATATCAACTCATTAGGTGCTGCATATGAGGTAGAAATAGTTTCTTCTTCGAATACCGCTCAGACCGATGAGATATGGAATAATCTCACAAACCTGAATCTTGAGATCAAAGAATTACAAAAGGATCAAGCGGTTTTAACGGATCTAAAAAATCAGCTGGCTGCTTACCAAGAGGAATCAGTGGTTAACGTAGAGGAAAAAACGGAAAGCGCGATGGCACAAGTCAGTTCCGATCCAATGCCGTCGACCAATGCTGAAGTTGAATCGACTTCAGCCGATATCAACAGCGAACCTGTAACAGAGGACACAACGGATTCCACATTGTCTGATCTGGATGTGGATCAAGCGATTGAGCCCGAGGACTTTTTGACGCAGGAGGATGTTGAAATTATTTTGAGTGAAATCGAAAAATATGAAGCTCAGGAGATCGATAGCCAGTTGGCAAGCCTGGAGCAAGAATACGCTCGGCTAGAAAATCGTTTGAATGAGTTGGGAGGAGGATTGACCGAAGATGAATACTATAATATTTTGATGAATGAGCCCAATCTTCAGGAAAGCATTGCTCAAAATGAATCTAGTGTAGATGCGGAAAGTGAAATGGTTGCGGCGCAAACGGGTAATAGCAATATCCCGGATTTTCATACCTTTGTTGATATGTATACGATCTATAAATCGTATTGTACCGTTTCCGTGCCTGGAACAGGCTATTCCTATAATACCTATACGGTTTCTGTACAGAATAAACCAACCACAGACAAATTGTACGATTATTGTTCTAATATCCCGATGTACGTGAATGCATACAATCCTAATGCGGCCGAGGAGTTTTTAACATCTGTATTTGAGGCTGGTTTGGTAGCTGGTGCCGGTGCTATTGGTGGCGCCGTTGGTGCATATTTTTCACCGATAGCAGGAACAGTTGGGTCGATGGTCGGTAAATGGACGGCACAGGCTATTTTCGAATTGCTTGATCGTGACGATGATTTGATCATTACTTGGCACTCGAAAGACCCAGTGTACCAAATCTCTGTGGGGCAAACCGTTCATATGAGATATGTATATGTTATAGATTCTAGCGGCTCATATCAACTTGTCTTATCTGCCAACCGGGCCAATCTGGAAGAATCGCATCAATTTGCGTACCATTATTACGATTGTATTACGCATGAAGACACACCCTTTATTGAAAATAAAGTGGTATCAAGCCGCATAGAAGGGATTTATTCGAATGCGCAGCAGACGGCGGTCAAACATTACTATGACTGGTGCGTGGTGCAGGGCAAAGCGTGGTCATTCGATAAGTGTCTGAATGCTTCGGTTGGAGATTTGGAATATGTGGGGAGGGCCAATGGAAAAGAAAGTAAAAAAATAGTAAAAGTGATTTATGCTCATTGGCCTTCTGAATTGATTAATCCAAAATAGCCTAAAAAAGCATTCATAATTTAAAGTCGAGGGGGCAAAAGAGATGAAGAAACGAAAAATCGTCCGGTACACCGTTCTGGGGGTATTGGCTGCGCTGGTGATCGGGGGCATTGTATACAAGCTGCCGTACCATGAAGAACTGGCTTATGAAGACGTGCCGGTGTGGTTTGTGGAGGATACTGCCACCAGACAACGTATCCAGGGATTTGGTGATAGCACCGCGACCATTGAGATATCCTATACCGCTCAACGCAATTTTTTTGCCCCCCCGACCTACAGCGGAACGATCCGTATTGATGATCGGGTGAACGAGATACGCCCCTCGGGATGGGTAGGAGATGTGTCTGTGCAAAACTTGTGCTACAATATCGATCGAAAAATAGCGCTGAGAAACAGTGAGGTGCTTCACTTGGATGCGGAGATCCTTGTTCGTCAGGAGGGGTCAATGCCTTTGAGACAAGAATCTCTGGTAATGTTTCGCAAGATGAAAAATGAAGATGCGTTTTTTTTGTTGGAAACTCTCGACGATGATGCTTCAAACGAATCTACAATGGCTGCTTATGTATATCCCGCTGAAAATAGGCAACAAGCCAGTGCTTTGAGTGATGCTTTGTGGGAAAAATTAGCTGCCGAGTGATGTTGGTGTGGTGAATGACCTTGTCTGATCGGAACAAAGAGATGTCATCGTACAGGCCAGGCGGGATCATTTTATACCCGAAACCATTGTGCTGCGGGGGGCGGGCCTACCTTATATGGAGCGCTTTATGTCATCCGGAAAATGCAAACAGGGCAAAATCAAAAGCAAACGTGTAATCGAAGGGATTCGCCCCCTTGTTGTGTCATCTAAATACTTTATGCTCATTGGCCTGCTGAATTGATGAATCCCAAAAAAGCCTAAAAAAGCATTCATAATTTAAAGTCGAGGGGCAAAAGAGATGGAGAAACGAAAAATCGTCCGGTACACCGTCCTGGGGGTATTGGCTGCGCTGGTGATCGGGGGCATTGTATACAAGCTGCCGTACCATGAAGAACTGGCTTATGAAGACGTGCCGGTGTGGTTTGTGGAGGATACTGCCACCAGACAACGTATCCAGGGATTTGGTGATAGCACCGCGACCATTGAGATATCCTATACCGCTCAACGCAATTTTTTTGCCCCCCCGACCTACAGCGGAACGATCCGTATTGATGATCGGGTGAACGAGATACGCCCCTCGGGATGGGTAGGAGATGTGTCTGTGCAAAACTTGTGCTACAGTATCGATCGAAAAATAGGGCTGAGAAACAATGAGGCGCTTTGCTTGGATGCGGAGATCCTTGTTCGTCAGGAGGGGCCAATGCCTTTGAGACAAGAATCTCTGGTAATGTTTTGCAAGATGAAAAATGAAGATGTGTTTTATTTAGTGGAAACGCTCTACGATGATGATGCTTTAAACCAATCTACACAAACGACTGTTTTTGTGTATCCTGCTGAAAATGAGCAACAGGCCGGTGCTTTGAGCGCTACCTTGGGTCAAAAATTAGCTGAATGAGACTCGTTTCTCAAACAATTTTGTCGATTAGCGGGTCTTGACTATGCCTGAAGCTATGATAAATCATGCTTTTTTCGAAGCATGAGCTGTGATGCGATGAAGGAAAAATTTAGAGGATAAATATTTTCTCAATGCCTTTTTTGAACAGCCTATTTATATATCTGTTTGAGGTTATCCTGATTTTGTGTTATATTTATAGTAATCCTTTCTCTTAACGCTAGCAAGTAAAAAAATATGAAATTGACGAAGGCAGACAGAATATGAAAACACTATGCGGAATCGATTGTACTGGGTGCGGTTGGAAAGAAATCTGCAGGGGTTGTGCAGAAACAAACGGTCGTCCGTTTGGCGGTGAATGTGTTGCTGCTGAATGTTATAAATCGGGCGGAGAAAAGGGTTACCTTACATATAAAAAGCGACTCATCGAAGATTTTAATGCTCTGGGAATCATCGATATGCCTACGGTAACAAATCTTTGTCAATTAATTGGTGCATATGTGAATTTGGAATATACTCTTCCCAGTGGGCAAAAGATCAAATTACTTGATGACAAGAAAGTATATCTCGGTTATCAACTTAAAAAAGAAAATAGTGATAGATGCTACGGACTTGTTGCAGACAATCATTATTTACTTGTCTGTGAATATGGTTGCAATGGTGAAGACCCTGAAATCATTGTATACAAAAAGAGATCATGAAATTCGCCTATATCGAGCGGATTAAAATTCGTCTTTTACCGTTATGAGAGCGCAAGCCCCTCTGCCCAAAGCGCCCAAACGTCTTTTTCGTAGTGCCTTGCCATATGAATCTAGGCCGGAATTGGAACTCGCAAATGAGATAACCAAAATCCGGCCTTTTTTCTATGCTATAAATTCCTTATTCAAGCCATTGATTCGGGCGTGTTCTCTCACGATAAAATAGAGCATGAATAAGTGAAAATTGTAAAATATCCCGCAAAAATAATAATGGTTTTATTGAGACCCCGGAATACTCGTTTTATTGGGAGTACCTTATTTTCCCCTCGGATTCCGGCTCTATTTGCGCTTTCGTTTATCGTGTTTGCCGGCGATCCTTTCGTTTCTTGTTTTTCATGGGTGATGTGTTTCCTTTCGCAGCAGTTGCGTCCTGATTCTTTGGATCAGGGCCGCCCACTTCTTTTTGTCATCTTTTCTGCACACGAAGTGATAGACAGCGGCGGCCTCAGCATCCAATACGGGGATCACCACACGGTTCTCCGGCTTGCCTGACCAGCGCATGGCCAAATCCGAGACGAAGGACGGAAGAGCCGAAGCCTGCACCAGCTCCTGGTAGTCCTCCTGCTCTGTCTGGACAAGCGCGCGGGTCAACGGCATCTTTGCCCGGCACACTTCCCTCCAAAAACCGATCTGGGAAAGCAGTAAGATGCTTTCCCCGTCGATGTCCTTAAAATAGAGCCCCTTGGAGCCGGATAACGGATGGGCGGGCGGCAGGGAAAAATAAAGCTGCTCTTTTTCAAATGGGAAACAGCAATATTCTGGCTCTTTCACCTCGAAAGGGAGAATAATAAACTGATACACGCCCTTATTTAAACTGTCCAGCAGCACATCCGTGTCCTTCATCTCAGAGGAGACGGTCATTTCCGGGTATAGCTGGGAAACCAGCGGCACCAGCTCCCATAATGGCGCCGGAGCGCAGGAACCAATCGAGATGGTACGCTGGCTGCGGTCAAAAGCACGCACCTGTTCCACCAGGTCCTGGGCCTGCTGCACCACCCGCCGGGCCTGCTCTACAGCAAGCTCCCCGTTTTTATTGAGCGTAACTTTGTTCTTCTGCCTGTCAAATAGTGTGACCTGCAAAATATCCTCCAGTTTCTGCATGGAGCGGCTCAAAGCCGGCTGGGAAAGATGCAGTCGCTCGGCGGCCGCAGATATGGTGCCGCATTCTGCAATAGCCAGTAGCTGAATCAGTTGATATAGTTCAAGCATCCGGGGGCACTCCTTTCGATTCACTATGCATTTTGATTATACCACATTTCACAACCGGCATTGTACTTTTTTTCGGCGCCGGAGTACAATAGGGACAGAAAACGAGGTGACCGAAGAGTGCTCAGAAGGAAAAAGGGCTTGCTTGGCCTGCTGCTTGCGGTCGTGGTATTCTGTCTTGCAGCCTGTGGCATTACCGACGCCGACCCTTCTTCTGCTTCGCAGGACCGATCTGCGGCGGATGCGGATACGGCCCTTGACTCCGAATCGCATGGAGAGACAAAGACGGGCGCGGTTCCAACCACTCCGCAAGACATTGCGGTGGGTACGCAGGTACAGCGCGGCTTTCTCAACGACAATATCCTGCATACGGCAGAATACGGCGATATCCATTATAGCAGCTATATCCCCGAGGCTTACGACGGCAGCGAACCTTATGCGCTGTTTATCACACTGCCGGGGTGGGAAGGGCTGTATTTCCAAGGCGTCGGCGCCAATATGGTGGAGGATTTCGGCACAGAGGCTTTGAAATACAACGATAAAATGATCGTCCTCTCCACACAGCTGAACGACTGGGGCCAGACTTCCGCCGATATGACCATCGCCCTGACGGAATATTTCCTCGCCCATTACAACATCGATCCGGAAAGGGTGTACCTGCACGGGATGTCGGGCGGCGGGGAAACCGGTTCGCTGGTGATGGGGAAGCGCCCGGAGCTGTATGCAGCCTACCTGGCCACCAGCACCCAGTGGGACGGCGATCTGGAAGCTTTGGCGCGGACGCAAACCCCGGTGTACCTGGCCATCGGCGAGGACGACAGTTATTACGGCTCCGACTCTTTGAAGCGGGCATATCAAACCCTGCACGGCCTCTATACGGAACAAGGGCTGACCGAGGAGGAGATCGACGAGATCTTAGTCCTCGATGTGAAAGGGCAGGAATATTTTACGCAGCGGGGATATACCGACCAGCACGCCGGAGGCCAGGCCTTTGCCCACGACGAAACGGTCATGGGGTGGCTGTTCAGCCAATAGCAGCCAGAAAGGCGTCCGGGTGGAGGATTACGCTCGGTGGCTGGAGCAGGTATTTTCGCTGTATTAACGGATAAGCTTTTTGCTCAATCCGTTTACCATAAACCATTATAATATATTGAAAGGAAGAGGTATCATGGAATTTATCACTTTAAACAATGGAGTCAAAATGCCCTTGGAGGGCTTCGGGGTGTTCCAGGTGCCCGACCCGGCTGAGTGCGAGCAGGCGGTGCTGGACGCTATCGCCACCGGCTACCGGCTCATCGATACGGCGGCGGCCTACATGAACGAGCAGGCTGTGGGAGCCGCCATCGCCAAGTGCGGCGTACCCCGGGAGGAGCTGTTCATCACCACCAAACTGTGGGTGCAGGACGCCAGCTACGAGGGGGCCAAGAAGGCCATCGAAACCTCTTTGAAAAACCTGGGTCTGGACTACATGGACCTGTACCTGATCCATCAGCCCATGGGCGACTACATCGGCGCGTACCGGGCCATGGAGGAAGCTTACCGGGCAGGCAGGCTGAAAGCCATCGGCGTGTGCAACTTCTACCCCAACCGGCTGGCCGACCTGTGCGAAACGGTGGAGGTGACGCCCGCCGTCAACCAGGTGGAGCTGCATCCCTTCTTCCAGCAGGAGAACGCTCTGGCGCTGATGAAAGAATACGGCGTCGTGCCGGAGGCATGGGGCCCCTTTGCCGAGGGCAAGCACGGTATCTTCACCCATCCGGTTTTGACCGACATCGGTAAGAAGTACGGCAAGACCGCCGCTCAGGTAGCGTTGCGCTGGAATGTGCAGCGGGGCGTTGTAGTGATCCCCAAGTCCGTCCACAAGGAGCGCATAGAGCAGAATATGAATATCTGGGATTTCCAGCTCAGCGATGAGGACATGGCGCAGATCGCCAAGCTGGATATCGGCCACAGCGAGATCGTGGACCACGGCGACCCCGGTTTTGTCAGGATGCTGCACAGCATGAAAATCCATGCGTAAGAAGAGGTATGGTGGATGAACGAAACACTTCTGGAGACTTCCAACCAGTTCTGGAATGCCATGGAGCAGGCGGACGAGACGGGGATGCGGCGGTATGCCGACCCCAACTGCAATTTTGTCCACATTGGCGTGACCTGCAAACTGGATAAGGAAATCGAGTTTTACACCAGCAAAGCCTTCCAGCCGACGGATATCACCTTTCACCACAAAACAGCGGAGGTGTTCGGGACAACCGGCGTTGTTCTCACCGACTGCGATTATAGCCTGCTGCTTGACGGCCAGGAGACTACCCATCACTTTATGGTGACCGAGGTCTACAGCAAAGGTGCGGATGAATGGAAGCTGGTAACCTTCTCCTTTACGGCGTTGGTCTATTAAAAAACAGCAAGACAAATTTTTTTGAGCAGAAAAAAAGAAAGGCCGGCGGGTACTTTGCCTGCCGGCCTTTTACACCGAAAGGAGAGCCTGCGATGCAAAGCGTAACGCTTTATAATGGTGTAAAAATGCCCATGCTTGGGTATGGTACCCTGCAAATGACAGACCGCGCGCAATGCGAACAATGCGTCAGCGACGCCCTGGCCTGCGGCTATCGTCTGATTGATACGGCGGCCGCTTATGGCAACGAGCGGGCGGTAGGCGCTGCTGTGAAGAAATCCGGGATTGCACGCCGTGAGCTGTTTATCACCACCAAGCTGTGGATACAGGACGCGGGATACGACAGTGCGCGCAAGGCCTTTGAAACCTCCCTCAAGAATCTGGGGCTGGACTATATCGATCTATATTTGATCCATCAGCCCTTTGGCGATTATTACAGCGCCTGGCGGGCGATGGAACGGCTGTATGCACAAGCAGCCGTGCGGGCCATCGGAGTCAGCAACTTTTCCCCCGAACGCCTGGTGGATCTGTGCATGAATCAGGAAATCAAGCCCATGGTCAACCAAATTGAAATCCATCCCTTTTATCAGCAGAGAGAAGCGTTGCAGGTTATGCAGGCATATGGCGTCATGCCGCAGGCCTGGGGTCCCCTATCGGAGGCTCAGAAGAACATCTTTCAACACAAAACGCTGCTAAAAATCGCGGATAAGCACCGAAAAACCACCGCCCAGGTGATCTTGCGCTGGCACGCACAGCGGGGAATCCCTACCATTCCCAAAACCGTCCATAAAGAGCGAATGGCGGAAAATCGAAACATTTTTGATTTTTCCCTCAGCGACAGGGAGATGGAAGCGATTTCCGCCATGGATCTTGGGCACAGCGAAATTATCGACCACCGCTGCTTTTACACGGCCCGGCAGCTCAATAGCGTAAAAATTCACGGATAAAATGAGATAATCCCGTTTTCTGAACCTTCCGGCCGCTATGGAATGGTTATAAAAGGCAATGGAACGGCACAAAGCTATCGCATTTTCGCCTCTGCCGACAATGCCTGGTACTCTCCAAAATAAGAGGTTGTTTACAGAAAATAACGATTTTCACTAATTTTTAGTTGCATTAATTCATAATATAGGCTATAATGAATTAAAATTCCATCCAAACAACAAGCCTCTCTTTTCAGCCACCATCCAGAATGAAAGGAGCCGATGCCAGATGGGGTTGGGGTATGTTATTCTGATGATCATTGGAATGATTATCATTATTGTGGGAATGACGATCAGCCAATCTGCCATTATTGAGTTTACATCCGGCTCGAAAGCGAGAAATCTGTACGAAAAATGGCTGCACACACGCCGCGTAGGCCTATGCATCTCGCTGGAAGGCCTGGCGATCATTATGCTAACGGTGTTTTGCATGGAAAAAGAGATACCCTGGCTTTTGGCGATCGTTTTGCCCATCAGCGTGGTGGCCTGTGCGATCATCCTTTATTTTATTTACAAGCACAACCCCATGAAAAAATAAGCGCCCTAACGCCCGTAATGGGAGCAAACCGCATTTCGTCCTCTTTCCTATGCCGGTCCCAATTAAGGGATTTATTCCTTCCTGGCTGGACGCATGTTGTATCGCTTATAGCCGCTATTCGGAATGAAAGGAGCCGATACCAGATGGGGTATGGTGTTCTTATAGTCGTTGGAGCGATTGTGATTATTGCTGGAATAGCAATCGGTCAATCTGCCATTATTGAGTTTACATCCGGCTCGAAAGCGAGAAATCTGTACGAAAAATGGCTGCACACACGCCGCGTAGGCCTATGCATCTCGCTGGAAGGCCTGGCGATCATTATGCTAACGGTGTTTTGCATGGAAAAAGAGATACCCTGGCTTTTGGCGATCGTTTTGCCCATCAGCGTGGTGGCCTGCGCGATTATCCTTTATTTTATTTACAAGCACAACCCCATGAAAAAGTAACCTTCAACCTGTGGGCAGACATCGGGCCGCAGGGCCTGGCCTATGATCCGATCGCGTCTTTCGGCGAGACGGCCGGGGCTGGCACATATTTTCATGGCGCCGGTTGTAGCTTGATGGTATGAAGGCGTTAGGGGGACATGAGATGACAAAGGAAGCCTTGTTGCTGCAAATCAAACGCATCGTGCAAGATATCCTCGGGGTCCAGTTGGGCAACGACCAGTTGGAGGCTGACCTGACCGAGTTGGGGATGCAGTCCATCCTTTTTATTCAAATAGTCGTGGCGTTGGAGGAGGAATTCGAGTGCGAGATCCCCGACTCCAAGCTGCTGATGTCCGACATGAATACCCTGGGAAAGATGGTTGACGCCGTGGAGCTTGCGCTCACAGGGGACGCAGAAGGCTGACGTAATCCCATGGCAAAGGACGTCGGACGGCTTGTCCACGCCCCGTGGCGCGAACACGTCCCATAAAACAGCGAAAGACAGGGCTTGCACTTCTTGAGCAGGAGCCGCGCAGCACGCGCGACATTCCCAAAGAAGGCTGCAAGCCCTGTTTTTTGTGATATTTCTTTCACCGGCATATGGACCATCGTGCGACCGATGGCACAGCGGGCGCGTTTTGGCCGTCCGCCAGCCGGCTTTCCGCCGGCGGATGGGGGATTCTGCGGTAGAGCCGGCTGCGGCAAGGCGGCTTTATGGAGCAATAAAAAGGGTCAGGATACGATCATGCCCGACGCAACGTCGCCCTGCGGGATGGTGAAGTTGGCGCTGACAAGCTGCCAGTTTTGGGGGAAGGGCTTCATCAGGTTCCAATACCCGGCCCCAGCCAGGGAATACTGCCGGATCAGATCCAGCTTGGCCTGGATGCTGCGCGCGTCCTCAAACCAAACCTCGTGAAGCTGTCCCTGGGCGTTATAGTACTGAAAATGCGGGGTCTGCGCGACCTCGTCGTATTCGATGGCAACCCCGCCGTCGGCCGCAAGCTGCACCGCCTGCACGTTGGAGATGACCCGCGCGCGGGTCTGCCCCTTGACATAGGGCAGCGGCCAGTCGTAGCCGTAGTTGGGGATGCCGAGGAATATCTTGCTGGCCGGAATCTCGGTCAGGGCGTACTCCACCACCTGCCGCACGTTGGGCAGGGGGGCCACCGCCCGGGGCTCGCTGTAAGTATATCCCCATTCGTAGGTCATCAGCAGCACCTTGTCGGCCAGCGCCCCCAACCCGCGGTAATCGTGCGCTTCATAGAGAAGCCCCGGCTGGCTGGCGTAGGTCTTGGGGGCCAGGGCGATGACCAGGGGATATCCCAATGGATGCAGCCTGTCGCGCAGCTCGCGGGCAAAGGCGATATACCCCTCGCGGTCCTCGGGGAGCACGTACTCAAAATCCACATCCAGCCCGGCATAGCCCTTGCGCTGCATATTTTGCAGGACGTTGCCAATCAGGTTGGCCCGCGCGGTGGGGTTTTGGAAGATTGCCGTTGACAGCGCGTTGGAAAAGCTGCCCTCGTCGGTCAGCGTCGACAGGTGCATCAGGCACTCGATCCCCTTGGCGCGCGCCATGGAGATCAGCTCGCCGTCATCGAGGTCGACGAGGTTGCCCTGCGCGTCGAACCCGTAGCTGAAGGGGATCAAAAAGGACAGGTAAGGAAGGGTGCGGCGCAGCAGGTCCTTATCCACAAAGGGATAGGCGTAGCCGCTGATAAAGGCGGGCGGCCCGGGCTCCTCCTGAAAAGAGATCACCAGCGTCTGGCCGGGATAAATCTCGGGATTGCCGCGCAGGGTGGGGTTGTTGCGAAAAATCTGGTTGACCGACACGCCGTAGCGCTGCGCGATGGAGGGCAGGGATTCCCCCATCGCGACGGTGTGCACGGTCTGCGGATATTGGATGCAAAGGGTCTGCCCTACCACGAGCCGCGCCGGGTCGGTGATGGCGTTGCTTTCGGCCAGCTGAAAGACCGAAACGCCGTACCGGTCGGCAATGGTGGTCAGGGTTTCCCCCGGCTCGACAACATGGATGATCATCCCTCTTACCCCTTTGCGGCCTCGTCGACGACGCTTTGTGCAAAGCTGTTGTTGACCACCTGGTCAAAGGGAGCCTGCTGGGACAGCTCGCCCGCCTCGGTCATAACCTCCTGCAGCCGGTTGAACGCCTCCTCGGACATGACCGGCGTGGCGCTCCAGGCGTCGATATCCTTGTAGCTTTGCAGCCCGGAGGTGAGCATTTCCAGATCGTTATCGGGGAAGGAGGGGGCGATCACTTCGGCAATTTCAGCCGCCGTATGGGTGGCGACCCACTGCTGCCCCTTGTAGACGGCGCGGGTAAAGCGTTCGATAATGCTGGCGTTCTCCTCGATATAGCTCTTTGTGGCAAAATAGGCGGTATAGGGAATCTCTCCCGAGTCGGCGCCAATCGAGGCGACGATGTAGCCCTTGCCCTCTTTTTCCATGGCCGAAGCCGAGGGCTCGAACATGGTCACATAATCGCCGGTGCCGGCCGAAAAGGCCGGGCCCATCAAAGCGTACTGGACGCTGTCGTCCATCGTCAGGTCGGTAGCGGGATCCAGGCCGTTCTTTTTGAGGACGTATTCGAGGGTCATGTAAGGCACGCCGCCCTTGCGCCCGGGAAGCAGCACCTTACCCTCGAGCTTATCCCAGGTGAAGTTTTCGTCTTTTTCGCGGCCCATCAGGAAGGAGCCGTCCCGCTGGGTCATCTGCGCAAAAACCTGCGTGTGATCGTCTCTGCCCTCGTTGTAGACATAGACCGAGGCCTCCGGGCCGGCGAATCCGATGTCGATGTTGCCCGACAGCACGGCCGACATGACCGAGTCGGCCCCCTCGCCGACGCTCAGGTCGATTTCAATGCCCTCTTCCTCAAAGAAGCCGAGCTCGATGGCCGCGTACTGGGGCGCGTAAAAGATGGAATGGGTAACCTCGCACACCTTCAGGTTGACCTTTTCGTCAGGGTCGCTTTCCGATGTACAGCCCGCCAGCATGTTGACGCCCATGGTCAGGGTCAATGCCAGGCAGGCGGCCTTGCCGATTTTGTTCATACTGTTGTCTCCTTTCAAAAGATGCGGCGGCGGGGGAGATACCGCCAGCTATCTATTGCAACCGCCGCGGACAGGGGGATTCCCCTTCCGGGCGGATTACAAGTTTAATGCAGTGGCTTGCGCCACCGGATACGAGGCCGTCCTTCTTTGGATGGGCTGGGTCGCAGGCAATGCATCCTGCCTCGCAGGCCGCGATTGAATGGGGGGTGGACGGGCATTTTGCGCGCTGGGTCGGACGTACGCCGCGCTTTGGTGGGCCGATGTGCCCACCGGGCCGGTGATGGAACGTCAGCGGCAAAAGCCGAAACGATGCTGCTTTCGATCGCGGTCATAGGCCCGTTGTGTGGTGAAAAAACTGGTTGGCCGGGCATAGCGTCAAATTTGGTACGATGCCTGCCCCCATGCGACTGGTGGCATACCCGATGAAGAGAACCAGGGCATCCCGCAATGTGGGGCGCGGTCGTTTGGATAGCGCCGTTACCTGGCCCCGCGTAAAGCTGGTTGGCCGGAGCGCAGCGCCCGGTCTTGTACGGCGCGTCCCCCCTGCGGCCGATGGTGAACCCGGCAGAGAAAACCATGTCTCCCGCAAAGTGGGGGCGCGGCCGTTTGGATAGCGCCGTTACCTGGCCCCGCGTAAAACTGGGCGGTTGGGGCGCAGCGCCCTGTTTGGTACGGCGCGTCCCCCCTACGGCCGATGGTGAACCCGGCAGAGAAAACCATGTCTCCCGCAAAGTGGGGACGCGGCCGTTTGGATAGCGCCGTTACCTGGCCCCGCGTAAAGCTGGTTGGCCGGAGCGCAGCGCCCGGTCTTGTACGGTACCCGCTCCCTGTGGCTGATGGTATACCCAATAGAGAGAACCAGGGCATCCCAGACGGTGGGAGCGACTGCTATCGCCATGTTATCATCCCGACCTCGGGACAAAGGGGTCAGCCAAAAGGCAGATCTCCTGGCTGTCATCCGTTGCTCCCCCTGTGTTCGGTTGCGCTCGCAGCGGGGGCAAAGGGCTCGCGATGGCAGCCGGTGAGAAACCGCGGACGGCGGCCAAACCGCCGGTATGGCTTTAAGAGCGATGGCGCATGACGATCCGCTGCAATAAAACGACCGCTTCGTACATGAGGGCGGCGACGATGGACAGCACAATCACGCTGGTCATGACCAGGTCGAGCTTAAAGACCTGCCCGCCGTAGACGATGAGGTAGCCCAGCCCCGCCTTGGATACGAGGAATTCGCCCGCGATCACGCCCACGAGAGAGAGCCCGATGTTGATTTTCAGAGAATTAAACAAGGTGCCAATGTTGTAGGGAATGACAATTTTCAGCAGTATCTGGCGTTTGTTCGCGCCAAAGGTTTCGGCCATCTTGACCAGTTCGGGGTCGGTCGATTTAAAGCCGTTGAGCATTTCCAGAACGGTAACGATCAGGGAGATGGCCAGAGCCATGAAAATGATGGCCTCGGTCCCCGCGCCGACGATGACGATAATGACCGGCCCCAGGGCGATTTTCGGCAGCGAGTTGAGCACCACCAGATAGGGCTCGCTCACCTTGGAGACAAAGTTGCTCCACCACAGAAGGATGGCCAGCAGCACGCCGATGACCACGCCCAGGGTAAAACCGACGAGGGTTTCGTACACCGTAACCCAGATATGGTGGAAAAATCCCTGCCCCGCCATGTCGACGAAGGTGGCCACCATGCGCGAGGGCATGCTCAGGATAAAGCTGTCGATCCAGCCGAGACGCCCAGCCACCTCCCACAGGGCCAAGAAGAGCACCAGCACACCGATCTGACAGGTCAAAATCAGGCCCTTACGGCGGCTGCGTCGTTTGAGGTATTGCCTGCGTTCGGCCGAAATCGGCCGGTTTTCTTGCTTATTCATCCCGGCTCAGCTCTTTCCATATTTGATCAAAATAACGCGCAAAGCGGGGATCGTTGCGGCATTCCAGCGGGCTCCGGCGCCGGCCGCCTTCTTCGCCGGATGTGTCCGGAGCAAAATCGAGCGTTAGTATTTCCCGGATGACGGCCGGGCGGGGGGAGAGGATCATGATGCGGTCCCCCATGCTGATGCCCTCGGGGATATCGTGGGTCACCATCAGGGTGGTGACGCCCTCCCCCTTGAGGATTTGATAGACGTCCTCGGTCACGTTCAGCCGTGTCTGATAATCGAGGGCCGAAAAGGCCTCGTCGAGCAGCAGCAGGTCGGGGCTGACGGCCAGCGTGCGGATGAGCGCGACCCTCTGGCGCATGCCGCCCGACATCTGGCTTGGGTATTTGTCTTTAAACTCATAAAGCCCGTAGGTTTTGAGCAGGCGTTCGGCCCGCTCTACGTTCTGAGGCGTCTTGCAGCCGCGCAGCTCAAGGCCCAGCATGACGTTGCCATAGATGGTTCGCCAGTCGAGCAGGTTGTCTCGCTGCAGCATGTATCCGATGTGGGGGGAAATATCCCGCACTTCCTCGCCTTTGACAAAAACCCTGCCGGCCGTCGGGCGAACCAGACCGGAGATGATGGACAGCAGGGTGGATTTTCCACAGCCGCTGGGGCCGACGATGCTGAGAAACTCGCCCTCATCCACCGTAAAGGAGATGTTGTCAAGAGCGGTGATCTCCCCATTTTCGGCCTGATATTTTTCGGTGATCCCTTCCACCCGGAGCAATTCCATAGGCATTCATCCTTTCGTATGTTATGTATCCTGCCGTTCTCAGGCCAGTAAAAAATGGAGTGTCATTGATACTATATGAGGTGGGGGCGGACTTGGTGAACGCACATGTGGAAAAATTTAGACGGGACGGGGATTGGACGATAGGAAGGCCGGCGGATGCCCAGCAGCGCACGTATCCGATCAAACGAAATCGCGGGGGAATCATAGATTCCCCCGCGATTTCCGGTCAGGGCGTCATTGGGCCGAACAACTCGACTGGCTCCACTTCGTACAGATCGCACAGCGGCTTGAGGCAGCCCATACTAAAGTCTCCCCCTTGCTCGATGGCCCTAAGCTCATCGGCCGGGAGAGAAGAGCGGACTGCCAGCTCTTCGATGCTCCATCCCCGCGACTGCCGTAAGATGCGCAGATTCTCCCGCATGGTTTGAATCTGCTGGAGCGATAAATCCTGCTTTGACATACGCAACCTCCTTTCTTTTACGGGATCTGTTTATACTAAACAAATGATGGGAAATTTACAGCGAACGGTATTGCCGATTCCTTATATGATGCCCGTTTTATGTAAAAAAGAAGGGTGCGATATATCAACTTTGGTAGCCTAGACAGATGTGAGCGACATCGTCTCGCTGCGCCACCGTTGTTCAGCTTCAGAAATAATTACCATTTTAGTGAAAATAAGCAACGCTATTATTATGCCCTCCCGACTTCATCAAAAAATAGGTAAGACGTCAGAATTTTTCCGTTTTTCGACCATCTTTCCTTCTATTATGCCAAATCAATTCATTTTACGGTTTATTTTGTCGAATAATGAGGAAAATTATCACGTAATCTTGTTGTACAATACTGGTTAATTTTGGTATAATAAGCTCAAGATGTTCTGCAGAAAGTGGTGAGATGGATGCTGCGCTTAAAAGAACTGCGTAAACAAAAGCACATCAGTCAACAAGCCTTGGCCAAAGCGGTTGGAAGCTCCCAGTCTTCCATCAACAGTTATGAGAATAACATCTATGAGCCCGATATCACGATGCTCATCAAACTGGCGAACTTTTTTGGCGTGTCGATTGATTACCTGATTTGCAACAACGAGATACCCTATCCGGTCAAATCGGCCGAGCGCTATATGCTCAATGAAAAAGAGTCGGAGTTTATCGAAATTGTGCGCCAAATATCGCCCGAACAGGAAGCCATCCTGTTTGAGGTGATGAAACAATTCGTCAAGGCGCAGGAGCCGGCTAAAAAATTGGTGAGCGAAACAAATCAGTAGTTCAGACACTCGTAAAGTGGACGCCTGGGAAAACCGAAAAGGGCAAAGGGAAAGCCAGCGCCTATAAGACGCTGGCTTTCCCTTTGCTTGGTTTGTTATGGTTTCACGTTTGAATGCCCCGGAAAGGGCATTCGTAATCGTTTGCGATCGGCTTATTTTCCATCATATCCTGTTTTTCCTCTCCAGGATATATTGTTCGATAATTGTCCGGTTAGATCCAAACGATGCTTACAAAAGATCCGGCTGCCCCAAAGCTCTCGTGCCGAACGGACGCCCCGGATTTCAGAGGAAAGATATCCGCAGGCCGCCCTTTTGGACGCCGGCGGGCTTGAGAGTCCGCTCGCAGCACATAAGCTTGACCGGAATGAATCCCGTCTAGGACGACGCGGTGCCCGATTGTGAATTCGTATATTCCCAGGGATTCCAGCCCTCCGGCTCCGGGTCATCAGCATACCACACAATTTTATGCGCCTGCAAAACGACTTGCGTAATACCCTTCAGATCGGATTTGCTGACCTCCAGGAGAATGACGTTCGTAGTACAAGCATCAGCAACTATCGAGGGATGGAAAGTGGTATAATCCACAATCAGCTGCTGGCCGGATGGGATCAGCCGGTTCACCCGTTCATGGGAGCCGATATGGCCGTAAGGTAATTCTAAATACAATAGGGCGCTCTCGTTAAAAAAAGCATCGTCGTATCGCTCTTTATTTTGGATATCACATCCCTCAAGGCCCGACGGTTCGGTGATTATCTGTGCTTGGCTACTCATATGCAAGGGATCGTCCGGGGAATGAAAAACACCACCAGCATCAAAATATTCCACCAGCGTAAAGGGAATGGAAGGGGTTTGGCTTTCACTGGCGGCCTCCTGCGAGGAGGAAGGCTGAGAGGCAGCCTCTGAGGACGCCTGCTGGCTGGACGACGAATCAACGGTCTGCGAGCTGCCGGCGCCTTCGGCTTCCTGGCTGGAGGACTGGGATGTTTCCCCGCTGTCGGACGAGGAGGGCGGCTGGGAAGCGGCGGACTCGGTGAGAGAGGATGCAGATTCGACCAATTGGGATGCGCTGGAATCCGGCTGGGTCAAATCGCCCGACGGCTGTGCCTGACGCTGGCAGCCAACCAACGAAACCGCGCAGGCCAGCGACACCGCCAAAGCTAAAACCTTCCATATATTTCTTTCGCAACTCATATCGTTCACTCCTTTCCAAATAATGTGGGGCGTCCGGTTAATACCAGGCGATGCCAAACCAAATGGTGCGGCTGGTATTGCCGTCCCTCTTGTGCAGCTGGACGTCATACACACCGTATGGCAGGTTATCCCGGTAAATCATTTCGGTCGAGCTCATATTCAGCCGGGAATCGTACTGCACCCCCGATGGGGAATATAGATACAGATCGCAGTTTTGGTAAGGGGAAACCGTCACTGTGCCACTGGTGTGGTTGGATACGCCGTTTTCCCGCGATAGGGCCCCCAACGGTAAATGTGACATCTGCACTTTTGCAAAGGAATTGCCGCAAATATCCCCTGGATGATAAACGACCGAGGAAGCCCATCTTGGTAAATTCCTAGGACTTAACAGTTTACTTCATTATAGTTCTATATTTTATTAATGTCAACCAAAAAATAGTTAAAATTTTGTAATAAATTATCGCATTATAAGCTTCATCTTGATTTTTCACAAAAAACAGTCTGACCCCTGCTGCATCGGCGATCTAGCCCGCTTTACCGGCGGCCAGGCTCGTCATAGCCACCGGGCCAAGCCCGGTGGCTTGCGCTGGCGATATCATGGCCTGGTAACCAAAGGCGTCTCTAACCGCACCGGGATTTTCACCTGCATCGCTTGCCGCACAGCCCGCCGTCGGGCGATCTGTGTCCTGACAGTGACCTTATACGTGGAGAACCTGCCGTTCGCCATCCGCGCATTCCTTGCTGGTTGCGCCAGCTTTGTTGCGGCCTCGATCCACAGGCCGGGCGGGTGCTTTCCCTAACCCAAAACTCGCGGGTAAACGCATGATTTTAAAAACAAAAAGAGGGACGGCTGTCCGCCGTCCCTCATAGAAAGTTTCTGATGGCGCGCGCTTTTTGTGTATGGCGTGGTTACGCAAACCGGCTCGCCTTTTGGCGGCGATCCGCCCGGCGCGGGAAGCCGGCGCATCCAGCCGTCCTGTCCGATTGCGCCGCAGGTCATGAGAATGAAGCCGCGTTCAGCGGAACCCATTCGCCGGAAGACGATGTATGGAAAATGCCCAATTTCAGGCGCATGGGGTGCGGCAGCACCCCTCCCGCCAGGGCGGCATGGCTCTATTTCCCAATAAACTCCCGCAGCAGGGAGTTGGCGGGCACTGCCTCCATCGGCAGAGGCTCAAACTGGGCCAGGGCCTTGCCCACCCGTTCCATCAGGGGATAGTTGGCGTCGGAGGCGTCGACCTGCTCGAGCAGCTCCAGAAAGGGGGCGCGAAAGACGCAGGGCTCATAACCATGAAAGGAATCCACCGAGATACTGGCCGTGTGCTCAAAGGGCCTGAGATAGCGCTCTTCCCCACGCACCACCCCTTTCCACATCGCCAGGGTGTTGGAGGGGGTGGAATTGCGAAAACGGTGGTCCCGGATCAGGCGGCGCACCAGCCGCAAATCCCTGGCGCTGAGCAGCGTCTCGCCCTCTTTTTGGACGCTATGGCCAACGTGCACATGCAGCCGGCAGAGCTCATGGGCCGGCAATCGGTCGCAAATGAGCGGGTTGAGGGCGTGCAGACCCTCAAAAATCACCACATCGCCCTCGCCCAGCTCCAGCGGGCGGGTCTGCCCCTCGATGCGGTGGGTAATAAAGTCGAAGACCGGAAGCTCACAGCGGCGCGTCTCCAACAGGTCGCAAAGGCAGCGGTGAAGGTGGTCGAGATCAAGGGAATGGACCGACTCAAAATCGGGAGAACCGTCGTCCATTTTTGGCATATCCTGTGGATTGAGATAAAAGTCGTCGAGCGAGATGACCGCCGCCTGCGCCCCATGCGCGATAAGATGGCGCGATAGCAGGTTGGCGGTGGTGGTTTTGCCCGAGCCGGACGGCCCCGCGAGCATGACGATGCGCTGGCCGCCGCTTTGAATGCGCGCGGCCGTTTGATCCAACGCCTCGTCGTAGGCGCGCTCCACCCGGCCAACCCACCCGGCGGGGTCTTCGGCCGCCAGACGGTTGATGTTGCTCAGCTCCACTAAATTGTTTGGCATACTACATTCGTTCCTTTCCCTAAAAGGGTACTGATAACCGGCCGGGATACCGCCGGGAAAACAGCCCCGGGCCATGCTGGTCCGGGGCGGGATTGTTTCGGATCATTCCGGGGCAGCGGCGGTGTCCAACCCAATTGTTCTGCTGCCGGAAGGACAGCCGGATGCAATATTAGCCGCCTTTTCTAGGGCAGTTGCCATCCCCGGCGGCCCGTGTAGGAGGCTCCAGCGCCCTGCCATGAGATCGGCCCGCGCCCCTTGCACCAGAGCGGCGGCCTATCCCCTGCCGCATGGCTCTCAAAAGAACTTATTTTATTGTAACCTACTTTAACAGAAAGATGATGAAGAAAATGAAAACAGAAATGATATCAAATATTATACTCGAATGTATTCTATGCGATAATAGGCGGCGTGTCAACAAAACCCACAGTTCATGCTGGAATGAGCGGACAATTTTCCGGTTGTGACAGATGGCAACGCAGCCGCAGCCGAACGTTCGGCTTTCTGATCATTCCGGCATCGTGACGCCATGCCGTGAGACCAACGTCGGGCAAACCGCCGCCCCCGCGCCAAAGGTACCGGCCATGTCCGAGCGCACGTCCCACAACGTTTCCTGTTCGGCACACAACGCTTCCCGTGCGGGGCGATGCGTCCATTCGCCACGGTTGGCGCGGGGAATCTATTTCAATCCGTTACAGACGGTGAAAAGCGCAACCCTGTTTTCACCGTCATACGCGCTTTGTGCCGACGATGCGTCCCGCCATACCTGAGGCGCGCCTTACGCCGGCGCACGTCTCGGCCCGCCGGCATCGAGAGCGGTCAAAAAAAGATGGGAACGCCATGGGGCTCCCCATCCGCTGGAAACGGCGGTTATGACTGCGCGCGCCGTCATTCGGCTCGGGTGCGTCCTTTGCATCGTCGGGGGCTGGCCAGCCGCCGGAGACGCCAGGGGGATACGGCCGTCGCCATAGCCGACCAAAGAAAATGCAGCCTGCCCTCACACCCCGCCGGACGTCAGGCTGAGAAGCCGTTCAAATTCCGGCAAGCTCATCTGCTGGCGCGCATCCGAAAGGGCGCGCGGCGGCGCGGGGTGCACCTCCACCATAATGCCGTCCGCCCCGGCGGCCAGAGCCGCCTTGGCCACGGGGGGCGCTATATCCTTGCGCCCAAGGGAGTGGCTGATATCCACAATGACCGGAAAATCGGTCTCCTGACGGATTCCGGCGACCCGCGCGATATCCAGCGCGTTGCGGGTGTAGGAGTCAAACCCCCGAACGCCCCGCTCGCACAGCGCGAGGCGGTCGTTGCCTCCCCGCAGGATGTATTCCGCCGCTTTGAGGAATTCCTCCACCGTGGCCGATATCCCGTTTTTAAGCAGTACGGGTATGGCGCCGCGGCCAAGCTCCTTAAGCAGCTCGTAGTTGTACATGTTCCTCGCGCCGACCTGCAGGATATCGACGCAGCCGCTCATGGGCTCGATGTGGCGCACGTCGACCACCTCGGATACGATCCGCACCCCGTACCGGCGGCGAATCTCGCGGAATATTTCGAGGGCGGCTTGCCCCAGCCCCTGAAAGTCGTCGGCTGAGGTCCTTGGCTTATAAGCCCCCGCGCGCACGATGGTAACGCCGTTTTTTACCAGAAACTCCACCGTCTTTTCCATCATGCCGGCGTTCTCCGCCGCGCACGGCCCGGCGATCCACACCGGCGGGCTTGCTTCGCCAAAGACCCGCCCCAGCCGCCGCTGGCGGGCCCTGTTTTTCTGTTCGTTTGAATACCACATGTTATCCCCGCGCTCCATCGCCGCCGGGCGGCGCTCATTGAACCGGCCGCCCAGCGGATGTGCCGGACGGCCTGCATTCTCTATATTACCCGGTAGAAGCACGACGCAAAAGGGGCGATCGTCAGCGGGCGGCCCCGCGATGGTTCCAAAGGCTGCCGCGCCGCCCAGTACGGTGCGTCCGGGCGGGCGAGGATAAAAACCGCTATGGAAGCCTGTGACGGCGATAGAAATCGACAATGGCCTGCTTACGGCCCAGCATCTGGTCAAAGCGGGAGATATACTCGTAGGGATACTTGAAATTAAAGACCCGTTCGATGTCCCCGCCGCGCGGGTCCTTCAGGCGGGTGACCGCCCCGGCCCCGGCCGCCAGAACAGTGTGCAGCTCGTTCATCATGTAGATGTTGTAATACCCCTCCCGGCCGGGAAGGGACCAGCCGACGTTTTCCAGATTGCCCCGCATCTTGCTTTGGCGGTAGAGGTAATAGGGAAGATAGCCGGCCGCCGTCAGCTTTCTCGAGGCCAAATCGAGCATGAGCGCAACCTCCTCATCCGACCCTCCCGCCTCTGGCAGGGGGGATTGCGTCCCGGCATGGGGGCCGCCGTCGCGCGCCGACATGCGGGCGGAGCGCTTGATGGACAGGGTGTGCACGGTGATCCCCTCCGGCCGCAGGGCGAGCACCCCGTCGAGGGTACGCTCAAACCCGGCCAGCGAATCGAGGGGAAGCCCCGCAATGAGATCCATATTGATGTTGTCAAAGCCGCATTCGCGCGCCAGCGCGAACGCCTCGAGCGCCTGGGCGGCCGTATGGCGGCGGCCGATGGCCTCGAGCACCCGGTCGTCCAGGGTCTGTGGGTTGATAGCCAGACGGGTGACGCCGCCGCGGCGCAGCGCAAGCAGCTTCTCGCGTGTGACCGTGTCGGGCCGGCCAGCCTCGACGGTGAATTCCTGGGCGCAGCCAAGGTCAAACCACTGCGCGATAACGTCGAGCAGCTCCTCCAACTGGCCGGCCGACAGGGTGGTGGGGGTCCCCCCGCCGACATAGACGGTTTTCAGACGCAGCCCACGATCACCGGCGAAATGGGCGACCGCCTCCAGCTCCCTTGCAAGACAGTCGAGGTAATCGGGCACCAGCTTACCGGCCCGTTCGATGGAATGGGACACAAAGGAGCAGTAAGCACACCGGGTCGGGCAAAAGGGGATGGAGACATACAGGCTGTAGTCGCGGGTGGAAATCCCGTCCATGGAGGGCTGGGCGTCCTGCGCCCGGGCGGATGGGACTTCTCCCGCAGCGGCTTCGCCCGACGCCACCCCTGTGGAGTGGAAATTTTGCCTTGTCCCGGCGCCCTCCTCCCGGCCGTCAGTCGGGGCCTGGACGGATACATCCGACCGGGGATTCCCGCCGGCACACGATTTTGGAGGGTGACCATCCGCCCCCGCCGGCGAGCGCGGTTTGTCAATGCAGCGCCGCTCAGCCTCGGCCGAGAGCCGGCACAGCTCGATCTTGTCCCTGGACACCAGAAGCTGGCCGGCCATGTAATCGGCTGCCAGCGCGTCGCCGCGGGCGGGGTCCCCGCCGCCCAGCTCTCTGGAAAGAGATTCAAACAGCTTGACCGGGCGCACGCCGGTCAGAATCCCCCACTGGGGAATCAGCCCGGTCATGGCGCTCAGGGCCCGGTAGAGGGCCACGCCCAGGCATCGCTCGGCCTCCCGTTTGCCCAAAGCCGGGTCGACCGGCAGCGACTCCTCCCAAAGGCGCTGGCCGTCGCCGGCGCTGCACCGCGCAAGCCGCCCGTCTCCGGCCAGCGCCGCCTGGGCCCAAAGCCCCTGTGCCCCCGGCGGGCATTCCCCCAGCTCGGCCTCGATGCCCTGGGAAGGGAAAAACAGGCGGCACAGGTTTTCCATTTCATAGCGATAGGTCATATCCGATAAATACAGCTTCAATCCTTCCAACCCCTGGATGATAATGTCTTGAGGGAGCGTCCTGCGGCAAAGCATGCTTCACCCGAGCCGTCTCTCCAATCCGCGATAATCCTTTGCCGGTGCGGCCGACATCTGCGCAAGCCGCCTTTGCCCGTAGCATTGTCGATGCAGGTATTCTATCGCTTGCCTGGATTCCTAAAAATCCGCGTTCGCTCGCGCCGCGGCGCTCCCCTTTTCGCAAAAGGGCCCGCTCGTGTCGGCGGTTTGGCGGTAAACGCCTTGGCCGCCCTATGTTTTTACTGCTACTGTTGCATTATAGCGTTTTTTGCGTTCTTACCATACACCACTCGCCCCGGCAAACGAAATGCCGCCCGCAAAGCGGCGGCAGGCGTTCGGCGGGCCCCATTCAATCAAAAATGGGATTGGTGTAGCGTTCGGCCTTCAGCGTGGTTTCCGGCCCGTGGCCGGGCAGTACCCGCGCGACGCCCGGCAAGCCAATCAGGCGCAGGCAGGAGGCGCGTATTTCGTCCATGCTGCCGCCCGGGAAATCGGTGCGCCCGTAGCTGCCCGCAAACAGGGTATCGCCCGTAAACAGCAGATCCCCGCAGCGGTAGCACACCCCGCCGGGCGTGTGCCCCGGCGTGTGGATGACCTCAATGCTGACCTTGCCCAACGGCAACGTCTGGCCGTCGGACAGCAGCAGATCCGGGGTGATGCTGGGGTGGTTTGCGGCCGGCAGGCCCATGGGTTTGGCCAGGCTGGCGGTCGTGTTGCGCAGACATGGCGCATCGGCGGTATGGATGCCAACCATCGCATGGGTCGCATCCCGGATGGCCTGGACGCCGGCGATGTGGTCGATGTGGCCGTGGGTGAGCAGCAGATACCGCATCGCGTGGCCCCGGCGTTGCACCTCCTCCCACAGCCGGCCGTCGGCGCAGGGGGCGTCAATGAGAGCGGCCTCGCCGTTTTCCGGCTCGATGAGCAGGTAGGCGTTGGCGTCCAGAATGCCGCAAGGTATGGTAATGACTTGCATCGGTTTCCACCTTTCTGTTGTTTGGCATGGCATATGGATTGGGGGCACGGACGGGCCGGCGCCCTATAAAAAGCATACGTCCTACGAGGGCGTCGGTGCGCAAGACCTCAGAGCGCAGAACCGCGCCGGTCTGGCCTTCCGCCCCCGGGGCGGACCCAGGGCCCGATTTCGGACTAAAAATCCCCCGTGTCCAGGGCGATGGTCACCGGGCCGTCGGCTTCCAGCAAAATCTTCATATCGGCTCCAAACCGCCCGGTTTCCACCCCGGCGACCCCCTCGGCGCGCAGCGCCTCGCAGAAAGCGTCGCACAGCGGCCGGGCCTGCTCGGGCCTCGCCGCATCGAGAAAGGAGGGACGCCGGCCATGCGTCGCATCCGCATAAAGGGTAAAATTGGAGACCACCAGAGCCTGGCCGCCGACATCCAGCAGCGACCGGTTCATCTTTCCATCCGCATCGCTGAAAATACGTAGCCGGGCCGCCTTGTTGGCCAGCAGCGCTGCCTGCGCTGGGGTATCGGAATGCGTAACGCCCAGCAGCAGGAGCAGCCCGGGGCCGATTTGCCCCACCCGTTCCCCCGCAACGTCGACCCGGGCCGACGCAGCCCTTTGAATGACAACACGCATGACGCTTCCTCCTTCTTCGAGGCAACAATCCAGGATAACAACCGCCGCACATCCCGCGCTGCCTCTAACAATCGCATGCCATGGGAACATGCCGCGGCCGAGCAACGCACCGAACGCCCCGGCCGTATACCGTATCCGCAGCCAGCGGCCTTGGCCGGGCGGCGCGCAGAGGAACAAGGCCGGCCCGTGTTGACCGCGCCCGCGAGACGGCGCAGTTGCAGCCCTGCTTTGGATGGGGCCAACTAGAAAATGCACCCCAGTCCAGAGGACAGTTACATACGATCGACCGTGAGCACATTGCTGACCTTGCGCAGCCGATCCATAATATTGCCCAGGTGGATCAGGTTCTCGCTGCCGATGGTCAAAATCATCTGGCAGGTGCCGTCCTTGAGCTGCCGGGCGTTGACCGCGTAGATGGGCACGTGCATGTTCGCTAAAGCGATGGTCACGTCGGCGATGAGGTTGGGCTGGTCGTTGGCGATAACCTGCAGGGTGGATTTGAAGGACTCGCTCTGGGAGCGCGCCCAGTAGGCGTTGACCCAGCGTTCGGGCTGCTCGGCGCGGGAGATGTCGCGCGGGACGTTGGGGCAGTCGCGCTTGTGGATCGACACGCCGTGCCCCCGGGTGATAAAGCCGATGATGCGGTCCCCCGGCAGAGGATCGCAGCAGTGGGACAATCGGACCAGGCAGTTGTCGATGCCCTCGACCACCACCCCGTCGGAAGAGCGGGAGGGCTTGCTTTTGTCCACCAGCGTTTCCAGGCTCGGGGCCGACTCTTGCCCGGCGGCCCGGTAACGCTTATTATACTCCTCTTTGATGCGGGGTAAAATCCGCTGGAGCGACAAACCGCCATAACCAATCATGGCAAAAAAATCGTCGATGGTCTGGCAGTGGTACTGCTTGGCAAAGCTCATGATGAATTCGTTGCGCTGCTCCTCGGTGAGCACCATCATGTCGCGGCGCATTTCCCGGTCGAACTCCGCCCGGCCCTCGACAATGTTTTCGGCCCGTTTTTCCTTTTTAAACCAGGAGCGGATTTTGGAGCGGGCCTCGCTGGTCTTGACGATTTTCAGCCAGTCGCGGCTGGGGCCGTGCCCCTGCTGGCTGGTGGTGAGGATCTCGACGATCTCGCCCGTCTTGACCTGATAGTCGATGGGCACGATGCGCCCGTCCACCTTGGCGCCGATCATGCGGTTGCCCACCGCCGAATGGATGGCGTAGGCAAAGTCGATGACCGTCGAGCCGACCGGCAGGCTGATGACGTCCCCCTTCGGGCTGACGACAAAGACCTCCTCGGGGGCGAGGTCGCTTTTGATGGTGCGGACAATCTCCTCCACATCGTCCGATTCCTTCTGGCTCTCGAGCAGCTGGCGGATCCAGGCCAGCCGTTCGTCCGCCCGGTCGTCCTTTCGCGAGATTCCCTCCTTGTATTTCCAGTGCGCCGCGATGCCGTATTCGGCGGTGTGGTGCATCTCCCAGGTGCGGATCTGCACCTCGAAGGGGACCCCCGCGCGGGTGATGACGGTGGTGTGCAGGGACTGGTAACGGTTGGGCTTGGGGGTGCTGATGTAATCCTTGAAGCGGCCGGGAATGGGCCGGAACATGTCGTGGATAATCCCCAGAATGTTGTAACATTCGGCCACCGTGTCGACGATGATGCGCACGGCATAGATGTCGTAAATTTCATCAAAGGCGTGACCCTGCATGTACATCTTGCGGTAGATACCGTGGATGGATTTGACCCGCCCCTCGAGATAGGCGCCGGGGGCGACGTCAGCCAGACGCTCGGAAATCTGCTGACGGATACCGTCCAGCAGGGCTTTGCGGTCCTGCTCGCGGGAAGCGAGGGCAGCGACAATCTCACTGTAGCCTACCGGGTCAAGCTGGCGGATGCCCAAATCCTCCAGTTCCTCCTTGACCGCTCGGATACCGAGACGGTGGGCGATCGGCGCGTAAACCTCGAGGGTTTCAAGGGATTTTTCTCGCCGTTTCTGCGGGGGCTGAGCCTCGATGGTGCGCATATTGTGCAGGCGGTCGGCCAGCTTGATGATGATGACCCGGATGTCCTCCGACATGGCGAGCAGCATCTTGCGCAGATTCTCCCCCTGCTGTTCCTCCCGCGAAAAGGTGGGCATCTTGGTAAGTTTCGTCACCCCGTCGACCAGCATGGCGATATCGGCCCCAAATTCCCGCCGGATGGTCGGCAGATCGACGTCGGTATCTTCCACCACGTCGTGCAGCAGGGCGGCCGCGACCGACTCGGTGTCCATCCCCAGCTCGATGAGGATGATGGCCACGCTGATGGGATGGCAGACGTAGGGCTCTCCCGAACGGCGGGTTTGCCCCTCGTGGGCCCGGCGCGCGAATTGCAGCGCCTTATCGATCAGCTCAAGGTTGTAGGATTTGTTGCTTTTTTGCGCTGCCTCCAGCAGCTCTTTTCCCGTTACATAGTTATCGCGTGAGAGGAGTTGACCCTCTTCCTCCGGACGAGCCGCGAGGGCGGCCTGCGTTGTTTGCGAGGCGGGTTCCTTCCCGCCCGGCTGCGCGTCCACAACGGCATCCGGCATAGACGGGAGGGGGCTGCCTGCCTCGTCCGCCTGGCCGTCCGCAGGGGAGGGCGGCGTAGGCTCCGTATCGCTGTCCGCCCTCTTTGACCCGCCGTGGGCCGGCGTATCCGGCGCGGAGGCCGAAAGGTTTTCCTCTCTCTCCGCCAAACCGGCATCCGGTGTGCCCACCGATTTCGCTGCTTCCCCCTGCGTGCTTGACGGGTCGGTGTCGGTTGTATCCGCCATGGGATTTACGGCTTCCCACTCCGTGTCGTGCGTGATGGCGTCCGGCGTTGCTTTCAAAGCGGGTTTCTTCCCGCTCGGCTGCGCGCCCACAACGGCATCCGGCATAGCCGGGAGGAGGGGGCCTGCCTCGTCCGCCTGGCCGTCCGCAGGGGAGGGCGGCGTAGGCTCCGTATGGCTGTCCGCCCTCTTTGATCCGCCGCGGGCCGGCGCATCCGGCGCAGAGCCGGGACTTCGTCCTGTGCCGTCCGGTATGGGGGAGGTATCCTCGACGGGGGCCGAAAGGGGCTGCGCCTGCCCCTCGCGGCGCGCGCCATGGCCGTCCGCTGTGCGGCTTTGCGCAGCGGCGGTCGGGCTATCGGCGCCCGGCGCAGCAGCCTGGGCGGCCGTGCCGGCGTCTTGTGAGGATGGCCGCTCACTTTCGCCGTCCCCTCTTCCGGCCGGCAGGGGAGCGTTTTGCTCCATCGGGGCGTCCACAGATTCGTGGCCGGAATGTTCCGAATGGATCATACAGACGATCATCCTTTCGCAAGCTGGATGTTTTGATCTCTTTTGAGATAAGCGCGCGTTGCCGCATCCTGCCTATCTCGATTTTCAAAAAGGGGCGTTATGTATGTCAGAAGGCTGAAAACCGGCCGTTCCGGCGATAAGTCATTCCCCTGGGTTGCCGGATTTTACGAGACTGCGCCGGCGGATTGGTCCGAGGCCCGGGCCGCCTTTTCCAATTCCCCGAGCACCCGGCTGCGGCTGAGGTCCTGTTTCCCGGCCGCGGGATTGATGCGCCAAGATGGCAGCGGCCCATCCTCCCGCCGGATGAGGGAGAGTTCCTCCAACGCGTCGATGGCGCAACATACCCGCGCGTATCCCATCTGCCCGCCGGTGCGCGAAAGCAGCAGCTCCTTGTCCTGCACCTGCCCGTCGCGGCGGCGCATCTGGCGGTAGACCGCCCCGATCTCCTCCCGGCCGGGCAGCAGCCGCGCTGCCTGCCCGGCGCTCAGGGCCTCCCCCCGCCGGTACCGCTCGTATAGCCGCAGGTCGGATAACACGGCCGCCTGCTCCAACCCGTGCGGGCGGATATCCCGCACAACGACCGACAGGGAAGGCTTCCCCTGGTATTGGCCCACGCTGAGGGAAACCGCCAGGTCGACGCAATCCCCCCGGTCGTAGGGAAACTCCTCCCTTTTTGTGGAAAAGCGCATGGCCGTCACGGCCACGCCGTCGCGCGAAAGGGAGAGCCGCAGATGCCCCCCTCCGCCAACCGGACGGATATCGTCGATGGCCATGCAAAACAGCCCGAACAGGGGAGAAGGGTTCTCCTGCCCAAAGGGGGCGAGTGCTTCAGCCGCCTCGGCCGCCGCAACGCTCACCCCCCGCGGGGTCAGCTTGCAGTCCAGCCGAAGCTTGGGAAAGGGCATCTCTCCCAGCTTGGCCGCATACCGCTCCAAAGCGGCCGAAAAGGCGGCCAGATCGTCCTGCCGCATCGAAAGCCCCGCGGCCTGGGCATGCCCGCCAAAGGCGGTCAGATGCTCCCGGCAGGCATACAAAGCGTCGTACAGGGCAAAGTCGCCCACGCTGCGGGCCGATCCATGGGCCTGCCCGTCGTGTATGGTCAGCAGGATACAGGGCTTCCCGGTGCGCTCGCACAGACGCGCGGCGGCAATGCCGAGCACCCCCGGGTGCCAGCCCGGCCTGGCCAGCACGATCAGACGGCGGCGGGCAAGCTCCCCGTCGGCCGCCAACATGTCCAGCGATTCGCGCAGGATGGCGTCCTCGACGGTGTGGCGCTCCCGGTTGGCCTCCTCCAATTCCCCGGCCAGGCGCGCGGCCTGCGCGGCGTCGCTGCTCATAAGCAGGCGGGCGGCGCGCATGGCGTCCCCCATGCGCCCGGCGGCGTTGATGCGCGGGCCGATGCCAAAGCCCAGCGTCTCGGAGGTAATCGCCCGCCCGTCCATGCCGGCGGCGGACAGCAGGGCCCGGATACCCAGCCGCGGGCTTTGATTGAGGCATTGCAGCCCCTTGGCGACAAGGATGCGGTTCTCCCCGCGCAGGGGCACGACGTCGGCCACCGTACCGATGGCAACCAGATCGCCGTAACGGCCAAGCAGCTGCTCGCAGGCGCCCCCTTCCAGGGCGCAGCAGAGCTTGAAGGCCACCCCGACGCCGGCATAGTCGACAAAATCGCTCTCCTCGTCCAGCCGGTGAGGGTCGACCACAGCGGCGGCGTCGGGCAGGCTGTCGGGAGGGATGTGATGGTCGGTCACCACAACGTCCATGCCCAGCCCGGCGGCGTAGGCGACCTCCCCCGCGGCGGCGATGCCGTTGTCCACCGTGATCACCAGCGTGACCCCCTGCTCGTGCAGGCGGTCGATCTGCGGGAGGTGCATCCCATAGCCGTCGCCCATGCGGTCGGGCAGCATGAGGGATACCTCCGCCCCCTGGGAGCGAAGATAATCGGTCAGCAGCACGCCCGCCGTCACCCCGTCGCAGTCGTAATCGCCAAAGACGGCCATGGTTTCTTTTTGGTCGAGCGCGCGCCGGATGCGTTCGACCGCTTTGTCCATATCCCGCAGCTCCAAGGGGTCGGAGAGGGGCTGGTCAAGATCGAGAAATTCCTCCGCCTGGGCCGGATCGCTGATGCCGCGGCCAATCAGCAGCAGAGCGGCGAGCGGGTCAATCCCGCATTCGTCTGCGAGGGCCTGCGCGGCGGCGCGGTCGCCCCCTGCGACGATCCACTCTTTGCGGCTCATTCTCATCCACCTTTCCATTGTCCGGTTGCTATCGATGGGCGCGGCAATCCTCTGCGCCCGAAAAGGGCTTGAAAGCAAAGCTCCTTACATCTCTCGATAACACAACGCCATTGCGACGTTGGACGGGTATCTTTTTTATAATACTACAGTTTAACAGCTTTATACTGATTTTTCAAGCTTTGCCCGGTCGGATTTGGTCAAGATTTTTTATGCAAAAAGATTGACATTCCGCCCCTGTTTGATTATAATTAACACGCTGGATGTTAGTTTTGAACAAAACTTTACATTTCAGCCACAAAACCGCTACAATTCCAGGCGCTTTTGTGATATTCAGTCAGATCGGAAAGGAGCCTCCCCCATGAGTTTTGATCGCCGCGACAAAATCCTGACTCTGCTGCGCGACAAGGGCGTGGTCAAGCTCAAGGAGTTGGAGGAGATGTTCCCCCAGGTGTCAAGCATGACCCTGCGCCGCGACCTCGAGTATTTTGAAAAGCTGGGCGAGGCGGTCCGCATCCGGGGAGGGGCGCGCTACATCAAGATGCTCGACGCCGGGCAGGAGGACGTCTACGCCCTGCGCGCGGTTAAGAATCCCGAGGCCAAGACCAAAATCGGCAAGCTGGCCGCCAAGTACATCGAGACCGGGCGTTCGATCTTTCTCGACTCGGGCACGACCGGCATGATGCTCGCCCGGCAGATTCCCGACCTCGACCTTTCCATTCTCACCAGCGCGCCCAACGTGGCGCTGGAGGTCTCCAAGCGGTACAAGCCCAACGTCACTCTCATCGGCGGGCTGATCAACCGCTCCACCTTATCGGTGTCGGGGCCCCAGTCGCTGGAATTCATCGCCCACCTCAATTTTGACTTTGCCTTTATGGTCGCGTCGGCGTTCTCGCAGGAAAACGGCTGCACCTGCGGCAACTACAGCGAGTGCGAGCTCAAGCGCAACATCATCGCCAAGGCCAAAAAGACCATCATGCTCGTCGACGCAAGCAAATTTGGCAAAAGCATGCCCTTTACCTTCGCCACCCTCGACCAGATCGACCTGCTGATCACCGACCAGCGTCCGTCGGACGAGATCATGGAGTCGGCAACCCAAAACCAGGTCACCGTGTTGTGGGAATAAGCAGCAGGCCATTTGCGGCCTTTGCGCCAATATGATAGCTTGACTTGCGCTGCGTCTTTTGCCGGCCGGTGCGGCGGCTCTCATCCGCGGCAATCCCGCCATGGCAAACCAGTTGGCGGCATGTCCGCTTGGCGCAATGGGGAAGGGTAACCCATCCGGCCGGCCCGGCAGGCCGCCGGGCAAACCCCGCCTCGCTTTTCGGGGCGCTTCATGTAAAATCCTTTCGGCTTTGCGGGGCCCCGCAGGCCGATTGCGATATGGATACAACAAACGGCACGGCGAACGCCGGCCGGAGCATTACGAAGGAGGATAAACCATGGCAACACCAGTAATGATGCCGAATGTGGGAATCACGGTTGAAAGCTGTATCCTCACGACCTGGCACAAGAAAAAGGGTGATCCGGTCAAGAAGGGCGATGTGCTCTTCACGTATGAGACCGACAAATCCACCCTCGACGAGGAATCCCCCGTCGACGGCATTATGCTTGAGCAATTCTTTGAGGAGGACGCCGACGTCCCCACCATGACCAATGTCTGCGTCATCGGTCAGGAGGGGGAAAGCACCGCGGAGTTCGCCCCCGCCGCCGCGTCGGAGGCTCCTGCCGCCGAGGCTGCCGCTTCGGAAGCTCCCGCCGCCCCCACGACTCCGGCCGCGGCCCCTGCCGCCGCTGTGGCCGCTACGGCTCCCGCCGGCGCCGACGGCTTTGTCAAGGCTTCCCCCCGCGCCAAAACGCTGGCCGCCAAGAGCGGCGTGGACGTGCATTTTGCCGCCCCCACCGGCCCTGAGGGCCGCGTGATCGAGCGCGACGTGCGCAACCTGATTGAAAACGGCCCCAGCGCCACTTACGCTGCCGCGGGTGCCTTCGCTGGCCAGGCCGGCACCGGCATCGGCGGAAAGTTCTCGGTCGGCGACATCGGGGCTGCCCCCGCTGCGGCCGCCGCTGCCGCTCCCGAAGCCGAGTATGTCGACGAGAAGATGCCCACCATCCGCAAGACCATCGCAAAGCAGATGAGCTCTTCCCTGTCGACCGCCGCGCAGCTGACCCACACCCTGACCTTCGACGCGACCGAGATCATGGCGCTGCGTAAAAAGCTCAAGGCCGGCGCCGAGGGCATGGGCCTTGCCAATATTACCCTCAACGACATCGTGCTCTACGCCGTTTCCCGCACCCTGTGCAAGCCGGAGCATCGCGCCCTCAACGCCCACCTTTTGAATGGCGATACCATGCGCTACTTCAGCGGCGTGCATCTGGGCATCGCGGTGGATACCGACAGGGGGCTGCTGGTTCCCACCCTGCACAACGCCGATAAGAAGTCCCTCAGCCAGATCGCCAAGGAGGCCAAGGAGCTCGCCTCTGTCTGCCAGAGTGGCTCGGCAACCCCCGATCTGCTGCAGGGCGCCAGCTTTACCGTCTCCAATCTCGGCTCCTTTGGCATCGAGAGCTTTACCCCGGTCATCAACACCCCGCAGACCGGCATCCTGGGTGTGGACACCATCACCACCCGCGTGCGCGAGGTCGACGGCGAGATCAAGACCTACCCGGCCATGGGCCTGTCGCTGACCTACGACCACCGTGCGGTGGACGGCGCGCCCGCCTCCCGCTTCCTGAAGGATCTGAAGTATAACCTCGAAAACTTCTCGATCCTGCTGTGCAAATAAGGAAACCTCCCCAGCTCGGGCGCAGCGGCGCTGCGCCCGGCCGGCCGGAGAATCCGGCGGGGAGAAATCCCAAGGAAAGGATATGGTTCGAAGATGGAACTGTATGATCTGATTATTCTCGGCGGCGGCCCTGCGGGCTACAACGCGGCCGAGCGCGCCGGCGCGGCTAAGCTCAAGACCCTGGTCATTGAAAAGCGCGCGCTGGGCGGCGTCTGCCTCAACGAGGGCTGCATCCCCTCCAAGTCGCTGCTCTATTCGGCCAAGATTTACGATTATTGCAACCATGGCGACAAGTACGGCGTGACCACCACCGGCGCCGCCATCGACCAGAAAAAGGTCGTCGCACGTAAGAATAAGGTGGTCGCCGCCCTGGTCGGCGGTATCGGCATGAAGATGAAGAAAAACGGCGTCAAGGTCGTCGACGCCGAGGGCACGATCCTCGGGCGCACCGACGAGGGCTTCCAGATCCAGGCGGGCGGCGAAACCTACACCGGCAAGCAGCTGCTCATCGCCACCGGCTCGATGCCGGTCATCCCCCCCATCCCCGGCCTGCGCGAGGGGGTGGAAACCGGCTTTGTCATGACCAACCGCGAGGTGCTCGATCTCGAGGAGATCCCGGGCAACCTGGTGGTCATCGGCGGCGGCGTGATCGGCCTGGAGATGGCTTCCTACTACAACTCGGTCGGCAGCCATGTGACGGTGGTCGAGATGCTCGATCACATCGCCGGCAATACCGACCGCGAGATCGGCAAGATCCTGCAGAATAATTATCAGAAAAAAGGCGTGGAGTTCATGCTCGGCTGCAAGGTTACCGCCGTCGGCGACGGCAAGGTCACCTTTGAGGACGCCGAGGGCAAAACCCAGTCGGTCGCGGCCGACAAGGTGCTCTGCTCGATCGGCCGCCGCGCCGTGACCCAGGGCTATGGCCTGGAAAACATCCATGTCTACACCGAGCGGGGCGCCATTGTCACCGACGAGTGCATGCGCACCAACGTCGCCGGGGTTTATGCCGCGGGCGACGTCAACGGCCGGTCCATGCTCGCCCACACCGCCTACCGCGAGGGAGAGGTTGCCATCAACAACATCCTCGGCAAAAAGGACCGCATGCGCTACAACGCCATCCCGGGCGTCATCTATACCAATCCTGAGGTCGCTTCAGTCGGCGAGACCGAAGAGTCGGCCAAGGAAAAGGGTATGGACGTCAAGGCGATTACCGTCACCATGAACTATTCCGGCCGCTACATGGCCGAGAACGAGGGCGGCGACGGCATCTGCAAGGTGATTGTCGACGCAAAGTACAACCGTGTGCTGGGCGTCCACATGATCGGCAACTACTCGTCGGAGATCATCTACGGCGCGGCCATGATGATCGAGACCGAGATGTGCATTGATAATATCAAAGAGATCGTCTTCCCCCATCCGAGCGTTTGCGAGGTCATCCGGGAGGCCCTGTTTGATATCAAGTAAAGCCTGCCTCTTCGGCCGCCGGGCATCCGGCACGGCCAGCGGGCTGCGCGGGGCAGGGGCGTTGCGGCAAAGCCGGCCCTTCGCCCACGCAGATAAAAACGAGTGACTAATGAAAAGGAGTCGATAGAGTATGCCAAAGTCAATGCCAGTCCATCCGCAGGATCGGTTCGCTGAGCGCACCATCACCTTTAAGGACATCCCCGTCTGCAAGTACAACAAGACGGTCAAGGATGAAAAGAAGAACTTCACGAAGGAAGAGTTCCTGGGCATGTATGCCGACATGGTCGCCATTCGCGAGTTTGAGACCATGCTGCAGTCGATCAAGCTGCAGGGCCAGTACAACGGGAAAGAGTTTACCTATCCCGGCCCCTCCCACCTCGCCATCGGCGAGGAGGCCACCGCGGTCGGCCAGGCTTTCACGCTGGGCGTGGACGACTTCATCTTCGGCACCCACCGCAGCCACCACGAGGTCATCGCCAAGGGCCTTTCGGCCATCCGCAAGCTGTCGGATGAAGAGCTCGAGCGTATCATGAAGGAGTTCAACGACGGCAAAAACTATGAGGTTGTCAAAAAGTACACTACCGGCAAGACGGTCAAGGACGTCGCCCGCGACTTCTTCATGTACGGCATCACCTGCGAGCTGTTTGCCAAGGATATGGGCTTCTCCCGCGGGCTGGGCGGCTCGATGCACGCTTTCTTCCTGCCCTTCGGCATTTATCCCAACAACGCTATCGTCGGCGGCTCGGGCCCCATCGCTACCGGTGTTGCGCTGTACAAAAAGTGCAACAAAAAGCCGGGCATTGTCGTTGCCAACGCGGGTGACGGCGCCGCTGCCCGCGGCCCGGTCTACGAGGCCATGACCTTTGCCGCGATGGATCAGTACAACGAGCTGTGGGAGGACGGCTACAAGGGCGGCCTTCCCATCATCTACAACTTTAACAACAACGCCTACGGCATGGGCGGCCAGACCCAGGGCGAAACCATGGCTTACGGCGACCTTGCCCGCCTGGGCTGCATCGCGCAGAATCAGCTCAACGCCGAGCGCATCAACGGCTGGAACCCGCTGGCCATGATCGACGCCTATCGCCGCGCCCGCAAGACCCTTGAGGAGGGCAAGGGCCCGGTTCTGCTCGACGTTGTGACCTACCGTCTGTCTGGCCACTCGACCTCCGACGCCATGAGCTACCGCACCAAGGAGGAGCTGGAAGAGTGGGAGGCGCTCGATCCGCTCAAGACCTTCCCGCAGCAGATCATCGACGCCGGCGTTGCCACCGCCGAGGAAGTCGAGGCGGTCAAGAACGAGATCATCGACCGCAACCACCGCATGTTTGCCCTGGCCTCCGACCTGGAGATCGCTCCCTACACCGACTACAACGAGCATCCCGATCACATCGAGAGCGTTATGTTCTCCAATGGCCATGTGGAGAAGATGGACGACCGCGAGTGCGAGGTCCGCGAGAAGAAAGAGGACAACGAGCGGGTTAAGAAGATTGCCAAGGCTGCCCGTTACGCCTATGATAAGGACGGCAAGCTGCTGCCCAAGGCAAGGCAGTATAACATCCGCGACGGCCTGTTTGAGGCTATCATGGATAAATTCTATACCGACCCGACCCTCATCGCCTACGGCGAGGACGTCCGCGACTGGAACGGCGCGTTCGCCGTATACCGCGGCCTGACCGAGGCCCTGCCCTATCACCGCCTCTTCAACGCCCCCATCGCCGAGTCGGCCATCGTGGGCAGCGCGGTGGGCTACGGCATGGCCGGCGGCCGTGTCATTGCCGAGCTGATGTACTGCGACTTTATCGTCTGCTCGGGCGACGAGGTCTTCAACCAGATGGCCAAATGGCAGGCCATGAGCGCCGGCGGGCTCAAGATGCCGGTGGTTCTGCGCGTGCCGGTCGGCTTCAAGTACGGCGCGCAGCACTCCCAGGATTGGACCGCGCTTTGCGCCCACGTGCCCGGCCTGAAGGTGGTATACCCCGTCACCCCGTACGACGCCAAGGGCCTGATGAACACCGCGTTGAGCTCCACCGACCCGGTCTGCTTCTTCGAGAGCCAGCAGCTCTACGATATGGGCGAGCGGTTTGTTAAGGAAGGCGTGCCCGAGGGCTACTATGAGATTCCCTTCGGCGAGCCCGCCATCCGTACCGAGGGTAAGGACGTTACCATCCTGACCATCGGCGCCACCCTCTACACCGCCATGGACGCCGAGAAGATCCTGCGCGAGCAGTACGGCATTACCGCCGAGGTTATCGACGCGCGTTCGGTCGTTCCCTTCAACTACGAGAAGGTCATCGAGTCGGTCAAGAAGACCGGCCGTATCATCCTGGCCTCCGACGCCGTCACCCGCGGCAACATCCTCAACGACATGGCCACCAACATCACCCAGCTGGCCTTCGATTATCTCGATGCGCCTCCCGTGGTGGTCGGCTCGCAGAACTGGATCACCCCGGCGGCCGAGTACAAAGAGCAGTTCTATCCGCAGCCTGAGTGGATCATCGACGCGCTGCATGAGAAGCTGCTGCCCATCCCCGGCTATACGCCCAAGCACAACTACTCCAACACCGAGATTCTGCGCAAGGCCAAGATGGGCGTCTAACCGACGCTAGACGTTATACCTGGTCCGGGCATTTCACCCGGGCCGGGATTCATCCCGACATTGCGGCACTACAGGTTACGCTGACTGATACAGCCAGCCGTTGTCGGGACGGCGTGCTTACTTAGTATCCACCATCTGCGACGGGCGGAGGGGCTAACCGCTCCTCCGCCCGCTTTTTATCCGCCCGCCGGACGATCTGTCGCCGGCCCGTTGCCGAAAAGGAATTTTCATGCGCATTCTTTATCAATCGACCACCGATCCTTATTTTAACCTCGCTCTGGAGGAGTATTTGCTGCGCCAATGCACCGGCGATATCTTTATGCTCTGGCGCAACGCCCCCTGCATCGTGGTGGGGCGCAACCAGAACACGCTGGCCGAGGTCAACTACGACTATGTGCGCGAGCACAACATCCCGGTCGTGCGCCGCCAGACGGGCGGCGGCGCGGTCTTTCACGATCTCGGCAACGTCAACTACACCTTCATCGAGGAGGGGGGCGTCGGCAATTTCAGCAACTACGCCCTTTACTGCCGGCCTATCCTGGAGGTGCTGCGCTCCATTGGCGTGCCGGCCGAGCTGTCGGGGAGAAACGACCTGCTCATCGACGGCAAAAAATTTTCGGGCACTGCCCAGTGCGCCTATCATGGCCGGATGATGCACCACGGCTGCATCATGTTTAACGCGAATGTCAACCATCTGGCCGACGCGCTGCGGGTGAATCCGCTGAAAATCCAGAGCAAGGGGATCAAATCGGTGCGCAGCCGGGTGACCAACATTTCCGAGCATTTGACCTCCCCGCTGTCGATGGAGGAATTCTGCGACCGGGTGCTGCGCAAGATCGAGGAGGAAAACCCCGGCAGCGAGCGGTATGTCCTGACCGACGCTGACATCCAGGCGGTTTCGGCGCTGCGGGAGGATAAGTACGCCACCTGGGAGTGGAACTTTGGGTATAAAAAGGAATATACCTTTCATAAGGACAGCTATTTCCCCGGCGGCCTGCTGGACGTGCGCATGAACATTTCGGGCGACTGCATTGCCGAGGTGCGCATTTTTGGCGACTACTTTGGCCGGCGGGACGTGTCCGAGTTCGAGCAGGCCCTCACAGGCGCAGCCTATACCCCTGAGGCGGTGCGCTCCCGCCTGGAGCCTCTGGATCTTCCGGAATATTTTTCGGGCATTACCATCGACGAGCTGACGACCGCCTTTTTCTAAGGCCAAAAGCCGTCGCATCGTCTCATTGAATTGAATTTTGCATGGGCCCTGCCGTGGAACGCAGCGGCCAGGAAAGGATGAAAGCAAATGAAAGCAGTCATGTACGGCGCGGGCAATATCGGCCGCGGCTTTATCGGGCAGCTGCTCTATCAGTCTGGCTATGAGACCTCCTTTGTGGACGTCGTCCCGGCGGTGATTGAGCAGCTCAACACCCAGCATTGCTATCCGGTACGCATTCTTTACAAGGATACCTACGAGGAGCAGATGGTGGAAAACGTAAGCTGCGTCGACGGCAACGACGTCGAGGCAGTGGCCAACGCCATCGCCGAGGCCGACGTGATGGCCACCGCCGTTGGGGTCAACGTCCTCAAATTCATCATCGGCCCCGTGTCGGAGGGGCTGAAAAAGCGCTTTGCCGACCCCTCCAAGAAGCCGCTGAACATCATCATCTGCGAGAACCTCATCGGCGCCGACGCCTATTTGAAAAACGCCATCGCCGAAAAGCTCAATGATGAGGAGAAAAAGCTGCTCGACGAAAAGGTCGGCTTTGTCGAGGCCTCGATCGGCCGCATGGTGCCGGTGCAGACCCCCGAAATGAAGGGCGACAACCCCCTGCGCGTTTGTGTGGAGAGCTACGGCATCCTGCCGGTCGACAAGGCGGCCTTCAAAGGGGAGATTCCCCCCATCAAAAACATGGTGCCCTTCACCCCCTTTGAGTTTTATATCCAGCGCAAGCTCTTTATCCACAACATGGGCCACGCCTTCTGCGCCTATCTGGGCAATCGGATGGGGGTGGAGTACATCTGGCAGGCCATCGAGAACCCCTACGTCGAACTGCTGGTGCTGCGCGCCATGCAGCAGTCGGCCATATGCCTGGCGCAGCACCATGGCGTGAAATATCAGGAGCTCAACGATCACGTGGAGGATCTGATCAGCCGCTTCGGCAACCGCCAGTTGGGCGATACCGTCAAGCGGGTGGGCAACGACCTCAAGCGCAAGCTCAACCCCAACGACCGCATCGTCGGCGCGCTCAATCTCTGCCTGTCGGAGGGGGTCGTGCCCAAGTACCTCTGCCTGGCCGCCGCCGCCGCGATGAACTTTGACTACGACGAGGTCTCGAAAGAGGCCCCTGAGACCATTCTGACCGACATCTGCAAGATCGATCCAAAATCGGAGGCGGGGACGCTGATCCTCCGCTATTACGATATCATCAAGCAGGGCGCAACACCCGAGCAGCTTTGCAAAATGATGAAGGATTAAAACAATTAGGCCCGCCCTGCAAAGAGGGCGGGCCTAATTTTATGGGCGTTTTTCGATATTATCAAGATAAGACAAAAGGAATCCCCCGTGTTGTTCGAAAGGGATTTACTCCGTCGTGTAGCCCGCAACAAGTTTTTGGCGCAGCGCAGGCGTAATGCCTCCATTTACAAGGACATAACCGTAGCCGGGCGTGGTTTTTGTGGATAAGGAGTGAGCAAAATTTGTCGCACTGCGGCAAACGCGTGAGCGTGCTCTAATTTTTAAAAAGTCGGAGCAGGCGATGCCAAGCTTGCTCCGATGAGGGTAAGAAAAAAGAATCTCCAGCGCCGCAATACGCAAACCGCAAAATGTTGGTAGCAAGCCGGAGCGTCGTGAGCGCGCTTGCAAGCAAACAGAGAAGGCGCAGCGTGACTTTTTGGGGGGAGGAGGAATAACGCGAGCGGTATTAGAAACCCCGGTCGAATGGCCGGGGATTTTGAATGGAGCGTAGTCCATTCCGACGTGGGAGGGTGAGACAAAAAGATCGGCGCCGGCAGGCGCAGCCGCAAAAAGTTGGTAGCGACCGCGAGCCGTCGTGAGGGCACTCGCAACCGAACAGGCTAGCCAAGCGTGACCTTTTGCGAAAAAGGAGGAGCAAGGGAGCGGGCGGATGATTTTCTTCCAAAAAGAAAATCGGAGCAAAGCGTACTTTGCCCCGACGTGGCTGGGATGGCTGGATTTGAACCAGCGAATGACGGAGTCAAAGTCCGTTGCCTTACCGCTTGGCGACACCCCAATATGCAAAAGGAAAATGGAACACAAAGCACGCAAAGGATGCCTCTGCGTGCTATTCGTTAAAATGGGGTGGATAGTCGGATTCGAACCGACGGTCTCCAGTGCCACAAACTGGCGCTTTAACCAACTAAGCTATACCCACCATAT
>CBCTCU010000017.1:0-51133 GCA_965145485.1 uncultured Eubacteriales bacterium | reverse complement strand
GCCCCACCACCGCGATGACGTCCTCCTCCATCGCCTCGATGTCGCTCTCGGTCCAATAGTCCACGCCCCGCACCGGCGTGTACCCTGCTTCTCCCTGGTCGCCTTTTTCTCCCTGCGGGCCCTGCGGCCCCGTGTCGCCTTTGTCTCCCTTATCCCCTTTCGGGCCGGTGTCTCCCTTGTCCCCTTTTGGACCCTGCAACTCGCCCGAATCGGCCTTGTCCAGAAGCTCTTGAATGGCTTCGTTGTTTTCCTCAAGCTGTGCTACAAACTGGGCGTAGATATCGGGCGTAGGCATCCCGGGCGCGGCCCCGTCACGGATGCCGTTTTCGATCACCTCGATGGCCGGCTCCAGAGACGGGGTGTTGGCCACGACGAGGCCGGCGCTGTCGCGTCCCTGCATGGCCAGGGTAAATTCCCCCGGCTCGGTGACCATCTCGGCGGGGACCGACAGCACCCCGTCGGACGGTAGCGTCATCGAAATGGTTACTCCGTTGGGCAGCCGGGTAAACTGCACGACCTTTTGCAGCCCCTCCCAGTCGCTGGAAAAACTGAATTTGGCTCTGGGATACTGGCTGCCGCCGCTGACAATCGGCTCGGCGTCGCAACGGACAAGCTCGGCGCTGTTGACAATGAATTTCAGCATACTCTCATCCTTTCTGATTTGGAATGATGTTTGGATGCACTGATCTTCCCTCTCCCGCACGGGGTAATTGGTTTCGAAAGTCAGAGCATGAAAAAAACGACTGGTTGCACAGTCGTCCGGTGGGTAGGAATATTTCCTCCTATTTTTATTATACACCCGAAGTATCCGGGAAACAAGCAAAATCAGAACAAATGTTTTTGTTTTGCGATTTTATTTCACTATGAGGACAATATTCACAAAACTTGTTTGGAAATTATACCCATTATGTCAATAGATAAACTTTGCCGAAAGATGTATAATGAAGTAAAATTTTGACAGGAGGCTATTGACATGAACCATTTGCTCCAGCGTATCCTAGGCAAAAGCATACCCCTTGTGATCACGGGCACACTTTTGGTTTCCGGCATGGCGATTCCCGGCGCGCTCGCCGACGCGCAATCTCCGGACGATCCCTTATCCGGCAGCAGCGGAACGCAGCTGACCACCGTCCCATGGACGGCCTCGCAGGCTTACGCGCAGTATCAGGATACCGAGCAGGTGGACGGTATTGTCACGACAGTGCAAAACGCCGCGAATTATGACGCGAGCTATGACATTCCGACCGACGCCGTCATGGTGTACGCCGACAACGTCAGTTCATCGGATAACCTTCTGGACTCCTGGGCGGATAACCTGGGAGATCGCGAATTATGCCTGATGATCTCGGCCAACCGGTCGAATTCAGACGAATACTATACCGTTTACGGCGGGGATGACAGCAACATCCAGCTCAATCAGGATGGAGAATCGATCAGCACCATGTTCCAGTATCGCGTTCCCACCCAGAATTACATTGATTACAAGTGGGAAATCATCAAAAAGCACTGTACCGACTATCCCCAGATGGACACGGTGGTGCTCGAGGAACCGGAGCCCTGGCAGGCCTCGGGGTATTCCGCAGCCTTCAAACAGGAATGGCAAGCCTATTACGGCGAAGCCTGGCAGGATCCGGCTTCCTCTACCGAAAACCAGTACAAAGCCTCCAAGCTCAAAGTATATCTGTGGGAGCGTTTTTTGGAGACGCTGGCCACTCGCACCAAGCAGATGTTCCCCAACGTCAAGGTGCTGGTCGCGACCCACAGCGTCAACAGCTATAACCTCATCGGCATGGTCGCCGGCACCGGCCACTATACCGAGCTAGACGGCATCGACGGCGTCATCGGCCAGACCTGGTCGGATACGGCGGTCAATCCCATCCCCTATGCGGGCGACGACGTCATGCGGGTGTTTGAGTCCTCTTTTGTGGGGTATGCGTCCTACATCGACACCATCACCGGGGAGCAGACCCTGTACACCCTGGCCGATCCCTTCTCCGACGCCGGCACCGAATCCTGGGATTTCTACCGCGACGTCTATAAGCAAACGGTCGTTTCCCAGCTCCTCCAGCAGGACATCCAACGCTTCCAGGAGACCATCTGGCAAAACCGCAGCTTCTCCAGCGACGTACCGGCCGACTATCGCACCTCTCAGCTCAATGTCTTTACCGCCCTCAAAGAGCTCAGCGGGAAAGCCTCGGCACTATACGGCGGCACGGCCGGCATTGGCGTCGCGTTGTCCGATTCGCTTTCCTGGCAGTACGGCTCGGGCACGATGGCCGACTCGGATTCCGGCACCAGCTTTTACGGCATGACCGTTCCGCTGATTGAAGAAGGCATCCCCATCACCATCCCCTCGCTCGAGCAGATTCAATCTGCCTCCGATCTGTCGGGGATCAAGCTGCTGATATTGTCCTATGACTGCCAGAAGCCCATTTCGGCCCAAACCAACCAGGCCATCGCCGACTGGGTGCAGGCGGGCGGCGTCCTTCTCTATCTCGGGGGTAAGGACGACTACTCCTCCCTCTCCAATACCTGGTGGAGCCAGGCAAATACCACCCCCATGGCCGACCTGTTTACGAAATTGGGCCTGACGGGGGTCCGGACAGGCAACGTGCTCAGCGGCCTCTCCCTTTCCTGGAGAGGGAACGCAAGCTATGGCTCCAATCTGGACGGCGTCTATCTCTCGAGCAACAACCGTTCTTATTCCTATTCCTTCTCCGGTTCGGGCTTCACCTCCATTCTCCGTGCCGGGCTGCTGTATAACGTCGGCTTTGAGGCCAACGCCGGGCAGGGCAAGGTCATTGCGGTCGGCCTGCCCTCGAGCATTTACGGCACCTCGAGCGATGGGCCGGATATGCTGCGCGACTTGGTGGAATACGCCGTCTCCTTTACCGATATGACCTATCTGGAGTCGGATATCATGGCCATCCAGCGGGGTAATTACATCGCCGCACAGGCCACCGGATCGAGCCAGCTGCTCAACGGCCCGTTTGTCGATCTGTTTGAGGAGACCCTTCCGGTCGTGGGGCAAAAGTACATCGAGAATGGAAAATGTGCTTTTCTCAAAGATATTTCCCATTTGCAGACCGCGGGGACCCCGCGCTTTGTACACTCGGGCGGCGCGCTGCAGGGAGAGGTGACCGAAACGGCCACGTCCACCACCTTTACCTTCACCGGGCCGGAGGGCACCCTGGTTTCCACCCGTCTGCTGGGCAATGGCAAATACCCTCAGCAGGTGAGCGTGACCAAGGGCAGCCAGGCGTACCATGAGTTTTATTCCCAGTGGGACAACGAGACCAATTCCCTCCTGCTTGGCATCGACGGGGAAGGCAATACCCCGCTGACCGTGACGGTGACCTGGGGAACCACGCCGGTGGCCGACGGTCAAAAGATGCGGTACGAGGAGACCACCGTGCTGACCAACAGCTCCAACCAGGATGCGGCCTATCTGGTCAGCAACACCGCCTTTGCCAACGATTCCATCCGCTACTGCGACCTGACGGGGCAGCTGGTGTATAAATTCGACCTGGCCGATCACGATGATTTTGCGGTCATCTTTGATATTTACAGCAATTATCTCGTCGAGGTCTCCGACCACAACGGGGACTATGTCACAGCCTATGATTACCGGGATATCAGCGACGTGCACATCACCGACGGCAGCAACCGCACCAATCTGAAAATCACCGCCGCCGATTATGGCATCGCCAACGAGCTGTATGTGCGCTTTTCCAACACCGACGTCACCCAGGGCTGGGGGGCGTCCATTGTAAAATTCACCACCCGGTACCTCGTGCCCGACCACACCACCCTCAATTCCACCACCATTGCGACCAGTAACCAGAACCTCGACAGCGCTTATATCGTGCGCAATACCGCCAGCGCCAACGACGCCCTGCGTTTCTGCGACCTGGACGGCGAACTGGTTTACTGCTTTGATCTGTCGGGCAAGATGCGCCCGAGCGTATCCTTGCAGGTGGGACAGAATTATGTCATCAGCGTCTCCAACACGGATGGCAACTGGACCGAGGTGTACAACTATAAGACCATGACCAACGGCGGCTGGGTGCAGGATGAATCCAACCTCACCACCTACACCCTTTCGCCCGAAGACTATGGGTATACCAACGGCGTCCTCTACGTCCGGCTGTCCAATACCACGCCTACCATGGGCTGGGGAGGCTCCCTGCATCAAATCACCATCCGGTACTATGAGCCGGCGGAGCCGGCCGTAACGCCGGTATCGGTCTCCATCGCGACCAACAATCAGGCCAAGGATCAAAGCTACATTGTGCGCAACACCGGCAGCGCCAACGACGGCCTGCGCTTTTGCGACCTGACCGGCGAGCTGGTCTACCGCTTTGACCTGACCGGCCTGGATTCGGCCAGCGTCACCCTCTACGTTGCCCAGAATTATGTACTCAGCGTGTCGGATCACGACGGCGACTGGACCGAAGCCTATAATTACGCCACCCTCTCCTCGGGAGGCTGGGTGCAGGATACCGCCAACCGGACTTCGTATACCTTTACCCCCTCCGCCTACGGGCTTGACGGCGTGATCTACATCAAGCTGTCCAACACCACGCCCACCATGGGCTGGGGAGGCACGGTGGATACCATCACCATCGCCTATAACCAGCTATCCTATTAAACGCTTGGCATTACCTCCTATCCCTTGGAACGCCCCTGCGGCCGCGCCGGATACCGGCCGAAAAAACTTGGCCGGTTGGCGCGTATCCTCTTCCCTGTCGCCCCTGCGGTACTCCGCGGGGGCGTTCCTTTTTGCGCTTGCACGCCCTTTCATCGAGCCGGGGAATCTGCCGCTGCCAGCGGCGGTGAGCGGCATGGGCCGCTGCCTCCATGCCATCGTATCATCCTTTCAGATTTAGGAAATATCCCCAAGTCATCTTTAAAATTCCCGATTTTCATGCCGGCCAGCCTACGCTTTATATGCGTATAAATCAAGACAAAATGGCCTTGAACGCCGCATTTGCTATGCCTTTTGGATGGACATGATAAAGACGCCTTGCCCAAACGATCGGAAGGCATAACAGGGGCTATTTCGCTTCCTTTGAGAAGAAAACCCGCTTTAGCGATAAAAACCGGAAATATTATACGGATTCATACCGGCATAATCATGTTATTAACTATAATGTATAGATTTTACATTGTTATAAATCCATCTCACATCGGTAACCTTATAGGTAGAGGTGGTTTTATGCAATACGATCGGATGCTCATTGGGCGGCAAATTCAAAAAGCCCGCAAAGCAAAAAAATACACCCAGGATTACGTCTCTGCGAAAGCAAATATCGGCGAGAAATTTTTAAGTCAAATTGAATGTGGCAAAGCCGGCTTGTCCATTTCCACCCTTCTCTCTCTTTGCGACATATTGGAGGTGTCGCCCAACTACCTGCTGCTGGTGGACGCGGTGGGGGAGGGTGAGGATCCCATCCATTCCCTCATTCGTCAGCTTACTCCCCGTCAGCTTCAGGACGCGGAGGAGCTGCTTCGGATTTTTGTACGAAACTGCACCGGGCAGCAACCGGATAGCGGCACACATCCCATCACCAGGCGCTAAAGCCGGCGCAGCCGTATGGGGAATTCCCCCACCCGGTACCCAGTGCGGCTGCTAAAGCGCACGCACATCAGATAAAGCCACTTCGCACGGTACGCTTCGCATGGCGCGAACAGCCGGTCGTGAGGATGGCTTAGTTTGCGTTGGCTGCCAGTGCAAAACGACAATACAATTCGCTTACGAATGTAAGACTATGCCGGTCTTCTCGCGTTGACGGGCCGGCCCATCGGCGATGATACATCCGATTGCCAAGGCGGACTTTCCATTTGGGCGCCCCCACCGGGAACAGGAAAATTTTTTGTATCAGGGAGTTGACAAATGAGGAACCATTCTGTATTATTGTAATAGCACAGTAATACAAAAGAAAAGGAGGGAGGCCATTTGGGTTGGACCTTTGACTCTCAAAGCCCGATCTATTTGCAGCTCGCCCAACAGATCCGCATGCGGATCATTGGAGGGCAATATGAGCCAGGCGACCGGCTGCCCGGGGTTCGCGACCTCGCGGTGGAAGCTTCGGTCAATCCCAACACCATGCAGCGGGCGCTGTGGGAGCTCGAGCAGGAGCAGTTGGTATTGACGCAGGGCACGAGCGGTCGGTTTGTCACGCCCGATCAGGGCCGTATCGCCGCGGCGAGGGATGGTATGCTGTGTGCCATCGCCGAGGACTACGCTGCGCGCATGCGGCAGTTCGGGCTCAGCCGCGAGCAGGCGGCCGACCTGGTTTTACACACAAAGGAGGGAAGCAACTGAATATGGACAACGTACTCGAATGCAGGGGGCTGACCAAGATTTACGAATCTTTCCCCGTGGTCAACGCCCTGAATCTGACTCTGCCAAAAGGGCAGATCATCGGCCTGCTGGGGCCCAACGGCAGCGGCAAGACCACTTTGATCAAGCTGGCAGCCGGCCTGCTGACCCCCACCGCCGGGCAGATCCTCATCAACGGAAAAGAACCGGGAGCGGCCACCAAGGCCATGGTGTCCTACCTGCCGGAACGGCCATATTTTAGCGGCGGAATGCAGGTGTTTGAGCTGCTGGATTTTTTCGGGGATTTTTACGCCGACTTTGACCGCGCCAAAGCGCAGGAGATGCTTCGCCATTTGGGCATCGACGCCAAGGCCAGGCTCAAAACCCTCTCCAAGGGGAACAAGGAAAAAGTGCAGCTTGTACTGGTGATGTCGCGCAACGCATCCCTTTACTTGCTCGACGAGCCGATCGGCGGCGTCGACCCGGCCACCCGGGATTATATTCTCCAAACCATTTTAACCAACTACAACAGCGATTCAACCATTCTCATTTCCACCCATTTGATTTTTGATATTGAAAAAATACTGGATGGGTTTTTCTTCTTTGCCGGCGGCCAGGTGATCATGCAGGGCTCGGCCGACGCCACCCGCGCGCAATACGGCAAATCGCTGGATGAACTGTTCCGGGAGGTGTTCCGATGCTAAGCAAGCTTCTCAAATACGATATGAAAGCATTGTGGAAGATGATGCTGCCCCTGATCCTGAGCGCGCTGGGCGTTTCGGTCGTGGGGACCATAGCGCTGCGTATCATGGTGGAGATGAGCCGTTCCTCCGCGCGTATGGAGAATCCTTTTTCCGGCCTGTTCATCGCTTCGCTGGGCATGATCGTATTTGTCGCAGTGATGGGGCTGATCGCCTTCGGCGTCATATCCACGGTCTTTATCCTGTATCGCTATTACAAAAACCTTTTCACCGATGAGGGCTACCTTACCTTCACCCTGCCGGTAACCCCCCATGAGATACTGCTTTCCAAGACCATCAACGGCATTGTCTGGTCGGTTGTGACAACCGTGGTCACCGTCGTATGTGCGGCAATCATGATCGTGTTTGGTTCCGGCGGCGGATGGCAGAGGGTTATCGAGGAAATCATGGACACCCTTCGTCTTTTCCTTCGGTACATGGGCCTCGACGGCGCGCTCATCGCAGCCGAGACGATCCTTATGATGATTGTCTCATTGATCAGCTCCATTCTGGTGCTCTATCTTTCCATTACCATTGGCTCCACCGTCGCACGCCGGCATAAGGTTTTGGCTTCGGTCGGTGTTTTCTTTGGCATTCAGTTTGTGCTGTCGATTGTAACCACGCTCATCGGCCTGATACCGAGCATGTATTTGGCCGCTTCGGTATCGGCGGATGTGTTGTCGTCCTCCTGGACGGTGCACCTGACCGCCGGGATCAACCTAATCATACAGGCGGCCGTGGCGGTCGGCTCCTACCTGATCTGCCACGCCATCCTGAACCGCCGCCTCAATTTGTCCTGAGGAGATTATCGCATAATCCGGATGGATGCTCTCTTGAGCCAAAACACCCCCTGCATTGCGCAAAGGCAAGACAGGGGGTGTTTTCTTGTGCACGATTGAGACCAAGCCGCTTGCTGTCGGGGCAGGCGGAACGGGTTTGACGGACAGCCCTTGCAGAACGAAAGCCGGTGCCAAACGAAAATAAGGACCGGGCGCTATCCCCTGGGGCCGCTGGCCCGACGCCGAGCGGCGGGGCATAGGGGCAAGGTTCCATTACGGCTTTTCCCGCCCTCGAAAGGATTCTGCCCAAGCGGCAGTGCGACGGTTACGCTATCCTGCAAGGGACGCCGGCATAACAACCGCGCCCGCTATTGCCAGCATAACAACCGTACCTATCACAATCCTTCGATTTCTCTTTTTTCTCTCCATCATACCAAATCTCTCTTTCCAAGCTAAATTTTTGTTTTAGTCGGGATACGCGTCCACCAAAACGCAGCGGGAATCCTGTGTAAGCTGCTGGATATCGCTCCCCTGGGCAAACGCCACCATACCAATGCATTGCTCTCCGTGTTCCCGAACATACTCCAGCCGCTGGGAAAAGTCGATACTTGCCTTTTCGCCAAACAGCCCGCTGCCTAAAAAGACGTCGGCGTGGCTCTGATGATACGACAAATAGGTAAGATTATGCACAAAAAAGAGCCCCATTCTATGCGGCGTCAAGGTCGCATAACCGCCCTGGGACAGGGAAAAAAAGGCGCCATCCCCACCGACGCCCAAGGCGATATCATCCTCCCGCTCGCTCGTTTTCACCATCACCCGAATACAATCGGGATAGGACGGCGTATCAAAGCATGCCTGCGCTATCTCCCACATTTCCTCGAAGGACAGCGGTTTGGGAAAGGCGAGGAAGGCCATGTAATAGGAATCGGCGGCCAAAGCCCCGCTGTCCATGGCGGCCGGCTGCTCAAAATACCCTTGGGTATACGCCATGGGCTTGGCTGGCGCAACATCGTAGGCCGGCGTAATTTTGCCAAAGAGGTACTCCAAATCCCCTTCGCTCAGGGGATTGCTGTTGATATCGCGCGTTTGGGAGCTTTCGTTGATAAAATACTTCTGCGAATATCGCGAAAAATGCCTGGGCGTGCCCGGCTGTAGAGGGGATACATAGGCCAGCGAAGCCGACGGCACGACGGCCTCGGCCGTCAGCATAAACGTGGTAGAATTGGCCTCAAAATCCCGGTATGGGCTATAGAAAATCCGGTTCATAGTGAGATCGGCGCAGCCGATGACGATCGCTATGCCGACCACCACGCTAAGAATCACGAGCACCCTGTGCTTTCGCATCGATATCCCCCTCAAGCCTTAGATTTGGTATTCTCCCGCATCATCCCGGCCGCTTCCAATCCCACCATTGGCGCTCAACGAACGGCTCCGCCGCTATCGTCAATGCACATAGCAAAGGATGGGGGCGAGACGTATCCCCTTATCGAATCTGCGATAACGGTTGTCGGTATGGCGCATCCTGGTGCCGTACTATCCCATCCCTTCCCCCGTTCTCAATGTCTCCAACCGAGGGGATTTCTTCCACGCGCCGCTGAAATCGCCACACCTTGCCGGGGAATCGGTTGGCCTGTCTCAGTCGGGATACGCATCCACCAGAACACAGCGGGAATCCTGTGTAAGCTGCTGGATATAGCTCCCCTGGGCAAACACCATCATGCCGATACACTGTTTGCCGTGGTCCTTGACGTACTCCAATCGCTGTGAAAAATCAACGTAAACGTCGCCAAATATCCCGCTATCAAAAAAGACGTCGGCGTGCCGCTGGTTTTCGGCCAAATATTCCAGCCCCTTGGAAAAATTGATGTCCAGCTGTATCGCCGTGTTGTTTTTTACATACTCGTTATCCGTAAGAATATAAGCTAAGTGCCCTCCCACGCCGAGTGCGACGTCGTCTTTAAAAATACTGGTTTTGATCATTGCCCGGATGCATAGCGGGGTATCCCTTGACTGGAAGCAGTCCACGGCAAGCTCCTCGAACTCCCATAACGGCATGCCCTCGGGAAAAGCCAGGTTGGCCATATAATACTGGTCGGCGTCCAGTTGGCTGCTGTCCAAAGCGTCCGGGTAAAAATAATGCCCCTGGGTAAACACGATCTGTTTTTCGGGGTAGACCTCATATTCGGCCGTGATCTGCCCAAAGCGGTACTCAAACATTCCCTCGATCAGATAATTTTGGTTGATATCCCGGTTACGGGATATTTCATGGACGGAAAACAATTGTTTATAATGGGAATAATGCAAATAAGACCGATATCCACTGGTAGACATACCGGAAAGCGAAGCGCTCGGAATCATCGTGTGTACAGCGGCATTGAATACCCCTTGGCTGACCGAACTGTTTCTCAGTGGATTATAAAATATATTGCCCATCAGGGCGTCGCTGCCAAAAATCAGGATGGGAATGCTGACGAGAATCACGACGACAATCCGAAACACACGCTTTTCCATTGGTATCACCTCAAATAAGGAATCTGGTACAAACGCTGCTTACTCCAAAACCTGCCCGACGCCCAATCGGGGGCGCGGGTATCGCCCGGCGCATTTTTTCGACAGCCCAATTGGATAACAACGATCATCGGGCGTCAGGACGGCCATAAAGCGAAACGGTATGGAACCAGCGGCCATCCGGCAATCGGTATGCCAAATCATCTTGTTTCTTTTTTGCAATCTTTTATGCAAACTATACTACATAACCATGACAAAGTCAACGATTTTATAACAGTTGAAAGATAAATTTTACCACTATTTCACGTTTTCGCCTGCGGGTGTAAACGTCCAGCGAAAGCAAAAATGGCTTCCATCCTGTGGACAAACGTCTTTCCCGTATCAAACTTAGTCGCCGCAAGTGTAAAAATCTGGTGATAAAAGCCAAAAATCCATTGCTTTTTTTGCAAGATTATGGTATTATTATTCCAATGAATGGAATTCACTCCGCCATCCCGCAAGGATTCGTCCGAAGCATAAGGAGACGATACCATGAAAAGAGTGGTAAAGCTGATCTTTAACAGCATCGTGGGGATGCTGCTGGCATGGACGATTTCTTTTTTGTTTTTCTATGTTTTCTCCTATCAGTTAGGGTGGTTCAGCCTTCAATATCAACGGGAATTGCTGGCTGCGGTCTCAGCCCTGGCAATGTGGATCCCCTATACCATTTACATGGGCGTCATCTGGTACAACGAGGCGCTTAGCGACTGCCAGGATCGGTCGGACAGCTTCCACGCCGGCCTGAAAAAGGCCGCGATATTGCAGGTCTTTCACTTTTTCCTCTGTCTGATTGGGGTGGGCTATCCTAACATTGACGGTAATCTTCTCATGTTTTTGGTCGGAGGATTCACGCCCCTGACCTACTGGATTCCCAATATATTTCTGGCGTCGCTGCCCATCCTGATGCTCAACGGCGTTTTATACATGGCGGTCTACGTGGCATGTTGCCGGCGATTTCATAAAAACGATACTGATTGATGCCATCGGTCTCAAAGCAACGGTGAATGGAACACACTTGCCAGGTTGATTCCCCAGGGTACGCGATGCCCCGGATGGATACGGCAACAACGGACAAGCCCGATTGGGCAATAGCCATGATATCACCGTCTCGCACACCAGACGGCTCTCACAGCGTCCGGCGTGTCATGGTATGCGAACGTTTTAGGATCACAATAAACAGGCAGACGGATTTGCGAACGCCCGATAAGGAAGGACTTGCTTTTGGAATTTGTGCAATACAAATTCCCTGCTTGCTAAAGCATAAGCCGTAGCATAAAATATCCGGTTATTGATTTATACTCTTTGAGGTGCTGATATGGATACGTTAAAAAAAGCAAGGGAATTTATCTATCGAAACGCAAGACCGCTTGATTTGGCAAGGTGGCAATACCATTTTGAAAACGGAAGCAGAGAGGCAGTATTAAATGCACTTTCTTATTATCAAAATGAAGATGGCGGCTTCGGTCACGCATTAGAAGCTGATGCATGGAATCCAAATTCCTCACCCATACAAACGTGGTGTGCAACGGAAATTTTACGAGAAATTGGCTTTGCCGATGCTAATCATTCAATGATTAAAGGTGTGCTTCAATATCTTGCAAGCGGTAAAGATTTTGAGGGTGAATTTTGGTATAATGCTATAAAAAGCAATAATGATTATCCCCATGCACCTTGGTGGCATACTGAAAGCGACACCACAGGTAATGGTGATTATAATCCTACAGCTTGCCTTGCCGGATTTATTATTAAATTTGCAGATAAGGATAGCGATTTATATAAACTCGGTTGCCAAATTGCAAAAGAAGCGTATGAAGCATATATTTCTCAAGGATTCTTAGATGATATGCATACAGTTCTTTGTTATATAAGACTACATGAATATATTGAGGAATCAAAACAGACGGATATCATTGACATGTCAGCGTTAAAAGCGAAACTGATAGAGCAAGTTCAGAACAGTATTACGCAAAACAAATCAGAATGGGAAACTTATTATGTTTGCAAACCATCGCAGTTTTTTAACAGTAAAGATAGTATCTTTTATGCTGATAATAAAGAGATCGCTGATTATGAGTGTGAATTTATTGTAAAAACACAACTTTCTGACGGCTCGTGGACTATACCTTGGGGATGGAATGATTACCCTGAGCAATGGGCAATAGCAAAAAATTGGTGGAAAAGCAATGGCGTATTGGTTAATTTGCTTTATCTTGAAAATATGAGAAAAATATAGAAGTACTACCAAAGATACATATTATGTTATGCAAAGTAATACCCCCGAAAGAAAAGCTCGTCTTTCTTTCGGGGGTATTTTTACGTCCTTATGTGATTATCCCTTTTTCCGCCTGCCTGTTTATTGCGATCCCGCTTTTCTCACAAACGTCCTTATCCCACTCAAAGGAATGGTACGGCCTTTTGCAGTACTTCTCTGGGTTTCGTCCCTCGCTACACGCCGATGCCGTGACGCCCGTCATGCGACTCGCAGCCATCGGCTGTGCATCCTCCAACCGCTCTGCACGGGCGGTAACCAGGGCGCGCCCCCGTCACTTCGTCTCCCTCATGGCAAGGTCGAATTCCTCTTTCTGCCGCTGCCAGTAGGCGGTGTCCTCCTGCGTCAGCTCGCGCAGCACGCGGCAGGGGTTCCCGACGGCCAAAACGCCCGAAGGGATGGACTTTGTCACCACCGACCCGGAGCCGATCACCGTGCCGCTGCCAATGGTAACGCCACCGTTGATCACAGCGTGGCCGCCGATCCAGACGTCATCCCCGATCTCGATGGGCCGGCCGGCCTCCACCAGGGTGGAACGCACCCCCGCGTCAAGAGGATGCACCGGGGTATAGATTCCCACCTGCGGCCCAAGCATGACGTTATTTCCAATGGTAACCGGGCATACGTCGAGTATCACACAGTCAAAGTTGGCATAAAAATGGTCGCCGACCGAAATATTGCTGCCGTAATCGCACCGGAAGGTCGGCTCAATATGAATCTCCTCTCCGGTGGAGCCAAACAGTTCCTTGAGCAGCTGTACGCGGTAATCGGCCTGCTCCTCGGTGGTGCTGTTAAACAGCCGCTGCAATTTCCGGGCGCGAAGCAGCTCCTCGTACAGCTCCTCATTGACCCGATAGAGCATGCCGCCTATCATGCGCTCTTTCATCGTCATAAAAAATCCTCCCTTGTCCATCCACGCCGCCTTGTCCCCCTGCGGCTGCCCTTTTCTTTTTCATCAAAGCATCTAGACATTCTATTGCTATGATATTATAAACCGCCTGCAAACGGGCCTACCATGCTGCGCAAAGCGTGCCGTGACGCTTTGGGCTCATGATAGCACAGCATACGTCAGCATGCAAGGGGATTTTCCCGCACATCCCCGGCGAGGGAGCCGCGGCCCAGTGCCACAAGGCGCTTTTGCATCCGGAAGCCGGAGCGCCGTACGGAAATCAGGCGCACCAACAGCCACACCGGGCCATCAATTTCGGCTCTGCGTCGGGCCTTGCCAACCGATGCGTCACTGGCCGATGGGAAAATTGCGATTTTTTCGCCCGGCAACTTATCGTTTACTTTTCGATGGGAATCCTGTATAATAATCATGTTTAGCAAACGAAGGGAGGGTAGACCATGGCCGGAATCATACCCTGCGCACATCGCGGCCCATCCCGCGGCCTTTGGCGGGGGGTGTGCGCGCTGCTGGCGGCATGCCTTTTTAGTCTTTCGGCCGGGGCGGTCACCCTGCAAAGCGGGGACGTCACCGCCACCCTGCCCGACGCTTATACCATCATCACGGCGGACAACCTCGACGCGCAAAGCGACCTGCTGCGCCGCGCCGGAAAAAGCCCCGAGGATATCCGCCCTTACTTTGACCAGGGGTGCATCTTCATTGCCCTGCCGCCTGGGCGGGACTTTGAAATCTCCATGACCCGCATGACCGACGCGTCTTCCCAGGGCGCGGGGAATTTGATCGACCTGACGCTGGACGAGCAGGACCGGTTTCGCACCCTTCTGCTGGGCGACGCCATCGAGCAGGGCAAAGAGGTACAGACGATCGAGCGGGGCGGGGCGCTCTTTTTCCGGGTCAGCGACCCATCCGATGAATCCTCCTCCGGGGCCGCGTCGTATGGCGCGGTCGGCGGGCAGGAAAAGACCATATATTACGTGACCATTCTCAACGGCAATTATCTGACGCTGAGTCTGTCCGATCCCTCCGGCCGGCTCCTCAGCGGTGTGGTCGAGCAATTTGAGAATGTATTTCAATCCCTGGAATTTGAGGTGACCGGCCTTTCGCTGGATGTGGAAAGCACCAAGCTGACGGTGGTCAAGGTGCTGCTGTGGGTGCTCTGCGCGTTGGGGGTGGCCGTGGTCTTCTGGCTGGTATTCTCCATTTCACGGGAGTATCATCGCCGCAAGCGGGAGACGGCCTGGCAGCGCAAGCGCCGGCCTAAGCCGCGCCGGTAAGCCGGGGAGGGACAAGCGCCGGCGTCTTCCCCTATCGTGATCCCGGCGCGAAGCAGAGAATCCATTTTCGCCGCCGGCCCGGTATCCCGAAAACCCCTGCTGTCCTTGCACAGCACATCCGCCGCTGTGAGCAAAAACCGTCGTTTTCTCACGGCTTTGTCCAGGAAAGGAGCTTCTTTACAATGAAATCGTCCGCAACCAAATCGATCCGCTGGGTGACCCAGTGCGCCATCATTGCCGCGTTGTATGCGGCCATGACCTTTGCCGCCGGCGCGCTCAACCTTGCCTATGGACCGGTTCAATTCCGCTTTAGCGAGGCTCTGACAATTCTGCCGGTCTTCACGCCGGCCGCTGTCCCCGGCCTTCTCATCGGCTGTATGATCGGCAATATCACCAGCCCCTTAGGCTGGCTGGACATCGTCTGTGGTGCCTCGGCCACCCTGCTGGCGGCCGGATGCACCCGCGCTTTGCGCGGGGTACGGCTGCACGGCGTGCCCATTCTTGCCCCGCTTCCCCCCGTGCTATTCAACGCCATCATCGTCGGCGCGGAAATCACCCTGCTTGCCCCGGGCGCTTCCATCGCCGCCTTCCTCTACTCGGCGTTGACGGTCGGGCTCGGCCAGTTGGCGGTTTGCTATGGGCTGGGCCTGCCCCTCTATTGCGCTTTGCGCCCGGTGGAGAAACGGCTGTTCGCCCGTTCTTAACTGCTGGCATCCCGCAAACTGCAACCCCCATCTCACGGCAAACCGGCCGCGGGATGGGGGTTGTTCCTTGTGAAAAACAATATGCCTTGTACGATCGCTTCTCCCCGTTGGGGGATGAAGAAACCTTCTTGTGCATCGCGGGAAAGAAAGCAAAAACCATCCCGCTCCAGGATAAAAGGGCGCACGCCCCAAGCTTTCCACCCCGCTTGGGGCCTTGCTGGCGGCATGCCGCTGCAAGGGCGGTTCCAGCCCCATCCGCGGTACGCCGCACCGGGAAAAGATCAGGCAACTGGGAGCTGATCGATCAGCTGTACGGAAAATTGCAGGATATACAAAGCGTCGGTGGCGTCGATCTTCCCGTCGCGGCTGACATCGGCCGCAAGCTGCTGCTGTTCATCGAGGGAGGTCAGCTCTACCGAATACTGCAAAACCAACAAAGCGTCGGAGGCATCCACCTTGGAGTCGTCGTTGAGATTACCCCAGGCAATTTCCGGCTCGGGTTGATTGAGCTTCTCTTTGGCGGCCTCGAGCTTTGCGACAGCCGAAGTGTCCACAAGGGCCTTCTGCGCCGGCGTCAGGGCGTTGTATGCGCTGTCTGCCGCCTCCACCGCTTCCCGGTGCTCCTGCGTGATATCCTCTACCTCCGGCAAAGCCGCAATCATGTCGGCGACCTGCTTGGCTTTTTCCTCATCCTCGTTGCCATCGTCCCCAAGCTGGGAGAGCTTCGCCTCCAGCCGAACTAGGGTCGCCAGGTTATCGATCAGCGACTGATCGTCCTCACTCAGCGCATTCACCGTCGCGCGGGCCGCCTCAACCTGCGCCTTATCCTCCAGCGTGACATCCTCCACCGCCGGTAAAGCGGCGATTTGATCGACAACAGGCTGAATGACGTCGTAGAGATACGAGGGCTCGCTTTCGGCCTTGGCATAGCGCATCAGCTCTTCCCCCGAGGCCTCGTACAATACAATGTCCTTGCTCGCATTGTAAACGCTGAAGGAATAAAGGTAAAGCGGGTACCCGGTAAGGTGGTTGTACTTGCTCTGCAGCGCAATGCGCATACCTCCTTGCGCCAACGCCTTGGCCATGGCAGGGTCGTCCTCTTCTGGCAGATAGAAGTTATCGGTCAAAAGCTTGAAGTTGTAGTGCGGTTCAAAACTCTGCTGCGCATCCGCCTCGAGGTAAGCCGCGGCCTGAATCCAGGTCTCTACATCCTGAGCGTAATGCATCATATCGTTGGGATCAAACGGGTTTTGCTCCAAACCGGCGCTAAAGCTTACCTGCATCAAGTCGGGGATCCAGTCCTCGATCCCCTCGGGAAGCCAGACTTTTGCTTCAAACAGGATCTCGTCCCCCGGGTCAAAGCACGCCACGCCGTCCCCATCCAGACGCACAACCGGAATATGCTCATACTTGCTCCACTCAATGGCGGTAAACTGCACCCCGATGGGCGTATCCCCCTCGCCCAGCTGAGCGAGGGCTTTGAGCGCCGCGTCCAGACGGGCGACATTGGTCAGCAGAGCTTTGACCTCGTCCGATAGCGCCCGATACGCCGCGTCGGCTTCTTCGATCTGCGCACGATGCGCCTCGGTGACGTCGGCCGGGTCTGGCAGCGCCGCAATCAGTTGTCCTACCCGCTCGGCTTCCCTTTTTGCCTCATCGGAGGGATCGTCTGTCAATTTGGCGATCCATGCTTCGGCCTCGGACAGCAGGTCCAAATTATCCACAAAGGCGCGCTCATCCTCGCTCAGCGCATTAAACGCCGCACGGGCCGCCTCCACCCGCGCCGCGTCTTCCAAAGTCAGATTTTCAACCGGTGCAAGGGCGGCTATCTGATCCACCACCGGCTGGACGGCGTCGTATAGGGGCACAGGCGCGCTGGCCGCTGTCGCGTAATCGCGCAGCGCTTCCCCTTTTGCCTCGTAGAGCACCCTGTCCTTGGTCACGTTATAGATGCGGATGCCATACAGGCAAAGAGGCTGGCCGGCAGTAAACTGATTGTACTTGCTCATAATGCCAAAGCGAAGCCCTCCCTCCTCCAGCGACGCGCGCATGGCCGGGTCGTCCTCGCCGGGCAGCACAAAGGAGTCGGTGATCGTCCGGTACCGGCAGTGCAGCGCATTGTCCGTGACGGTATCGGCGTTGAGATAAGCCCCCGCCTGAAGCCAGAAATCGTTGTCCGCCGCAAAATGAATCCTACCGGGGTCGCCGCTCACGCCGCCGATGATGTACACCTGCATGAAATCAGGCAGCCAATCCTCAATGCCTTGCGGCAAATACACATCCGCCTCAAACCGGATTTCATCCCCCGCGCCGAAAGCGGCGTTTCCCTGTCCTGCGTCAAGGGAGACCGGAATGTTTTCGTATTTCGACCATTCGGCGGCCTCGAACTTGACCCCGATGAGGGGCGGCGTTTCATCCGCTGACGCGGGAATATAGACGGCGCTAATCAGGAACAAAGACAACAACAGACACATCGTTCGCTTACAGGACATGGTTTTCACTCCTTTTTATTGTTTGGATGGATTGCACAAACAGGGTGTCTCCGCCCCGTTACTCGACGAAAATACCCGCTCCCAGGGAGGAGCCCCAATCGACCGTCATCTCGATGGGATCGGCGTTGCGGGAGGTCATCTCGACCAGCAGTGACTCGCTGTCAGTATCCCAGGTGGCAATCGCGATCAGCTCGACGTCGCCCTGCCTCAGCGTGACGGCCTGCGGCACCGAGCCGTTGCCTAAAAAGCGGAAAGCACAGGTGGACTCGGCTACGGTGTGGAAGGTAAACTGAGTCTGCTGGGCTGTCTGCGTCACCTCCGACAGCAGGGTGGCCCCATGGTGTGCCAGGACAGGGGTCGACAGGGCGCGCAGCGCGGAAAGCTCGCGCAGCAGGCCGCTTTCCCCCGCCGTCAGGGTCTTGGAGGTCACGACTGGGAGCTTGGGATCGTAAATATCCACATAATCTCCTGTCAGCGTCAAATCCTCCGTTAAGGCCTGCGCGACCAGGTAATCCCCTCGCTGCGCGGCCAGGTACTCGCTCTCCACATACTCCAGCCCGGTGTAGCCGACCGCGTACTCGACCAGTTCCCGCAGCATTTGCGGTCCCTGTGTCTGGCTCGAAAAATAGGAGGAGGGCAATCCTACCGCAATAAACCGACCCAGACCCACCTGCGCCTCGACCCCGATAGCGTCGTCGCTTGCTTTGAGAATCGCCGATCCCCCGTCAAAGGCCAGGGAATACAGGTCGGCGCCCCCCATTAAAATCTGGCCTTCAAAGCTGGCTCCAAAGTTACTTGGCCCGCTCCACGACATAGCGTCAATGCGATCCAGAGAGCGGCAGGTGATGTCAACCCCCAGATGGGAAATCAGATTTTGCAACGGGGTCTCCCCCTTCTGCCCCCACCATTCGCTGCCCAGGGCGTCGAACCCGTCCGACCCGCCGATGTAAAGCAGGCATCCGCCGGTTTTGACAAAATCGGCCAACACCTGATTGCACCTCTCGTCAAGCGGTTTCATAATATCGTAAGAGAGGATCAGCAGCCGTACCCCTTGGAGCTGTTCGAGCTCGCTGAGCTGATCGAGAGAGACGATGCCCAACGGGATGCCCCGTTCGACAAGGGGCAGTGTGAGGCCGTAAAATCCACTGCTCGTGTTGGCGGTGGGCATATATTCCGAGCCGTACTGCCACCCCAGCGAATCGGAGAGCCCGATCGCAATTCCGGGGGTGCCGCCGTATACGGTGACCGCGTCGCCGCTGAGATCATTCAGCGCGTTGAAAACCGACAGCTGCACCGTGCGGTAGCTGCCCGGCGTATCGCTGCTAAAGCTGCGGTCGAGCCAGATCGACTCTTGAAAGCGATGCACCTGCGGCTGCATCAGCTGGGCGGCGACCGTCTTTTTCCACGTAGATTCATAGTAATCCCAGTCGGATGTGCCAAAATCGGCATAGGGGTCGGATAGAGCGTAAAACAACTGATCCCCGCGCAGCGCATCCACAAAGGACGCATAGCCAAGATAAGCCGATTCAAACTGGCGCACAGCCTCCCCCCCGGCATAGGGGATGGGCACGGCAACCGTGTTGCTCCAGGTCTGCCCGATCACGCCGTCGACCTGCGCCAGATCAGCGTATTGGTTCAGCCCGGGTACAAGGCCGTTTCGATTGTAAGACGGGGTGCTGTGGGTGGCGACAATCAGCTTGACGTCGGGATAGTGCTCATCCAACCTTTGCCCCAAAGTAGCGAACAGGCGTGCAAACAAATAGGTTTTCAGCTTGGAGGCACGGTAAGACGCCTCGGCAGAAGAGGCCGGATCGACCCAATCCTCGCCATAATAGGCTTTCCATTCCGCCTTAAAGGCCTCGGAATACCCAGACTGTCGAGGAAAATCCGGCTCCTCAATGGCGATGAACTCCAGCTCTACCTGGCTGCAGTGATGATCGATCAGCTCCCACACAAAATCGATATAGTGCTCGGTCGGGCACATGTAATACGACATGCCGGCAAACCCGACCAGATTGCCATCCGCATCTTTTTGAATCTCATCCTCGCTGCCGCCGAAATCGGTGATGTAATTGGCGACGTTTTTGGAGTTGATCATCATACAAAGCTTGCGCTTGCCGTTGGCGTCCTGCCATTTTTTCAAGAAATCGACGCTGTCGGCGGTCGTCTGGGGAACGTATGCCATCACCGAATCGGACGGAATCGCGTAGCGGTCGCTGTAGCCCGCCCCCATCTGATAGGTGGAACGAATCCCCTCGACCGGCACGGCCTGGTAGGCACGGGCGTAGACCTCAGCGCCGGGGGCAAAAGAGGGCTCGACGTTGGTCATGCTTTGGTTCACCTCACTGCTGTCCTGGATTGGAAAACGGCGGATCAGGGCAACCGAAAACTGCAAAACCAGCAGCGCGTCCGCAGCGTCAATCTCCCCGTCGGCGCTCGTGTCGGCAACCCCTTCCTGCGCATCCGTCAAAATGGTCAGCCCAACGCTGTGCTGCAGCGTAAGCAGTGCGTCGGACGCGTTGATCTGCTCATCCCCATTGAGGTCGCCGTAAATGGCAAGCCCGGACGACGGCTGGGCCAGGCCCTCGGTGCAAAGGCCGCATAGCAGCCCGACCAAAAGAAGCCCGCACAGCACGACTCGTAACCTCTTCATACAATACCTCCTGTCCATGGATTCCGACGCTGTTTTACCTCTCCTCGCGCCCGCGCCGTATGGATTTCCCCGCCGGTGCTGTCTCACCGCCCGTCTAGAGGGTCAAAACGGCGATGCCGGCCACCCCGCTGGCAATGGACATCAGCTTCCACCGGGTCAGCCGTTCGCGAAAGAGCACAAAAGACGCAATGGCCGTCACAACGCACAGCCCGCCGTTGGCAATGGGATAGAGGACGCCGGCGGGCACGCGCACGCACAAACTCTGCAAAAGGCCGTTGCCGGCGAAGCTTCCGGCCCCGGCCGCCGCCACCAGCAGGCAATACAGCCACCCGCGCTGGCGGGGGAAGAAGGTATCCTTTCCCCGTCTCAGGGCGGCGGCCCCGAAAAAGAGCAGCGCCGCCGTCAGATAGGCGATGCTCAGAAAAGAAAAGGGATTGCCCTCCACCTGGGTGCGCTGATAGCTTTTTTGCAGCACCGCCGACGCGCCGTTGCACAAAAAGGCCAGCGTCACGAGCGCCATCCAGCGCTTTCCGGCCCCCGTCCCCTTCTCACGCCCGCCCTGGGCCGACAGCAGGAAGGTCAGGCAGATGAGGACCAGGCCGATCATCATACGCAGGCTTACCCCCTCCCCCCAAAAGCAGACCGACCACATGAGGGGCAGGGCAAGGCTGGCGTTAACCAATATGGCGGTAAGCGACATCGGCCCAATTTCGTAGCAAACGGCGCTGCAGGTCAGGGTAAGGAAAAAACAGACGCCAAACAGTACCCCCAGGCCGACTGCGCGCAGGGAGGGCAGTTCCCGCGCCACCGCCGCGTACAGCAGCGCCGCAAAGAGACAAAAAGCCCCCTGGAACGCCCGAATACCCTGTTGGGCGTTCGGGATTTTTAACTGATAATAACGAATCGACACGCTGTTGACCGCGAAGGTCAAGGGCGTCAGCAGCAAAAGCACCAGATCCCTCAGGGCCATCAATAATCAAACTCCTCGTAGGGATGGTCGGCCTCGCCGTTGTCGGTCTCTTTCCAGATTTTGCGGACATAGTCATAGACCTCATCGGGGATATCCGGAACCGGGTAGGTCGAGACGGGCAGCAGCTGATCCCCCGCAACGCCCGGAGAGGTGCAGGCGCGGTCGTTCCTCCAGGCGTCGCGCTCCTCGACCTTTCTCAGGTCGGGCACGCGCATGGGGGCGTTGCCATTCAGTGCCGAACGATAGGCCAGAATGCCGCAAATCCCCATATCCACCGCAGTGTAGACGTCGATGGAATACTTCTCGGCAATGGGATTGCCCAGGATTTTTTCAATAAAGAAATGGGTGGAGTAAAAATCGCTGCCGCTGTGACCGGTGAATTTGGAGGCCAGTTCCTTTTCGATAACCGGGTCGGGATCGTATTTCTGCCACTCTCCGACGCACAGCCGGTCGGACTCCTCGTAAAGGTTCATCACCTTGTTTTCCTCCAGCCGGCCGCTCTCCATCATTCCCTTGGAGCCGTAAAACTGGTAATTGATCGAGCAGGGCTCCCGCTTCAAGTCGCCGTGGACGCTGCGGGCAATCGCGCCGTTGTCCAGGGTGATCAGCTCCACCCCGGTGCCGCGGAAGGAACCAAGCTGGGCCAGCGACTTGCGCGGCGGCGTTTCAAAGCCGACGACCTGAACCGGACGCCGCCCCGTCACCGTCAGCATCGGGCCGATGCTGTGGGTGCAGTAAAAATTGGCGTGCAGGCGGTTGCGCCAGTGCTGACGCTCGCCGTAAGTGATCGCCGGCCAGCCGCGCGAGCAGTCGTGTATGTACTCCCCTTCGCAGTATTCGACCTCGCCGATGAGCCCCTCTTCATATTTCCGCCACATCTCAAAGGTGCTCTGCATATAGCAGTAGTTCTCGGCATAGGCGTAAACCTTGCCGCTTTCCTCCACCGCCTCGATGAGCTCGACCGCCTGCGCCATGGTTTCGCAGGGCAGCACCTCCGACAGGACATGCTTGCCCGCCCGCAGGCACTTTATCGCGTAAGGCGCGTGCTCATTGGCGTAGTTGGCCAGCACCACCGCGTCGAGATCGGAGGAAAGAAAGTCGTCAAAATTGGTAAACAGCCCCACCGAAAGGCCCTTTTCCTCCGCCTCCTTCGCCACCTTATCGAGCAATGGTTGGTATTTATCGCATACCGCAGTCAGTTCGGCGTGCGGATGGTCAAACAGCACGTCCATCATCGCATGGCCGCGCGCGCCGCCAAAGACGCCTACCTTGATTTTCCCTGCCATCGTATCCCTCATTTCTTTTTTCTTCATTGTACCAGCTAAAAGGATGGTATATCATATACCAGATCACCAAAGATGCGCGCCCGGCTTTATACAAACTACCTAAGAATTCTTTTACCGCGCATTCCATCGGCGTCCCGGACGGCCTTTCCAAACCCCCGGCGGCCGTTTGGGGCAAAACAATTCCGGTGCGAGCGCTCCTCCCCGCCGCTCCCCGACGCCAAATCGATCGATTGCCCATCGAAAGGACCTTCACCGCCTGTCCTTGACAAATCCGGGGTTTCTCCCTATAATAAACAAATACCGTCACACTGGTTGGAGGTGGAAGCATGAGGCAGTGTATGGATGCGGATAATCTGCATCGCAGGCTCAAAAAAATCATCGGGCAGGTACAGGCCATCGACCGCATGGTGGATCAGGACGTCCCCTGCGAGGACGTTCTGGCACAGATCAACGCGGCCAAATCCGCCCTTCACAGGGTCGGCCAGGTCGTCCTGGAGGGGCATATCAAGCACTGCGTCCGCGACGGGATTGAGCATGGGGACGCCGAAAAAACCATCGAAAGCTTTACCAAGGCAGTCGAGCGCTTTGCCAATATGACCTAAGGCCGGTCTACCGCAGCCTTTCATGGCTGCTTTTTTACGGCCCTCTTGACAACCTATACCCCTATAGGTATAATAGAGCCGTAAACGATCGAACAAGGAGGCTGCCATGAAACAATTCGCACAAAAACTGGAGCAATTTTTGGCCCTGGGGGGGCTGAAAAAAGAGATTATATTGCTCGTGGTATCCGGGTTGGCGCTGCTTATGAGCATCCTGTTCCCCCTGCCGCTGCCCTTTGACCCGGCCTGGGTCGCCATCGTGCTGTGCGGCATTCCCATCATCCTGGAAGCCATCATAGGGCTGATTACCGCATGGGACATCAAGGCCGACGTACTGGTGTCTCTGGCGCTGGTCGCCTCCCTTTGCATCGGCGAGCATTTCGCCGCGGGCGAGGTTGCCTTTATCATGCAGCTGGGCGCGCTGCTGGAGGATCTGACGGTCTCCAAAGCCAGGGCGGGCATCGAAAAGCTGGTCCACCTCACCCCCCGCACGGCGCGCCTTGTGACCCAGGGGGGCGAGCGGGTCGTCCCCGCGCAGCAGGTAGCCGTAGGCGACGTTTTGCGGGTGCTGCCGGGCGAAAGCATCCCGGTCGACGGGGTGATCCTGGAGGGGCAAACCTCCATCAACCAGGCGGTCATGACCGGGGAGTCCCTTCCGGTCGACAAAACGGTGGGGGACGAGGTATCGAGCGGTACCGTCAATCAGTTTGGCGCCTTTTTGATGAAGGCTACCAAGGTGGGAGAGGACAGCTCTATCCAGCGCATGATCCGGCTGGTACAGTCGGCCGACGCGGGGAAGGCCAAAATCGTGAGGCTGGCCGACCGCTGGGCCACTTGGATCGTGATCATCGCCCTGTCTGCGGCCCTGCTGACCTGGATTATCACCGGCGAGATCATCCGGGCGGTAACGGTGCTGGTGGTATTTTGCCCCTGCGCGCTGGTGCTGGCCACCCCCACCGCCATTATGGCGGCCATTGGCAATGTCACCCGGCACGGCTTTCTGGTGCGGGAGGGCGACGCGCTCGAACGCCTCGCCGCCGCAAAGGTCATCGCCTTTGACAAGACCGGCACCCTGACGCGCGGCACACCGCAGGTTTCCGCCGTGGTCTGCACGGCGCCCGGGCTCACGCGGGAGATGGTCTACGCCTATGCGGCCTGCGCCGAGCAATATTCCGAGCATCCGTTGGGCAAGGCCGTCGTCCGCTGCTATCAACAGGATGCATCCGGCCCCATTCCGCCGGCGGGGCAGTTTCAGATGATACCGGGCAGAGGGGTGCGCGTGCTCCAGGACGGGATGGAAATCCTGGCCGGCAACCCCAAAATGCTGGCCGAGCACGGGGTGGATCTGCCGGGCGGCGCATCCCAGCGCGCGGGGGAGTTTATCGCACAGGGCGATACCGTGATTTACATCGCGGCGGGAGGGCAGCTGGCCGGTTTCCTCGTTTTGTCCGACGCCCTGCGCAGCGACAGCAGCGCCATGATCGAGCGGTTGTCGCGCACGGGGGTCACCCCTGTGCTGCTCACCGGCGACCACGTCAACGCCGCGCAAAACATCGCCGCCCAGCTTGGCATCCGCGAGGCGCATGCCGGCTGCCTGCCGGAAGACAAGCTCCAATGGATTGATACCTATCAGCGCAGCAACCAGCCCGTTTGTATGATCGGGGACGGGATCAACGACGCCCCCGCGCTGAAAAAGGCCGACGTAGGCATCGCTATGGGCTCGATTGGCAGCGACATTGCGGTGGACGCCGCGGATATCGTGCTGGTCGACGACGAGGTGAGGGAATTGCCCCACCTGCTCAGCCTCTCCCGGCGGATGATGGTGACCATCCGGTGGAATATGGTCTTTTCCATGGGGCTCAATTTCATCGCCATCCTCCTGGCGATGACCGGGCTGCTAAACCCGGTCATCGGCGCGCTGGTGCATAACGCCGGCTCGGTGCTCGTCATCCTAAATTCGGCGCTGCTGCTCAAAAAGAAAACCAAATAGCCCGTCCCCCCGCGTTGGCAGGCAGCCGGGGCGGCGGTATTGCCCTGGCCGAAAAGCGTTTCGCAAGATTTTTGCGTCAATATTTTGTAGTCCCCTCATCCCCGCTTTGGTAAAAGCGGGGATTTTTGATGGCACTGCCGGAGCGTAACGATTACCCCCGGTTTTGCCGGGGAAAATAAGTACGCTTTTTTGAAAAGAATCGCGCGCAGCGAGCCGTGGCCAAAAGCATGGCCGCATGGGAGATGCCCGCCCCTGCACCCATCCGTTGCGAACCATAATGGACGAAGGGTGATGACAGACAAACCGCTTCCTTCCTGTCTGGCCGATCTAAGGCTTTTGAGGGCTTTGCCGTGCCCCGGTCGTGACGGGGCGTGAGGGCAGCTTTGGCGGCGGCCTTGGATCACCATGCGCCGGCTACCTTTTCCATGCCGCTAGAAAAAGCCGCCCACCCTATCCCCTGCCGGGGCCTCGCCCTTGCCACGCGCCCAGTGTGCTTTTGGCCGCCCCTCGCCGGCTGGGCGACCTGCGCCGGGTCAGAGACAATCATCCTTTTTCCAACCCGCCCCCGTCCAAAGCGGCGCCCCAACCGGGGCCGGGCACGGCGTGCGGCGCAAACCAGCCGCCCTTCCACAAGACAAGGCCTGCCACCGGCTTGTCCGACGGCCAGCGTTCGTGGGGAAAAAGCCCTAATGCCAGCGGTAGCGCGGTTTTCCCCGAGGCGGCTCCCCCAGCGGTCATCCACCAGAAAACAGCCTTTTTTCCGCCTAAGGCTTGCCAAAAGGCCGGCGGGGGCTTATACTGAAACGTGTATTAGATCGACGTCTTTGAAGCAGCGGCTGGCCTTCGCATGCGCTGCCTGCCCCCTGCCCTTCAAGGCTGCGATCGGCATCCTAACAATACGGGAAAGGAAGCCTTTGCCCGGCAAAGGCATGGTGATTGACATGGCCGAAACCATCGCCGCCATCGCGACGGCACAGGCCGCCGCCAGCGTAGGAATGGTGCGCGTTTCAGGGGACGCCGCGCGCATGGTCTGCGACCGGGTCTTTACGGCGGCATCGGGAAAAAAACTGGCCGACAGCCCCGGCTATCGCGCCCATTACGGCTGGGTTGCCGACCAGGGGGAACGCTTTGACGAGGCGGTCGCCCTGGTTTTTGCCGCCCCCCACAGCTATACCGGCGAGGATGTGGTGGAGCTGACCTGCCACGGCGGCTCCCACCTGGTTCGCCGCCTGCTGCAGGCCCTACTGGCCGCCGGCGCCCGGCTGGCGCAGCCGGGGGAATTTACCCGCCGCGCCTTTTTTAACGGCAAGATGGATCTCGCCCAGGCCGAGGCGGTCATGGATCTCATCGGCGCGCAGGGCGAGGGCGCCGCCCGCGCGGCTCTGGCCGCGCGCGAGGGTGCGCTTGGCCGCAGCCTCGCCTCGGTCACCAGCGCGCTGACCGAGGCGGCGGCCTGGATGGCCGCCTGGGCCGATTTCCCGGAGGAGGATATCCCCGCCGTCGACCGCGGCAGCCTGACGGCGCGGCTGACCGAGCAAAACGGCCGGCTGCAGGAAATGCTCGACCGCTTCAGCCAGGGGCGGTTACTGCGGGAGGGGGTTTCCACCGTCATCGCCGGGCGGCCCAACGCCGGAAAATCCGCCTTGATGAACCGTTTGACCGGCCGCGACAGCTCGATTGTCACCCACATCGCCGGCACCACCCGCGACGTGGTGGAGGAGAGCGTGCTCCTCGGCCAGGTCGTGCTCCGGCTGGCTGACACGGCCGGCCTGCGCGAAACCGACGACGAGGTGGAGCGCATCGGGGTCGAGCGTACCCGCCGCCGCCTGCTCGACTGCGATCTGGTGCTGGCCGTGTTTGACTGCTCCCGCCCCCTGTGCGGGGAGGACCGCGAGCTGATCTCCCTGTGCCCCGGGGGACGCAGTATCGCCGTGGTGAACAAAAACGATCTCCCCCCCGTCTGGGCGCCAGGCGAGCTGGGCGGCCGCTTTGCCCGCGTTGTGACTCTTTCGGCCCTTACAGGGGAGGGGCTCGAGGGGCTTGAGGCCGCCGTCAACGACCTTCTCGGCCTGTCCCGCATCGACCCGGCGCAGGGGATGCTGGCCAACGAGCGCCAGCGCGAATGCCTCCAGCGGGCCAGCGCCGCCCTCGACGAGGCCATAGCCGCCCTGCAGACAGGGGTAACCCTCGACGCGGTTTCGGTCTGCCTGGACGAGGCTTTGGGCGCCCTGCTGGAATGCACCGGCCAGCGGGTGTCCGATCAGGTTGTCGACGCGGTATTTCATCGCTTCTGCGTGGGCAAATAATCCGGGAAAGGAGAAGTCCCATGTTTGCCAAACTGCATTCGGCCGGCCTGTTCGGGATGGACGCTTTCCCGGTCGAGGTCGAGGTCTTTCTATCGGGCGGGCTGCCCGCCTTTGACATCGTCGGGCTGCCCGACGCCTCGGTCAAAGAGTCGAGAGAGAGGGTGCGTGCAGTCGTCAAAAGCCTCGGCCTGGAATACCCGGCCAGCCGCATCACCGTCAATCTCGCCCCCGCTGACATCCGTAAGGAGGGCCCCATCTACGATCTGCCGATATTTTTGGGCATCGCCTGCGCCACCGGCGCAGCACCCCTGCCGGACGATGGCTGCGCCTTTTTGGGGGAGTTGTCCCTGCTTGGCGAGCTGCGACCGGCCCACGGGGTTCTCTCCATGGCGATTGCCCTGAAAAAGGCGGGGTTTCACACCCTGTTTGTGCCTGCCGCCAACGCGCCGGAGGCCACGGTGGTCGAGGGGCTGACGGTCTATGGGGTCGACCGTGCCGGGGCGCTGCTGGGCCATTTGCGCGGGGATGCGCGGCTGACCCCCGCCGACCCGTCCCAGGCGCCGTCGCAGCGGCGGGAGGAGGCGCTCGATTACGCCGACGTCCGCGGGCAGGCGCTGGCCAAGCGCGCGATGGAAATCACGGCAGCCGGCGGGCATAACATTCTGCTCATCGGGCCGCCCGGCTCGGGAAAGAGCATGCTGGCCAAGCGCCTGCCTTCCATCCTGCCCGAGATGACCCTCGACGAAGCCATGGAGACGACCAAGCTGCACTCCATCGCCGGCGTGCTGCCTCCCGGCACGCCGCTGCTTACCACGCGTCCCTTTCGAGCGCCCCATCACACCATCTCGGCGGCGGGGCTGTCGGGCGGCGGGTCGATCCCCCGCCCGGGCGAGCTGTCGCTTGCCAACAACGGGGTGCTGTTCCTCGACGAGCTGCCCGAATTTTCCCGCTCGTCGATGGAAATTCTGCGCCAGCCGCTCGAAGACGGCTGCATCACCATCTCCCGCACGGCGGGTACCTTGACCTATCCCTGCCACGTGACGCTGGTCGCGGCCATGAACCCGTGCCCCTGCGGGTATTTCGGGCATCCTGTCAAGCCCTGCACCTGCACGGGCGGGGCGGTGTCGCGCTATCTCAGCCGGGTGTCCGGTCCGCTGCTCGACCGGCTGGACCTGCATGTGGAGGTGCCCCCCGTGGAATACGAGGCGCTGGAATCGAGCGAGCCGGCCGAGTCCAGCCTCTCCATCCGCCAGAGGGTAAGCCGCGCGCGGGAGGTACAAAACCGCCGTTATCAGTCGCTGGATATCACCTGCAACGCCCGGCTGCCTTCCCATCTGCTGCGGGAGGTCTGCCAAACCACCGCGGACGCCCGCCGGCTGCTCCAGCAGGCGTTTGACCGCCTGGGGCTGTCGGCCCGCGCCTACGACCGGATACTGAAAGTCGCGCGCACCATTGCCGACCTCGACGGCGCCGATGTCATTGACAGCCAGCACATATCCGAGGCGGTGCAGTACCGCAGCCTCGACCGCAAATATTGGCACAACCACTAAGGGCCCGGCCTTCGGGCATGAATCTTATCCGGACACGGGGTGATTGATTACGAGTTCCTACCGCCGCCTGATCTCCAATACCTTTCTTTTCTCGGTCAGCACGTTTGGCTCCAAAATACTGGTCTTTTTGTTGACCCCCTTTTACACCAGCATTTTATCCGAGGCCGAATACGGCGTAACCGATCTTTTTATCCAGACAGGAAATTTCCTGATCCCCGTGGTTTCCATGGGCATACTCCATGCCGTCATCCGGTTTGGGCTTGACAAGCAGCAAGACCGGGCGGGCGTATTTACCACCGGATTGTTTGTCATTGTGGCGGGGGAAATCCTGCTGATCCTCTTTTCCCCACTCTTGCAGAACATTGGCTTGCTGTCCGATTATACGGTACTGCTGCTGCTATATGTCTTCATGGCCAATCTGCATTCTCTGTTCGGCTACTGTGCCCAGGCGCTGGGGTATATCCGCATTTATGCCATCAGCGGCATTGTATGCACCGCCATGGTCGTGGGGCTCAATATCCTGCTGCTGTCCGTGTGGCAGCTCGGCATAACCGGTTATATCCTCTCCAACGTCATCGCGGATGGGTTTTGCGCGCTGCTCCTTTTCGTCGTATTAAAGCTGTGGCGGTATATCCGCCCATCCGCGCTGCATCGCCGGCTGATACGCAGTATGTTCCGCTACTGCCTGCCATTCATACCGGCCACCATTTGTTCGTGGGTCATCAATATTTCCGACCGGTATTTTATCTCCTACATGATTGGGAGCGAGGCCACCGGCCTGTATGCCATCGCCAACAAGATCTCGACGATACTCTTGATCGCATCCGGCATTTTTACATCAGCCTGGCAAATTTCCATCGTAGCCGATCGAACCAAAAAAGAAAAAGAGCGGTTTTTCTCCAATGTATTTTCCGTTTATCAGGCCGCCGCCCTGATTGGCGCGTCGGTCTTAATGGCCGCCTCTCGGCTTTTGATGCGCTTTTTGGCCGCGCCGAGTTATTTTGAAGCATGGCACTACGCCCCCGTTCTGATTCTGGGCACTGCCGTCGCCTGTCTCGGCTCGTTTTTTTCCTCGGTGTATGTGGCGGAGAAACGCAGTACCGCCACGTTGGTGACCTCCCTGATTGGGGCGGCGGCCAATGTGATCGGCAACGCGGTCCTGATCCCGGTATTCGGTATCATGGGCGCGGCGGTGGCGACCTTTGTAAGCTATATCATCATTTTTGTGGCCAGGGCGATCCATACGCAAAAATTTTTAAAAATCCAATGGGGCGTCCTGCGGTTTGTCATCAGCATGGCCATACTCACGGCGCAGTGTTACCTGATTGAGAACCGGTATACCGTCTGGTCCTGGCTTTGCTGCGCCGTCATTGCACTGCTCCACATACGGCCTCTGTTCAAAGCGGTCAAAAGCGGCGCGCTCGAAATGCTGTCATCCAAAAAATCGCGCAAATGGATTGGAAAATAACGCCGGCCGTGCAACCGCCGGCTATCGCATAGCGTCACGGGAACCGGCCGACCAGCCACATCGAGCGATACGGGGACTACCTCAGCCACGGCTTCTTTAACGAAGGGAATAAACGCCTGCGCAACGGATGCGCCGGCCGGTAATGCGTACCCTACCCGCTCGGTTTGCGACAGAATTGAGCCGTTGCCGGGGAGGGGCAACTCCCTTCCACCGGTACGGCAACATAATCGCTGGTAGTTTTCCTGCCGCCCCTAGACGGCTGGTCCACATCCGGTTAGACATCGACAATACGATCTTTTGGGTCGCAATCCCGTGCGCGATCGGTGCAGCAAAAATTTATCGGCACTCCCCCAGCATATAGCTTGGGGGACCGTTTTTCCAGCAAAACAGGAACCGGAAGGCGCAATGCCTTCCGGTTCCCTTTTGTCCGCCGTTTCTTTCATGCTCTTGCGAAAATCCGACGGATTATTTTATTGTTCGGGATAGATGCCTTCTTCCCACCAGATGCGGTTCATCATCTCATACCGCTCCAGCGGCAGGCCGGTGTAGGCGCAGTTGGAGGTGGAGAAAACGTACCCCCATCCCTCCATGCCTTCCCGGAGGGCGCGGCGCACGTCGGCGGCGCACTCTTCCTCGGTGCCGGTTTGGAGCAGCCCGCAGTTGACATTGCCGATCACAGCCACCCGGTCGCCCACTCTCTTTTTCACCTCAGCGAGGGAAACGCCGCCCTGCGGGTCGAGGGAGTGCAGCGCGTCCGGTCCGCATGCCACCATCTGGTCCAGGATGGGCATAATGTTGCCGTCGGTGTGCTTGATGGAATAATAGCCCATTTCGCGATAGGCGTCGAGCACCCGCTTGAGGTAGGGCCCGATGAACTCGTCGAACATGGCCGGGCTGAAGAAGGGGTTGACATTAAAGCAGTAGTCCGAGCACAGGGCAAACCCGTCGAGCAGACCCGGATGCTTCTTGTATTCCTGCGCCATGTGGATAAAATACTCCAGCTGGCGCTCGGCCTGCTCCTTGAGGGCGTCCTCCTCCTCAAACATCTTGTAGGTAAACTCCTCCATGCTGTTCCCATCCGGGATGGCGAAGGTCGGGTCGCCGTGCATCATCAGGAAGTACTCCTCATCCCCCGACTTTTCGCGGATAGCCTCGAGCAGCCGCAGCGTGTTGTCGAAATCGCCCGGGTTGGGATGCACAAAAATGGCGCTGTGATGGTATTTGCGGGCGGTCTGAACGAACAGGTCGGCCTGATCGTCGATCTGCGCCTTTTTCTCCGACGCGCTCATTTGATCCCACTGGGCGTAAAAGCGCTGGCTGGGGTGCACCTTTCCCAACGACTCCATCGTCAGAAAGAATACCAGCTCAAAAGTGGGCACATGCCCGGTCAGCGGCTCGCGCTTGAGCGCCTTGATAAAGCGTTCACGTTCGGTCAAAGCTGTCACCTCTCTACAATTCGTTGCGCAACGGGCTCTTATTTGCAAAAAGCCAGAGCCGCGTCGGCAGCCGAGGCGGCGTCAGAGGTGTAGCAGTCGGCGCCGATGGCGTCGCAGAAAGCCTGGGTGACCGGCGCGCCGCCGACCATGATCTTGACCTTGTCGCGAATGCCCTGCTTCTTGGCCTCTTCCACAACGTTTTTCATTTCATTCATGGTGGTGGTCAGCAGAGCCGAGCAGCAGATGATGTCGGCATTGTTCTCAATCGCGGCCGAAACAAAGGTCTCGGGAGCAACGTCCACCCCCAGGTCAACGACGTTGAGGCCCTTGCCCTCGAGCATCATCTTGACCAGGTTCTTGCCGATGTCGTGCAGGTCTCCCTTCACCGTGCCGATGACCGCCGTACCCTTCGACTCGACCCCCGCCTCAGTCAGATAAGGCTTGAGGATGGCGACGCCGGCGTTCATGGCGCGGGCGGCGATGAGGACCTCGGGAACAAAGATTTCATTCTTTTTGAACTTCTCGCCGACAACATTCATGCCGTCAAGCAGGCCTTTTTCGAGAATGTCTTTGGCCGAGATGCCCTCTTCCAGCGCCTGGTTGACCAGGGCCTCTACCTTGGGCTTTCTGCCCTGCTGCAAAAAGCTGCTGATTTCCGCTAAAGTGCTCATGAGAATAACCTCCGCAATCGTATCAATTTGGGTCTATTGACTGCCCGGCGTGGAGCGCACGCCCCACCGGGTATCCCTATTGTATGGGCCAGGAGGGGGAAAAATATAGTAAAATATTTTGATTTTTATAACAATATCAACAAAGTCCGAAAATAGAAAACAGCATTCTCCGGGGCCGTTCCCGGGCGGTAATGCGAGCCGACTCCCCGACGGCCGAAAGGGATAGCGGCCGCATATTCAAGAGAAGGGGACGCACAGCGCATGTTTCGCCCCGGCCGGGAAAAGATAAAACAAAGCATGAAAAAGTGAGGCCGAACCGCAGTGAAACGAAGAATGCTGACCATCGCCATCCTGTTCACCTGGATGCTCATGCTGGCCGCCGGCCGGGTGCTCTGGATCACCGGCGATTACGCGGCCAAAGCGTCGACCGGGCAGGGCACCATCTCCCTCACCCTGCCCCGGGAACGGGGCACCATCTACGACCGCAACGGCCTGCCCATCACCAATCAGGAGATCACCACCCTCGCCGCACTGACCGCCACGCCCGAGGTAGCCACCGCGCTCTACCGAACCCTGGGAAAAGACAAGGCGCAGGAGGCGCTCGACCGGCTCCAAAGCGGAAAACCCATTCTCATGGAGGTGCCGGAGGATTTTGCCGCCGAAGGGGCGTTTGTTGTGCGTCACGCCGAGGTTTACAACGATAACCCCCTCGCGGTGCACATCATCGGTTACCTCGACTCGGAGGGCAAGGGGGTGTGCGGCGTACAGGCGGGATTTGAAGAGCTGCTTGGGCGCGACGGCTCCACTCTCATCCGCTTTGCAGCCGACGCGCGGGGCGACGCTCTGCTTGGCGTCGAGCCCACCCTCAGCTCGACCGTCGAGGCTTCCCAGGGCAGCGTAACGCTCACCCTGGACAGGGACATTCAGGCGGCGGTGGAGCAGGCGGTGACCGGGCTGCTCGATGAGGGGGCGGTCATTGTCATGGACGCCGCCACCTCCGATATCCTCGCGTCGGTCAGCCTGCCCGGCTACTCGCCCGAGAATGTCGGCGCGGCCCTTACCGACGAGGGCTCCCCCCTGCTCAACCGCGCTTTCTCCGCTTATAACACCGGATCGGTCTTTAAGCTCTGCGTGGTGGCCGCTGCTCTGGAAGCCGGCATCGACCCTTCCATGCGCTATACCTGCACGGGCGAGATTAACTGCAGCGGCCAGATTTTCCACTGCCATAAAGCCGACGGTCACGGTACCCTCGCCATGAGCGAGGCCCTGTCCCAATCGTGCAACACCTATTTTATCCACCTCGCGTCTGAGGTGGGCGCGCAACGCATCTATGATATGGCAGTCGCCCTGGGCATGGGGCAGGCTACGCAGCTATGCCCCGGCATATCGTCCTCCTCCGGCGTTTTGCCCGAGCTGGAGGAATTGATGGCGGTTCCCGCAGCGCTGGGCAACTTCTCGCTGGGTCAGGGCAGCCTGCTGACCACCCCGCTGCAAATTGCCGTGATGACCAGCGCGATTGTCAACGACGGAATGGTCAACCCGGCCCATCTCGTCTCGCGCATTACCGATACCGCAGGGAAAACGAGCGACTACGCCCGCAGCGCCCCCGTGCGGGTGATGAGCTCTCAGACGGCCTCCACCCTGCGCGAGATGATGATCGCGGTCATCGAGTCGGGCATCGGCGGGGCGGCAAGTCCCCTCAACGGCGGGGCGGGCGGCAAAACCGCCACGGCGCAGACCGGCCTTCGCGCGCAGGATGGCAGCAGCGTCACCCAGGCCTGGTTTACCGGATTTTTCCCGGCCGAATCCCCGCGCTATGTGGTCACCATTTTGGTCGAAGGGGGCGCTTCGGGCTCCCGGTCGGCCGCCCCGGTCTTTGCCGCCGTGGCCAATGCCATTGGGGCAATGGATCGATGATGTCATTTCCCCCGCCTTGGCCGAGACCTGTCCAGTCAGCCGCCATACCGGCGCGGGCAAAGCGATCGCTGGCCCGGCGGCTCGTTTCAGCAGGATTCTGCTAACTTTCTCGCCCATTCTACTATCAATAAAGTAAAGAAACAAAAAGCGCATAAGCGATACGCCTTACCTTGCATATCCCATGCGCTTTCACAGAGTATTTTATCGCCTTGCGGTTTTCAATGACAACAGGAATTGCTATTTTGCAAACTATGGTCTTGCGTAAACCAGCATGCTGACCCCTGCGTCTTTTATCAAGATGTCCTTGGGCATTCTCAAAAATTTGCAGGTCACGTAGATATCGCCTGCCGCGCCGGAAATATTGACGATCTGCACGATATATATTACCCAAAACCATGATAACGGCACGACAAGGTTGACGATGGATAGCAATATAAAAAATGTAACGATTGGCGCCAGCGCTATCAAGATATATGCGCCCTTATCGTAATAATCCGTACTTCCGGCGTAGGCGTATATACCGGTAAATCCATAATTTACCTTCTGTGTGCCGCAGACTTTCATAGCAACACCGTGTACCAGCTCGTGCAAAAACATATAGGAGAAAAGCATCACGAGCAACAAAAGGGCTTTTACCAAAAGGGTGATCCTGCCGCTTTCTGCGTTAAAAACGGTAGACACCGGTATGCAAAAATGCATCGGCACCGCCATCACAATCGCAATCAGCACCGCCAATGCATTCACAAGCAGCATCTTCTTTTTGTCTTTTTGCAAATCGAGTGAAAAATATTCGGTATACCCGCCAGGTAATTCACAGAAGGATTTCATAAGCATTGTTCTCCTTTTGCTGAGTATCGCAAAAAGCCGGCCTTGTATCAGCCTGTAAAGCAATGTGCGGCCGTATAAGGATGTTCTTTTTTACCATCCAATCCATCCGGCGAATATAACGCGGGACACTTCCTTGCGATGTGTCCCGTAAAGGGCGTCGAGGCCCCTTTGGGGAGCGTCCGCTCCACATCATTTTATGGGGCGCGGCCGCTCCGGTATGGCTTACGAGATCAACGAGAATACAGCGGAGAAATAGCTGCGCCCGTAATTGTGAAATTCCTTTTTCTGGATCATCGTGCGCAGCGTCTCGGCCGTGACCCATTTGGCCTCCTCCACTTCCTTTGGCTCGAGACAGAGGCTGGACAGCGGCGCGTCCACACGCGCCCACCAAAAATCTATGATGGAATTTTTGCGTTTGAACTGCCGCAGATAATGAATCTCTCCCGGGAGCACCCGGATGCCCATCTCTTCCCGAAGCTCGCGGATGGCGGCCGCCTGGGAATCCTCCCCCGAAAAGACCGACCCTCCCGTCGCGGCCCACTCGCCGGGCATGGGGATGCGGTTATGGCTGCGGCGCTGAATGAGAAACTCCCCTTTGGAGTTGACGATCCAGATGTGGACGACAAGATGGTATTCACCGCTGGCGAGCTGATTGTAGGCCGTGCGCCGGAGCCGCTTCCCCGTCTTTTCGCCCTGTTCGTTGAGTACGTCCCAATATTCCCCCATGGCCACCATCCTTCGGCCCGTAACCGATCAAAGCCGCTCGAGAGCCTGCCGGAGATCGTCCATGATATCCGCAGGATGCTCAATGCCGACCGATAGCCGGATCAAATCGGGCGATACGCCCGCCTCAGTGAGCTGCTGGTCGTTCAGCTGCCGGTGGGTGGTGCTGGCGGGATGCAGCACGCAGGTGCGCGCGTCGGCGACGTGGATGACAATTTTCGCAAGCTGAAGGTTCTCCATAAACCGGCAGGCGGCCTCGCGCCCGCCGCGGACGCCAAAGGATATCACGCCGCATGTGCCGTCGGGCATATACTTTTTGGCGAGCTCATAGTATGGGTTAGAGGGCAGGCCGGGATAGTTGACCCAGGCCACCTTGGGATGCCCCTCGAGGAACTCGGCCGCCGCCTGCGCGTTGGAGGTGTGCCGCTCCATGCGCAGCGCGAGGGTTTCCAGCCCCAGATTGAGCAAAAAGGCGTTCATCGGGGAGGCCTGCGGCCCCATATCCCGCATCAGGTGGGTCCGGCATTTGGCGATATAGGCGGCCTTGCCGAAATGGTCGGTGTACACCACCCCATGGTAGGTCTCCTCCGGCGTGGTCAGGCCGGGGAATTTGTCGCTGCGCGCCCAGTCAAAGCGCCCCGAATCCACAATGACCCCGCCCAACGCGCAGGCGTGGCCGTCCATGTATTTGGAGGTGGAATGCACCACGATATCCGCGCCGAATTCAAACGGGCGGCAATGGATGGGGGTGGGGAAGGTGTTGTCCACGATCAGGGGGACCCCATGCCGGTGGGCCGCGGCTGCAATCCGCTCAATATCCAGCACGGTCAGCGAGGGGTTGGTCAGCGCCTCCCCAAACACGCATTTGGTGTTCGGCTGAAAGAGGCGGTCCAGCTCTTCGTCCGGGGTATCGGGATCAAAAAAGGTGACCTCCACCCCCAGCTCCTGCACCGTTTTATAAAACAGGTTGAAGGTGCCGCCGTATACCGCGCTGGCGCAGAGCAGATGCCCCCCTTTGGGGCAGATATTGAGCACCGAGAGCATGCTGGCCGCCTGGCCGGACGAGGTCAGCATGGCGCCCACCCCTCCCTCCAAGTCGGCGATCTTCTGCTCGACCGCTTCCAGAGTGGGGTTGCTCAGCCGGGTGTAAAAATGCCCGCTTTCCTCCAGGTCAAACAGCCTGCCCATCGTCTCTGCAGAGTCGTACTGAAAGGTCGTGCTCTGAAAAATAGGGAGGACGCGCGCCTGCCCGTTCTCAGGCTTCCAGCCCGATTGGACGCATTTGGTATCAATATGGCTCATGGTCGTTGGCGCTCCTTTCCGCGCCGGTTTTCAGGCGTCGTTGCGCTTTGGGCCCGTTCCCCGGCAGGATAATAAAATAATATAATAATAGTATAGCACACATCCGGTACCGTATCAATCGCCAATGTCAAACAAAATCAAAGGAAATCGCACCGGCCGCGCGGACAGGCCGTCTGCCGTTGCAGGCCCGGCCAATCAGGCGGACGGAGCATCCTCCCCTTGCGCCACAGCTTCAAAATTCAATGCATAGCCCCCGATGTTGATGATAAAAGTCGGGCTCTGGCTTCCATCCAGAAAGGTGGTCATTCCGGTCACAGCATAGCCGGCGGCATCCCCAATGGCGATCTGGTAGGTGGTAGCCTCGGGGGCGGCCTGCTCCATCCGGTAAGTGCCCGAATAGCCCTGCCCGTTGGTCGCATCGGTCAACGTGAGCACGCCGTCCTGCGCATGGCAACGCAGTACCAGCCCCTGCGCGCCTTCGTTTTGCTGCAGCAGTTCTGGGGCGCAGGCAACCACCCCGCCATTCTCATTGCCCTGTACGGTCGTCATCTCCCACGAGTAACCGTCAATCGGCACCACGGCACTCTGGAAGCATCCGGTCAGGCAGGCCATCGCCAGGCATAGAAGCAGTATCCTTGTTTTCATCCATCCTATCCTCCCAAAGCATCGAAATGGCCGCTCATAAGCGCCAATGGAACAGGAATCCCTGAATAGGCGGGCACGCTGGAACACCGCCTTGACGCTCTTTATGCGGACTTACACGCCGCAAAGCCGCCCGTCAGGGTTGCGCCCTCAGCATATTGCCGTATTTCCGCCAGGCCTTTGAGTAAAGGATACCATATCCTGGGCCATAACGCAACGGTCGTGTACCTGCTGGGTTGGCCGTCCTATGCCGCGCGGGAATCCCCTCGCTGGAGTCATAGGCTTGACAGGACGAACACAGATCGCATTTCGGTTCGAATGCCGCCCACCACTGGCAAGGCCGCGTGGCGGCGCTTCCAAATGCGGCAAGCGTTTTTTAAGATGCAAACTGGCTTACGGACGCTGCCTCCGCTGCAAGGGCGGGGCCTAGCCGGCGTCGAAATGCTGAGCAGGGCACGCCCCTCGCCGGCGACGGATGATCGGCCGGCCAGGCCATGTGGCCGCTTTCCCTTTTGGCCGGCCCACTGCTCTCAGCCATGCCCGTTTGCCACCCGAAGGCGAGGCCGTCTGCCGCTCCAACGCACAAAAATATTGGGGCGGGACGGTTGACAACCCGTCCCGACAGGAGTACAATAGCATTGACAATGAAATAACATGATGTCTTCAGGGCAGGGTGAAATTCCCGATTGGCGGTAAAGTCCGCGAGCGCTTGGGGTGCCGGTCAAACCAACGCGCAGATTTGGTGAAACTCCAAAACCAACAGTGAAAGTCTGGACGGAAGAAGATGCCGAAACGCGCAACAAGGAATGCTTGCGCGTTTTGACCACGATATACGGTAACACCTGGGGGACATGATTGTTCTTTCAGGTGTTAATTTCTTTTGGAGGAATCCGTATGAAGGTCAACACACGCAAGCTCGTCACCCTGGCCATGCTCTCCGCCGTGGCCTATGTCTTTATGCTGGTGGGCCGGCTGCCCATCGCGCCCGTCGCCTTTCTCAAATACGATCCCAAGGACATTGTGATCGTCATCGGCGGCTTTTTGTTCGGCCCGCTCTCCTCGGCGCTGATGTCGGTCGTCGTCTCGCTCGTCGAGATGGTCACGGTCAGCGATACCGGCGTGATCGGGCTGGTTATGAACATCCTGTCCACCTGTTCCTTCGCCTGCGTCGCGGCGGCCATTTACAAGCACCGCCCCACCCTGAAAAACGCCATTATCGGGCTGGTGTGCGGGCTGGCGTCCATGGTGGGGGTCATGCTGCTGTGGAATTATTTTATCACCCCCCTCTATATGGGCGTGTCCCGGCAGGAGGTCGCGGGGATGCTGCTCCCCATCTTCCTCCCCTTCAACCTGCTCAAGGGAGGGCTGAATATGGCGGCCGCCATGCTCCTCTACAAGCCGGTGGTCGGCGCGCTGCGCAAAGCGCACCTGGCGCCGGTAAATGAGGAATCCAAGGGGCATAAAAGCACCGTGGGCCCGGTGCTGGCCGGTTTCGTTCTTCTGGCGACCTGCGTACTTTCGGTGCTGGTGTTCCGCGGGATCATCTGAGCTGTCGGCTTCTCGTGATCCCCGGCAAAGGCCTCTACCGTGAATCGGCCTCCCCCTCCCCGGGTGCGGTATCTACCGCATCCGGGTTTTTGTTGCCCGTTTCGTTGGCCGTCCGCTCTGGTTGGTTGCCCGCTTTCGCCGGACGCCTGTTCTGGTTGGTTGACCGCTTTGGTTGTCTGTCTGGTTTCATTGATTGCCCGCTTCGTTAGCCGCCGACTTTCGTTGGTTACCCGCTTTCGCCGGACGCCCGCTCTGGCCGGTCGACCGCTTTGGTTGTCTGGTTTCATTGATTGCCCGCTTCGTTAGCCGCCCACTTTCGTTGGTTGCCCGCTTTCGCCGGACGCCCGCTCTGGCCGGTCGACCGCTTTGGTTGTCTGGTTTCATTGGTTGCCCGCTTCGTTAGCCGCCCACTTTCGTTGCCGTCCACTTTCGTCGACCTCACGCTCTCGTCGACCTCACGTTCTCATCGTCCGCCTGCTTTCGCCGACCTCCCGCTTTCGTTGGTCAGCCGCTTTCTCCGAACGCCCGGTTCTGCCGGAAAAACAATTGCATTCTTCCCTATAAGGGGCAGGAAACGGAGTGGTCCGCTGCGTCCCAGGCCCGTTATCACGCCATTCTGGCGCAGGCGGATTCCATTATTTATGTCAGCCGGATCTTCCGAAAAAATTGTATGCTGGAGCGCAATCACTTTCTGGCCGCTCACTCTGATGTTCTGCTGGCCGTCTATAACGGCGAGTATCGGGGCGGCACAGCGGCGACCATACGCTACGCACAGAAATTGGGACACAGCGTAATTATCCTTGACCCAACAAAATAAATTGAGCACACTCGAAATCAAAAATCTGACTGAATGGAGTTGTAAGATTTAACTGAATAGAGTATAATGATTTCACTGAATTATTGAGGTGACTGCCATGGACAAACAAATCTATAAGCCCCGCATTATTGACCAGCAGGTGGAAGAATACCTGTCCGCCTTCGGTGCCGTGTGCGTGGAAGGGCCAAAATGGTGCGGCAAGACATGGACTTCCGCCTATCACAGCAAGAGTGAGATCTACATCGGCGACCCCGCCGGAAACTTTCAGAACCGTCAGTTGGCGGAGTTGTCTCCTGCTCTGGTGCTGGAGGGAGAGACGCCCCGGCTGATCGACGAGTGGCAGGAAGTACCACCTCTTTGGGACGCGGTGCGCTATAAAGTGGATCAGACGGCACAAAAGGGGCAGTTCATCCTCACCGGCTCCGCCACCCCGAACCACAAAGGTATTCTCCACAGCGGCGCGGGACGGATCGCCCGACTGCGGATGCGCCCCATGTCCCTGTGGGAATCCGGGGACTCCAGAGGCAAGGTATCCCTGGAGCAGCTGTGCCAGGGGAAACTGACCCCCGCCATGACCGGTGAGGTGGATTTGAAAAAGTTGATCGAACTGATTATTCGGGGTGGTTGGCCGGGAAGTCTGGGCCTGACTTTGGAGCAGGCGGCACTGCTTCCGGCCCAATACCTGGATGCTGTCATCGACGATGATGTGTACCGCATGGACGGTGTGAAGCGGGATACCCAGAAAATGCGCCTGTTGCTGCGCTCGCTGGCCCGGAATGAGAGTACCACTGCCACCAATAAAACGCTGATGAAGGACATTAAGGCTGTGGATGACGAGGATATTGACGGCAACACGGTGGCAGCCTACCTGGACATCTTCAAGCGACTGTTTATTACCGACAATCAGCCGCCCTTCTCCTCCGGCATCCGTTCCTCTGTACGGGTGAAGCAGGCAGAGAAACGGCACTTTGCTGATCCGTCTTTGGCTTGCGCCCTGCTAAAGGCCACACCTGCCAGCCTGCTGGGGGATCTGGAGACACTGGGCTTCCTCTTTGAGGCTTTGTGTGAGCGGGATTTGCGGATCTACGCCGAGTCCTTCGGGGCGCAGCTTTACCACTACCAGGACTATAAGAACCAAGAGATCGATGCAGTGGTTGAGTTGCCGGATGGCCAGTGGTGTGCTTTCGAGATTAAACTGGGAGCCAATCAGATTGACGCCGCGGCGTTAAACCTGCTGGAGATTAAAAAGCAAATCGAAGCCGATCCCAAAGGCAAGCCACCCGCAGTCTTGTGCGTCCTGTGCGGCATGGCCAACGCGGCCTATCAGCGGCCGGACGGGGTGTTTGTGGTGCCTGTGACGGCGCTCAAGAATTGAGGATTACGGCTTTGCTAAAAAGGAATGCAGAAAAGGATCTGTAAGAGAATAACTGTGCAAGGGAGGAACTGCAATGGCCTATAAATCGGTGAATGTCGAAATTACGCAGGAACATTTTGACCGCAGTATCAAAGGATCTCCGAAAGAAGCAGTTAAGGAATTAATCTGGAATGCCTGCGATGCAGATGCCAAAAATATTGAAGTGTCCTTTGATTATGATGGTATTGCTGGTGCGGAAAGTGTATCTGACATCTATGTAAAAGATGATGGCCACGGTATTGCGATTGACCATATTGAAGAATATTTTGGAAAATATGGGCGTTCTCAGAAAACATATTCTGATAAAAGCCCTGGTGGTCGGATTTACCATGGAAAACTCGGGCAAGGCCGTTATAAGAGTTTGGCAGCAGGAAATTTTTTAGATTGGGACTCCGTATTTCAAGATGAAAGCGGAACGCTTCTCCACTGTGAAATTCATATTAATTCTGCTTCCCGGATGAATATTAGTTACAGTGAAACTGCAGACAAAGCGGAGGCTGAACATACGGGAACGATTGTTCATATTCATGGGATTCCAGACGAAAAGATTGGTTTCATTACAAAAATGGCTGAACCGATGGAAACGATCCCTGATTTACTGGCGACCTTTGCACCATATCTACTTGCGTACACGAATATCACTATCAAGTATAACGGCGTAACCGTCGATCCCGCACAGCAGATTAAGAGTCAAGAAGATCAAGAACTTGTGTACGAAGAAGATGGCAAAGAGCCTATAAAGGCAAGACTCAGTGCGATCACCTGGAAGGAAGCGCAGTTCAATAAACTGTATATTTGTGGTAGTTCGGGCGTCGTATATGCAGAAATGGATTATACTCCATTGAAACGGACTTCAACATCGCTTTATCTCATGGGAGACCTCTTTGAGCAAATGCACCGTGATAACACCCTTGCCATGGGAAATACAAACCCGGCGTATGCGTATTTTGAGGAGGAAGCGAAAAAATTTGCAAGAGCACTTGTGGGAGAACAGGAGGAGGAAGATGCCGCAGTCGAAATTGCGCGCATCAAAGAAGAAGGCATCTATCCTTATGATGGGGAACCAGAAGATGACATGAAGAAAGCCGAACGCGATGTGTTTGACGTTTTCGCTGTTCAGGTAAATCGCGCTGTCCCTCAACTCAAGTCATCCTCACGACAGACGAAGAAACTGACCTATCGCCTTATGCGTGAGGCCATTAACACAAATCCTGCCAGCATCAAAACCATTTTGACCGAAGTGTTCAATCTGACACAGCAACAGCAGGATGATTTAGCGGAGCTCCTTACCCATACCAGCCTGCCGGACATCATTGACACAGCTAAAACGGTAAGCGATCGACTGGTGTTTCTGCAGGTGTTGGAGGAAATGGTGTACAACGATTCTGTGGGGAAAGCGATTAAAGAACGGACGCAGTTTCATAAGGTCTTGCTGAAGGAACTTTGGATCTTTGGAGAGAAATATACATTGGGAACATCTGACCAATCCCTCAGGAATCTATTAAAAGCGCATCTGAACTGTCTGGGGCGAGATGAACTGACGCCGGAGATTCCACCTGAAGCAGTAGAGGATTTGACGCGTATCCCGGATCTCTGCCTGTTTCAGCAGATTTGCCCCAGTTATGAAAACTTTGAGCATTTGGTTATAGAACTTAAGCGGCCCACATTGACTTTGACATTGAAAGAAATGGATCAGATTCGTGATTATGCGCTGACAGTTGCGGAAAATCCAATGTTTGATAAAACTCGGACCAAGTGGCATTTTGTATTGCTTGGCCAGCGATTGGATCAGCATGTTCAAAGGGCACTAAGAAATCAAACCGTCGGCGAGGGTAACTTTTACAACGCCGATAATGTTTCCATATCCGTCTTTGAGTGGTCAAAGATTATTCAGGACAACAAACTCAAATATGAATATCTCCGTCGGAAGTTAAACCATCAATTGAGCAGTGACCCCAATTTCGCATCAGACTACCTGCGGACCAAGCACGCAGAATTGTTCCCAACAGAAGAATAGGAGGCCAAGTAAATGGCGCGTCCAAGAAATGATGTGTCATACAATGTGGCCGATGTGGACGGAATTATCGGAAAATATTGTTTGTCAAAGGTGAAGATATTTTCTAATCTATTTAGGACAAACAAGGATAACTTGAAAGACCATTTTTCAAGTAGCTTCATTTCGCCAACTCCAGAAACGCCTCCCGGTATCTTTCCAAAATCCGGGCGGCCGCCGCATCGATCTTCTCGTCATCGGTTAGTTCACGCTTGCCAACTTGAGGCGCCTGGGAAGAGGAAGAACCGTTTTCCGGCTGCTGGCCGCTATGCGGGATGGGATTGACTTGATCCGACATCATGCTTACCTCGCTTTCCACCTAAAATGATCTGCTCTTATTTTGGCAGATGATTGCTCAAAGTACAAGGAAATCCTATTACGACAAACAAAATCAAGGGATGTGCCGCGAAACGCCCGGTTTCGCGGCACATCCTTTTTGTTTCTCCCACTCCAAGCAAACATCCACCGCAACTCTTTATTGAGGAAACCTTATCCATTTGACATACTTTTGACAGGAAAACGGAGCGCCTGCTTTGTCGCAAGTGCTCCGTTTGTGGTTCTGGTAATTCACTTTTGTCTTGGCTTTGGCAGTCGGTAAGTTCTTTCTGCCTTATTTCACTCCTCCAGAGGCTGGACAAAGACAGAGAAGAACTCCTTTATGACGCGCAGGCTCCCATTAATCCCACCAGAAGTACCAAACAGTGGACTGCCGCAACACATCGGCCAGAGCGCCCGCGGTGGCTTCCTCCGGACCCTGGTCGATCACATCGGGGCAGAAGCCGTACTGCTCCACTGCTGCATCCATGGCCTTCTCCTGGGAAACAGGAGTCGGGAGCAGGAACTCCAGTTCATCGTGGGTCATAACTGCGGGCACCGTGCCATATTGCTCAAACCAGTATTTCGCCACTGCCATCAGCGACTGCGTGTCAGGACATTCATTCCAGTCGCCAAAGGGCAGATAGGCAAAGACCTCCCAGGGATTCTTCACTGGGATTTTAGCCAGAATGAGAGGATAAGTCATTTTGCTATCGGAATTCCAGTAGCTTGAAAAACGACGGTTATCATATCCGCTCCCCATCTCGCCCAGGATATCCTCATCCCAGTCCATATCGTCATCCTCGGCTTCTTCTTTGCGCCGCCCAATCATTTCCTCCAGAACCATCTTTCCATCCTTGAGAAAAGCGGTAAGCATCTTTTTGCGGTATTCCGCTACCTTGTCCGGATCAAAGGCGTAATCGTCCTCGCCATCGCTGTCCGGGTCGGAATTCATAATCAGGCATTCCCACAGGATTTCGTCATCCGCCTTAATCAGAACCGGCACAAAGCCATCTTTGACACTTTCTCGTTTGGCATAGTTATATGCCGACATGATGGGATCATCGTCCGCCATCGCGGGGAAATAGGTACATTCACAGTTCAGATATTTCATCATGGCCTTCGCAAGCTCCGAAGGCTCCAGAGTATCGTGATCGAAATCCTGTCCCTGCCAGTTGGCAAAGCGTTTATCAATCACTTTTGCCATAGCCTGATAATACTCCTCATCAAAGGGAATGAACAGGTAAGCTTCCTCCTGGAACTTGTCGGAGTAATATTGCTCCGAGCCGAAATATGCCAAGGCATAGTTGTCAATGTCGCTGGGGAAGTAAGGGCTGTCCGCCTCCCCATAGTAGTAGGAAGCAAAGGCCGCGCCCTCCTTGTTGAACAGTGCCCCAAAAAGCTGCCCGTTCAGCTGGTCCCGGATAAAGCCACGCAGATCGGCGCGGCTCAAATCCGCCATAAACGGCTGCACCTGCTCCCAGTAGCGCTCCATAAATTCCACGCTCATCAGGTCATGTTCCATGCACCAGCGCAGATAGATTGCCATGTGGTTGTAGGCATTGATCTCATCCACCGGCAGTCCCTTTTCCTGAATGGATTCCAGGTGCCAGGCGGCATCGTCCATATCGCCGGTGAAATCCTCCTCCGCAAGCGTTCCTCTGGTAATGGCATTCTGACGGGTGGGATTGACCACAAAACTGATGCATGCCATCTTTTCCAGCAGAGCGTCCGCATCATGCTCCAGTTTATACTTCAATTCGTTCCGATAGAGAGGAATTATCTGATAGAAGTTGACCTCCTCGCCGCTGGGCAAAGTGCAGACCTCGCCTCCGTTCCAGACAACATCCTGCGGGCCCACCAGAAGTGCGCCGCAGAGCATCGTGTTCTCCGCAAACGGCGACTGCTTGTCCATCGTGTGACCAAAGCCCAGCCAGGTATCACCGGAAATCGGCAGGCGGGCCAACACCTTCAAGAGGCCAATAGGCCAGTACCACCGCTCATCCTTCAGGGATTCCTCACCCAGTTTCCAGTCCGGCGGCAGAGCGATGGCCAGCTCCGCCCGCTCCAGCTTGTATTCCGCCAGCTCCTCCGGTACATTCATCCGGTGGGCGCCCATGCCCATGGTCACCAGCGTGTAGTAGTCCCGCGCCTCAGAGGGTGGAACAACGCAGATGTCCACATGAATGTCGGGGGAAACCAGCTCATGGAACACATTCTCAAACTCGCCAAAGGTGTTTTTGATGTGCTGCTCTATCGCAGACATCTCATCCTCCGAATAAACCTCCGGCTCGCTGTTTTTTCTTGAGGACCAGAAGGCATCCGCCTTCGTGCCGTCCGGGTTCAGGAAAATCTGAAAATACTGATCGTCTCCCGGCTGTTGATAGACAAGACCAATGCGGCGGGTCTGGTCCACAAACACACCTGTTAGAATGCCCTCTGGTTCTCCTTCAGGGTTGTGGGTCAGCCATTCCCCGCTGTCCAGCCGTTCCTTGAGCTGCCGTAGCCATTCCGTTCCCATCTTGGAGAGTCCGGCTTCGTTCATACGGAAGGAAAGCTCCACGAGGTGTTCCTTCACCGGGTATCGGAATTCACAGCAGGGGGCATTTTTCTCATAGCCATACCGCTCCGGGCAGAACAGCTCATAAAATTCGGCAAGTCCCGCTTCGTCTACTCGAATACAGGCCAGGGCGCGCTGTTTATCATCCACATCCTCACCCAGCCCCTGCTGGAGCAGTTGGTCGGCATTGGGGTTGATCCAATGGTACTCCATCTGTTCCAGGGTTGCTCCGGCTTTAATCTCCTCCTGCAAGGTCAAGAACTCATAATCGCCCGGCTCCAGTTTTAATCCCTGCTCGACGGCAACCAGCGCGCCGGCTTGATCGCCAAAATGCGCCCGCAGCTTGCCCACCTGCAACCAGATCCAGGGGTAGTCCGGTTCCTCCTGAGCGCCCTTTTCCGCGTAGCTGCGCGCTTCTTCCAGTCTGCCGCAGTACATCAGTGCCACGGAATAGCGGTAGTACCAGATAGCGCAGCCTGCGGCGTTTTTCTCGGAATCCTTCATCCACTCCGCTGCCCGGTAATAATGGATATAGTCATCCAGATTGTTGCAGGCAAAGGAATACCAGAGGGCGATCTGCAAATCCTGATGGGCCTGCTTTTCGCTGAATCTTCCTTCTTCTACGCCGCTTTTGATAAAATCCTCCAGCCAGCGGAGCATTTTCCCAAAGTAGCCGGAAACGCCTTCATCAAAGGATTCCAGCGTTTTGATATCCTCTGCCGAGAGCAGGGAGCCGGTTTCCTCATGAATATCAAGCTCCGGTTCGTTCTCATCCAGCAGCGGCACACCGCCCACATCCCGCCGGAATGCGTGGAAGTGGGCATAGGGCAGGCCGCTTCCTTCAAAAAACGCCTGTGCCGCAGTCAGTACAGCGGGCAAATCCCAGGCAATGAAATCCAGGTACCCGCAATACAAGCCAGTGGCCCCGCCCAGGAAGGTCACCGCTTCCGCTCCCGCATCCCGCAGGATGGCATCCCGCAGGTCATCCCGGAAGTCCAGAATGGCGTTGCTCCGCTCCTCGCCGGTAAAACCTTCTAATGGGTAGCAGAGGAACCCCACCGCAATGCCGTCCTTGTGGTATTCGTCCACCGCATCACTGCGGGCGGTCAGGTAGTCGTTGATGATTACCGGGAGACGGCAGGTGCCGGTATAGACATCCAGTCGCCAGTCGGCCTCCGGGTCTTCTACCGGTTCCAGTTCATAGGCAAGGTAGCTGTTATCCAGGTAGTCGCTGCCGTCCCGCCAGAGGGAGAGTCCCATGCTTTGCAGCAGCTCCGGCAGCTGGGAAAGGAGCATAGCTGGTTCCTCTTTCGGCTGAGCATAAACATCGAACCCGGCGACAAAGGCGATAGCGGAAACTTCTCCGATGGTTTGATCCACCAGCATAGACAGCGCCCACCAGACCTTGTCTGTGTCCTCTTTTAAGATTGGCGTCAGCTTTTCACAGCAAAGGACCAGACTTACCTGATGATCCTCTGTTTTCTCCGCCCACACTTGCACATCCTCGGCCCGAATTTCCATGTCTCCGGCCCGAAGCATAAAGTCCTTGGACGGCTGGCGTCCCACCCAGATATTCCAATGCTCAAGTACCGATTCCGGGGCTTGCTGCTGGAAGTACACGAGCGGAAACAGGCGGGAGCGAAGGCCTTCCGGACTGAGGATCAGTTCATATTTTTCACCATTGAAGCCAAGTTCAAAAGAAGTATCACGCAGGGCAGTTTTGAGTGCGTTCCCGCATGTTTCAATCAATTCTTCGCCGCACTGGTGTGTTTTGTCGGTATCCATAATTTGGCGCAGCGACCCCTCAATATGAGCAAAGGCTGCCCACGCTTCCTGCGTCCTTTCACGGAAGTTCTTTTCAAACCGGGGCAGGGACAAACGGCGGCGGCAATCGTCTATGTACTCCTGGGTATCTTTATCCCCGGGGCGGGCTTCCAGTGCCCTTTCAAAGTGACGCAGGGCAGGGCCTTCCTCATCCAGGAAATAATAAGCGGAAGCAATCCGATAATTCCAGCAGTGATCGCCCGCAAAATACTCCTCATGGGGAGCCAGAAGTTCCAGCGCCTTTTCAAAAGGCTCCCGTTCTCCTATATGTGCAACGGCAATATATGCCTTGGCCAATTCGCTGTCCAGTTCCGGGGTGCGCTCCTCGGCAGGAATCGCTTCCAGGGTGTCGATTACCTTCTGCGCTTCATCCTGTTCAAACCATTGCTGGCATTGTTTCAATAAATCCATATCAGTACCTCCTTATTTCGGCTCTCTATATGGTTGTTGTTTTACCATAAATTATCATTCAAATATCCCAGTCTATGAAATCTTCACGGTTCAATACAAAGTGCTGATACAGGCACTTCAAATTTTCCTGTTCATCCCGTGAGAGCTTCGCCCCGTTTTCATACCGCAAAGTGTCGGCATACAGGATAAAACCATCCACTTTTCCTGATGAAGCCCGAAACTCACCGTTTCCAATAATGGCAACATCGCCACATACAAATGTAACCGAAGAAGAAGTGGTGTGGATTTTCATAATTGCTTCGGTCATCTGATAATATCACCTCTCATCTCCGGGCGATACCATTCTCCACCCGGATGTCTGCACCCGGATAACGGGACGGAAAAAGTCATAGTCATTGTGAATCTCGTTATCTTCCCGAACCTCCGGTTTACAGTGAGGGGAACAGGGTAAATATCCAAGCAAAGGACCCATGCCACCGCAGACATTGCAGCCGCCGTCACCGCCGCAGGTGGTCAATGTTTTCCCGTCTACCAACTCTCGCTTATAGGGGTCGTAGGCAATAGACAGACCAAAGAAGTTAGCCTGCTCCATGTCGTATGGCTTGCCCTGATCTTCCTCGCTTTCAAAGTGGTGCAGATGCATGGAGTAATCCAGTCCATCTCCCCAGGGGAACAGGGTGCGGCATCCGCCTCCGCACAGATAGGCCCACTCATCCGGCGTGGGAAGGCTGGCTGCCAGCTCCCACAACAGGGACCGCTGAAATTCCGGGTAGGTCATTGGATGGCACAGCCACGCTCGCCAGCTATCACCATTGCGTTCAAAGCGGACAGTTTCGTGTATCTCAAAACTCTGGCTGTTCTGGCCCGCCCACTTTTGCAAGTTCTCCAGCCAGTCGGGGTGGGCGGTGATGCGAGGGTCGTTCATGGGTACGCTTTCCCAGCCGATCTCCTCCAGTTTTCTGCCTACGAACATGGGGCCGATGGTCACCTGGCGTACTGGGGTCATGCCCTGCCGGAGAAATTCCTCCGCAGAGCCCTCATATTCGATTTCCGCAAAAATATCCGCCAGTTCCTCTTGGTTGGCCTTGTCCATTCCTTGGACAAAGCTCTCCCAGCCAAGAATCACGGTATCGCCCGGGACAAAGACAAACTCCCGGCCACCTTTTTCAAATAGGCCGGTGGTGCAGCTTTGTCCCCAGCGGGAAAAGGCGTATAGTTCTTTGAATGTCAAATGATAACGAGTCGCCAGCGTCTGCATCAGCCAGAGCTTATCGGACAGTTTCAATGTATCAAATTGTGAGCGAAATAAATTCTCATTCATAGCCATTCTCTCTTTCTGATTCAGGGCGATCCTGTCTCAAATTAAAAAAGCAGTTCACCGAAAAACAGCCTGAGAGTCACGGCAGATAATGATTCAAGCTGTGGCTTGCTGAGAGGAGTGTAGTGAAGGACGATTTCTCCATACAACTCCGTGTTGATGTGGTGTTCTTCCAGATACCGCAGAACTTTTCGGTTGTTCCGCACGATATTTAGACGAAACCTGGTATTATCAAGGGCATATTCAAAACAGTCCGGGTCAATCAACTGACCATTGGCTGGATCATTCATTTCCAAGCGGAGTGCTTCCGTGCCGGTCTTGCGGGAGAGTGTAAAGTAACCATCCTCCAGTTCAAAGGACAGGCAGGACAGCCCGTCATCATTGTCCAGCTCCCAAGCCATTCTTTTTACAAATAATTCCATTAGTTTACCTCATAACTGCTCCAAGGTCATTTCACAAAGAACCAGCTTGTCTTTCTCATCGCTGAGAAATGCC
>CBCTCU010000016.1:0-52921 GCA_965145485.1 uncultured Eubacteriales bacterium | reverse complement strand
AGAGGGTTCTATCGAGACCCTGTTGAGGACGCTATCACCATGGTCCTGGCCCTGCCTGCACCGGAATCGGCGCACTAATCATCGCCACGCCTCCCACCGCCCATATCCCAATCGACACGCTAAAGCCGGGGGGCACACCATTGCCTCCCACAGAGCGGCCCCGATCTATGGTGCCGGTCGATCGGTTTCCCCTGAGTATCGATGCCGGAATTGAGGGCTTGCGGCGCTTTCTATCGTGGTGGATCGGCCCATCCAAAGCCTCCTCGCGCACGGGGCGACGCCCTGGCTGTGCGACATGGAATCAGCCCGGCCGCATCCCCCCAGGCGATGCCTATCCTGCATCCTCCCCCGGCCGTATTCTACGGTGGGCCGGGCTATCGTTGTAAAAGCTGCCCGCCGGGATGATCCGGCGGGCAGCTTTTGCATGATCTCGGCTGGCTACGGTACGCAGGGAAGCGAAAAGGCGCGGCGGCCTTCGTTCAGGCGCGCTGCATCCCCTTGTTTTCACCGCTCTCGTTGAGCACCAAAACATCCCCCGCGCGGATTTTGGTGCTTCCGTTGGGGATGACCGTCTTATGCCCGCGCCGGATTAAAATGATGAGCATATGCTGGGGCAGGCCGAGCTGTGCGATCCTCTGGCCGCACCAGTCGTGATGCTCGTCGATGGCCACCTCGGTCAGCTTGATTTTCCCGTCGTCACGGTAAGCGGCCGCACCCAGCACGAGCTCGTCGCCCTGCCGGATGACCGTCCCTCCGTCGGGTACGACATTGCGCACCGCCGACGTGCCGCCATGGCCTCGCCCCTTTCCACGCGCATCCACCGGGCGCAGGATAAAGATCAGCAGGGTATCGGGCGGAAGGGGCAGAGAGCGCACCGCCACCCCGATCCAGGGATGCCCAGGGCCAACCGGAAGGCGGATAAACTGCACCGCCGCTTCCTCAGTATAATCGTTGAAGGTCTTGAATACGTCCCCCTCGGTGTTGATCATTTTGAGTTTTTTGGATACCAACGGGAGCAGCCCGCCTTGAATGGATATCGACAGCAGTACAATGCAGAACACAATGTGAAACACGTCGTTTTCCAGCGACTGGCTGCCGACCGTCGCCACGATGGCAAACACGATGGAGGAAGCGCCCCGCAGGCCCGCAAAGGACACCACCGCCTGCTGCGCAAATTTAGACCGGAAAGGCGATAGAATGGCGGCTACCGCCACGGGGCGGGCAACCAGTGTCAAAAACAGACCAATGAGCACCGAGGGAAGCAGCACCGAGGGTAACCGGGATGGGAAGGCCAACAACCCCAATACGAAAAAGATGAGCATCTGCATCAGACTGGTCAGGCCATCGAAAAAGTGGACCAGCGATTTTTTCTCTGGAAGTTGCTGGTTGCCCAGCACAATGCCCACAATATAGGCGCTCAGATAACCGTTTCCGCCGATGAGGGCGGGCAGGGCGTAGGAAAGCACGGCCACCGCGATCATAAAGGCAGCGCCGAATCCCTCGTCTCCAAACCGGAAATGACGGAGGAACCACCCCGTTCCCAGCGCGATCATAACCCCCGCCAATGCGCCGAAAACGACCTGCGAAAACAGCAGCCAAACCACTTCCCAAGCCGAAGCGCCCCCCTGCATCAGGGATAGGATGACCGTCGTAAGCATATAAGCCCAGGGGTCGTTGCTGCCGCTTTCCACCTCCAGCATGGAGTCGGTGTTGTATTTCAGCGACAGACGGCGGGAGCGCAGTACCGAGAAAACCGACGCCGCGTCGGTACAGCTGAGCACCGCACCGATGAGCATCCCCTCGAGCAAGGGCATGCCCATGATAAAATGGCAAAATACGCCGGTCAGCGCACAGGTGACCACTACCCCGACCGAAGAGAGCAGAATCGACTGGGCGGCGACCGGGCGGGCCGCTTTCCACCGGGTGCCAAAGCCGCCGTAAAACATGATGAAAATCAATGCGATGGAACACACCCGCTCTGCGATGGCGTAATCGCTGAATTCGATCTTGAGCAGGCCGTCCGAGCCACAGAGCATGCCAAGCAGAATGAAGGCCAGCAGCATGGGGATGCCAAACCGGCTGGCGATTTTATTGCCCAGTACACAGGCGATGATGACCAACGCGATGAGCACCATGGTTAAAGCCACAACGCCCCTCCTCTCTTTGGCGAATTTCGTACCGGCGCAGGACTCTTGCAGGGGCAACGCCCCAAAGCTTCCGGCGTCGCTTTCCTTGCGTGACTATGGCCGGACGGTTTTCTTATATCCTATCATAAAACCCGGATTGCATGCAATCCGGGTTGAGAATTATTCCCTGTTTTATTTTCGTTTCTCACTGAAGCGCTCATTTTTTGGAGCGGATATATTCGTCCATGGCCTTGGCGGCGTCCTTGCCCGCCCCCATGGCGAGAATGACGGTCGCCGCGCCGGTCACCGCATCCCCGCCGGCAAACACACCCTCGCGGGAGGTGCGTCCGGTTTTCTCATCGGCGATGATGCCGCCCCAGCGCTGGGTATCCAGCCCCTCGGTCGTGGATTTGATCAGCGGGTTTGGGGATGTCCCGATCGACATGATGACGCAGTCGACCGGCAGGACGAATTCCGACCCCTCTTTGACAACCGGGCGGCGGCGGCCCGACTCGTCCGGTTCGCCCAGCTCCATCTCAACGCAACGCATCGCGCCAACCATATGGTTTTCATCCGGCAGAATCTCTACCGGATTGGTCAAGAACTGGAACTGAATCCCCTCTTCCCGGGCATGCTCAATCTCCTCGGCGCGCGCGGGCAGCTCCTCGGCCGAACGGCGGTAAACGATGGTGACCTCCTCGGCACCCAGCCTTTTCGCGCACCGGGCGGCGTCCATGGCGACGTTGCCGCCGCCCACCACCGCAACCCGGCGGGCATGCTGAATGGGGGTCTCGCTGTCCTTTTGATAAGCCTTCATCAAATTGACGCGGGTTAAAAATTCATTGGCCGAGTAAACGCCCTTGAGGTTCTCGCCCGGGATGCCCATAAACCGGGGGAGCCCAGCGCCCGAGCCGATAAAGACCGCTTCAAAGCCACGCTCGAACAGCTCGTCAATCGACAGCACGCGGCCGATGACCATATCGGTTTCGATTTTAACCCCCAATTTCTTGAGCGTTTCCACCTCCTGGGCGACCACCGCCTTGGGCAGGCGGAACTCGGGGATGCCGTAGACCAATACCCCGCCGGCCACATGCAGCGCTTCAAAAATGGTGACGTCATAGCCCATCTTGGCCAGATCGCCGGCACAGGTCAAGCCGGCCGGCCCGGAGCCAATGATGGCGACCTTATGCCCGTTGGACTCGGGCCGCACGACCTCGTCGGTATGGTGCGACAGATGCCAGTCGGCCACAAACCGCTCCAAGCGGCCGATGGCCACCGGCTCCCCCTTGATCCCCCGTACGCAGCGCTGCTCGCACTGGGTCTCCTGCGGGCAGACACGCCCACAGACCGCCGGCAGGGAGGAGGAACGGTGGATGATCTGGTATGCCTCTTCCAGCTTATCTTCTTTGATTTTGGCAATAAACTCGGGGATATCGATGGCAACGGGGCACCCCCCCACGCAGGGCTTATGCTTGCAGCCCAGGCAGCGGTTGGCCTCGTCCATCGCCTGTTCCTTGGTGTAGCCGAGGGCAACCTCCTTAAAATTATGGTTGCGCACCTGCGGCTCCTGAGAGGGCATCGCGTTCTTTTTGGGAGACATGTTGGGCATAGATTCACTTCCATCCTTTCTCGTGCCAGGCCGCCCCGCCATCGGAGGGACCGACTCCATCCGGCAGCGGCCCATTCCTTTCAACGGCCGCCGCGGCTTTTATTTTCCAGCCTCTTTCTCAAACAGATGGCAGGTTTTTTCATAGGCATGGCGCTCAAAATCCCGATACATGGTGGCACGGTCCATCGCTTCGTCAAAATCGACCTCATGCCCGTCAAAATCCGGGCCGTCGACGCAGGCAAAGCGAACCTTGCCCCCTACGGTCAAACGGCATCCGCCGCACATGCCGGTGCCGTCGATCATGATCGGGTTCATGCTCACAACCGTTTTAATCCCATATTCCTTGGTAAGCTTGCAGACAAATTTCATCATGATCAGCGGGCCGATGGCGATGACCTCGTCGTACTGCTCGCCGCTGTCGATCAGGGCCTTGAGCGCGTCGGTCACCAGCCCCTTTTCGCCATAGCTCCCATCGTCGGTCACCATCTTGACCAGGTCGCTCACCGCGGCGAATTCCTGCTCCAAAATCACCAGGTCCTTGTTTCGGAATCCGATGATGGAATGCACCTGCGCGCCCTGCTGATGCAGCTTCTTGGCGATGGGATAGGCGATGGCGCAGCCCACGCCGCCGCCCACCACAGCGACCTTTTTGAGCCCTTCGGTATGGGACGGCGTGCCCAAAGGCCCCACAAAGTCGGCCAGGCAATCCCCTTCGTTGAGATGGTTCAGCTGCGCGGTCGTCGCACCGACAATTTGAAATATAATGGTGACCGTTCCCTTTTCGCGGTCAAAATCGGCTACCGTCAAGGGAATGCGCTCCCCCTCCTGGTTGGGCCGCAGAATGATAAACTGCCCCGGCTCGGCCTTCGCGGCAACCAAGGGCGCCTCAAACTCCATGAGCGTCACGGGGGGGTTCAGCGGCTTTTTTCGTACAATCTTATACAAGCAATACACCTCATTCACTGTCATATCCGGCCCGGTCAAGGCCGTCGTACACATTATTATATTTCGATTTGCGCAATACCAACCGCACACAGAAAACGGTATCGCGTGTATGGTCTGCGCGCCATTGGGGTGACCTGCTGCGATCCCGGCGTGATGTGTGAAATCGCCATTCGTCCCCTACGCATGGCCAAGCACAAAATAACGACAATCAACCTGTTGGAACAAACAGCGGCATACCAATTCGAAATTGATCGCTTGGTTATCACGACCGACAAGCGTAAACGATATCCCGTGCACGTGGGCCTCGGGCCGGTGGTTGAAATTATCGTGCCGCCTGCGATTCGGATATCATGAACACGTAATGCGAATGGCGTCCGATGCATATATCCCATGGCCGGTGCTCAAAATTCAAGCATTACAGTCGTCCGCGGCGTTGTTGCCAAGAACACACAATACAAACGGCATCCGATGCACCTGGCCCAAGGGCCGTACTCAAAAGGAAAGTATGATAGCCATTGGTGGCTTAAAATCAAAGTATCATAGCCATCTGCGGCTATTATACCATAAAATCTTCTCTAAGGGAACCGGTGAGTTTTGCATGGGAATGAAAATAACGGATTTTTCGATCATAGCACCGGAAAGGCCGTCCTGCTTTGCCCCCATAGAGCGTCAAACGGCCATAAAGCTGGCGTCCGGGCATCAAAATTTTTAAAAATGCAAAAACCGGGCAGCCCGTTGGGCCGCCCGGCAGAATGTTTGTCCCCGGATAAGGATCGTCTTACCAAAATCATCGCATAACGCCGCACCCGGGTCACAGCCTCAACGACCGGCTTAAAAATCGACTTTCTGGCCGTAATAGATGCAGGTGAAGAGTTTTTCCATCTCCGCAGGAGTAATCGGGCGGGGATTGGAGCCGGTGCAGGCGTCGCCGACTGCGTTTTTGGAAATTTCGGGCAGCTTCTGCTTGAATTCCGCCTCATCGACGCCAAAATCCTTGAGGGTGGCGGGGATATCAAACTTCTTGTTATACTCCCGGATTTTAGCACACAGCGCCTCGACCAGCTCGCCGTCGTCCTTGCCCTGGAGGCCCACATAGCGGGCGATATCAGCATAACGGCTCTTGTCCGCCTTGGAATTGTACTCAATAACATAGGGCAGATAGATGGCGTTGGCACGGCCGTGGGGGATATGCCCGGTGCTGAAAGCGGCGCCGGTCTTATGCGCCATCGAATGGACAATGCCCAGCAGCGCGTTGGAGAAAGCCATGCCGGCGAGGCACTGGCCATAGTGCATCTGCTCGCGCGCTTCCTTATCCCCCTGATACGAAGCAGGCAGATAATCAAAGACGGTCTGGATGGCTTTCAAGGCCAGAGGATCGGTGAAGGGCGAATGCAGGGTGGAAACATAGGCCTCGACCGCATGGGTCAGCGCATCCATACCGGTATTGGCCGTCAGCGAAGCGGGCATGGTGTCGGCCAGGTCGGGGTCGACAATGGCGATATCCGGCGTAATGTTAAAGTCGGCCAGGGGATACTTGATCCCCTTGTGATAATCGGTGATCACCGAGAAAGCGGTCACCTCGGTCGCCGTCCCCGAGGTCGAGGGGATAGCCAGGAACTTGGCCTTTTGCCGCAGCTCCGGGAAAGAGAAGGGGGTGCAAAGCTGCTCAAAGGTCACGTCGGGATACTCATAAAACGCCCACATGGCCTTCGCAGCGTCGATGGGGGAACCACCGCCGATGGATACGATCCAATCGGGCTCAAATTCCCGCATGGCGGCCGCGCCCTTCATGACCGTCTCAACCGAGGGGTCGGGCTCGACATTCTCAAACAGGCGGGTTTCAATACCGGCCTCATGCAGGTAATTTTCCACCTTGTCGAGGAAGCCAAAGCGCCTCATCGAGCCGCCGCCGACCACAATGATCGCCCTTTTGCCCTTTAGGGTCTTTAAGGTGTCGAGGCAGCCTCTGCCATAGTAAATATCTCTGGGTAATGTGAATCGAGCCATGGGAACATTCCTCCTATTGAAATTTTAAGCGCAAAGGCGGCTGGAGCAAACATCGCTGTCATTTTGATATCCCCTTTGCTTGTTATTATTTTAACAACTTTTTTGGGAAAAGGGTAATGCTTATTTGGAATGCCGGCATATCGCATTTCATCTATCCCTTGCCGATATCTCTAGAATGCCCCACGATTCCGTCTTTACCCGGATACGGGGAAAGTCCTTGAATAAATCCCTCCCCCATTTTTTGAGCGGGTGAGATGCATTTTCCACACCTTTAGCCGGCGGGGGACGCTCCAATCGGGCCGTATGCTTGGAAGCAATCTTTTCATGGGCAGCCTGTTTTGACCTCCAACATGACGCGTCCTTACTTCATACGACCCCGAGTACCGGCATGGAAGGATACAAAGCAACAAGCCGTGAGACCATAGTCCCACGGCTTGCATCCACTATGATATGCCGGCTTTCCACTGCTCTGCTTACCGCTGCACCCTTCGTGCCTCTAGCTGACGGCGCACTCGGTGATAAGCTCCCCATCGTAAAAGACCGATATCGAGGTGTCGCCCGCCGATACGGTGTATCGATCGATCTCCTTGTCCCGATCTTCCTCTGCATTCTGGGTGGTAAACAGGATCTTGGTGCTGGCGTCGGACGCGCGGTATACCCCGTCGGCGTTGAGCTGATACAGCTCGACGTAGGCCTCTGAGGTTCCCTCCACCCTTGGATATCGCGCAAAACCGCACAGCTTGCCGTTGACGGCCATCAGCTGGTCGATCTGTGTGCGCATCTGGTTGCCCTCGTCGTTCACACGCAGCTCTTCCACCTCTGCCCCGGCCGAAGGGGAAACGCGATACAGATACTGGTAACTTTCCGAGCGCTCCACAAAATAGACAAAGTTATTGCAGTAAGCGGCCGAGAGGATGCTCACGCCCTTGTCGGTCAGGCCGCAGACCAGCTCAGCCTGGCCGGTCGCTCTCGAGCAAAGGTAAATTTCCTTCTGATCCACCAGCAGGATATCGGCCTCGTCGGTCTGCCCGATCAAATCCCCCGTCACCTGCGGGGTAACGACCGAGGACGCCTCCTGGGAGGATAACGCGCTGGCGGCCGCGTCATCGCCTGGCTCTCGATTCATCGAGTAAACCAAATACCAGATCACCACAGCGGCGATCACCAGCAGGACCAGCACGATCAGCAAAATCCGTACACTCGGCCCCCTGCGGCCACCGCCGGCGCCATGGCGCGCCTGCCCGTGGCTTGGGGCCTTTCCCTCGCCATGCTGCATGGCGCCGCAGTGAAAGCATTGCTTCTCTCCATCGGGGAGATAATGCCCACAGTTCTCACATATCATAAACGTCCCTCGTTTCCAGTGGTATCCCATGGTGGGATCGGCGCCTCCGCGCCAAGCGATCCATTGCCGGTTGATGGGCAGGCAACGCATCCCCACACATATTATACCCCGATGGCCTGGTGTGTCAATCCAGATCCTCCAAATTTTCTCAAAACAGACGGTATGCCGCGCCCGTGCCATCCGATCATGCAAAAGTTTGCTATGTCAGCCACACAGGAATCCCTTTTCCCGATGGTGACCGCTCCTGTAGCCGCAAAGGATTGGCACAATATGCCGGAGGCGCGTTAAATTTCGACGTCTATGCTCGCCCGCCCGGTGCGCAGGGGCCGCATGAACTCCCCCACCGCCACATGGTCGGGATGAACCTGGTAAGCCTGCAAATCCTCCAAGCTGTCGAAATCGGAAATGAGCAGCAAATCAAAATTGTCCCCCGACGCGCCTGGCGCATTGGTTTGCACCAAGGAAGAGCGGATCAGCCCGATTTTCGACGGCAGGGCTTCCAGCATGGCCTTGGTCAGAGCGACGTTCTCTGCTTTGGAGCGTCCCTCCGCCTCGGGTTTAAACGAAAACAGAACGATGTGACGTATCATAATGCACAATCCTCCCTATGGTAAAAACGGTATTCGGTCGCCGAGCGAAAGGTATCCCCGGCCTTCAAAAAGGTGGTGGGGTATTCCGGATGATGCGGGCTGTCGGGATAATGCTGGGTTTCCAGGCAGAGCCCGGCGAAGGCGCCGTTGGCAATCCCGCCTTTTCCCGTCTGCTCCTCCAGCCCCTGCCCCAGATAAACCTGAACCCCCGGTTGGTCGGTATAGCACTCCATCACAAGCCCGGTTTTTGGGGAGGCCACCCTCGCTGCCAGGCGAATCCCCTCGCCGCCGATGCAAAAATTATGGTCGATGCCGCCGGCCAGCGCTATTTGCGGATGATCGGAACTCAGCCGGCTGCCAATCTGGTTTTCCCCGCCCGGCAGGCCCGTTGCGGACGGCGCAAAGGCAAAAGGCGTCCCCTCCACCACAGCGGGAGGCCCTAGCGGCAGCAGCCGCGCGTCTACCGGCAGGTAGGCGTCGGCCCATAGCTCAAGGGTATGGTTGCGAATGTCCTCCGCCGCGGTGCCGTTGAGGTTGAAAAAGGCGTGATTGGTCAGGTTGACCACCGTATCCTGGCCGCAGACAGCCGCATAGTCGATGCGCAGCGCCGAATCCGACGCCAGGGTATAGGTGACCTGAATGCGCATGTTGCCCGGGCACCCGGCCTGCATGTCCGCGCAGTCGAGGGTGAAGACCACGCCGGGATAATGTCCGGTCGCGGGCCGCGCCTCCCACAGCCGCCGGTGCAGGCCCTGGCTTCCGCCATGCAGTTGCACGGCGTCTCCCTCGTTGCAGTCCAGCGGACAGGGACGGCCCGACACGACCAGCCCGTCGGAAAGCCGGTTGGCATACCGCCCGACTACGGTACCGATATAAGGGCACCGCGCGTCCCGATAATCCTCAATGCGGTCAAATCCCAGCACAATATCTACCCCGTCAAACACCACCGACTGCACCGCGGCTCCATAGGTCAGCAGGGATACCCGCAGACGTCCGCTGGTGAGGGTCCAACGCTCGACACAACGGCCGTCATCCAGACGTCCAAAGGGCTGTCGTATCACTCCCACGCAACACTCCTCCTTTGCATACAAAGGTATTATAACGGATTTTGTGAAAAGACGCAACCATTCTTGCCAACCGGTTGAAAACCTGGAAAGAGCGAATGCGACAAAAGGGCGCCGGCTCTGCCCCCAGAGCATCCCCAACTCGGAACCGGGTAAGGCCGTTTGGCCAAACACCCTGCCCCAAGCAAATAACACTGCATTTTAACAAGCAATGCTTAGGCTCTACCTGCCCGAATAGCATGGGACTAACGGCCCTGTTTCAGCGCAGTAAATGCATATCCCATTTGCTTTGACAAGCATCGCTGATCCGCAGCCCTGACCCGCCGGTTAACCCAAATCTGCCCTCATATCGAGATGGAACTCTCCATCATGGCCACTGTAGCGCATACAATGCCCCTGATTGAGCGAACCCTGCCGGGGTCTGCTCCAGCCCTTTCATACAGTATAACACCGCTGGGGCCGGGTATGCTTACGGTACACCATTGGTTGTCCCCGCCATGTTGGGATTCATTATGCACACAAAAGCGGCTATCCGTTCTGCCCCTGGCGATAAGAAAAGCCTTTGTCAGGCCATCCAGCCAACAGAACCCACGGCTTTTGGCGCCGTCACGGATACCCGCCAACAAATTTCCTGCTTCAAGCCAAATCAATCGCCGCCTGCAAATCAAAGCCACTAGTAAACGAGTGGTTTGCCCAGTCCCCGGAGGGGTCGGAACTTGCCGGCCCCTGGAAGGGGTACGGAAAAACTATCCCTTCATCGCTTGTTTCGCTACTGGGCAACCGTTCTTTTGGGGTTTCGATTTTTGCCTTTTCAAACAGAACACTTCCCGTAGAAACTTCTGTTTCCCTATGGGAAAACCAGCACCTTTGTTTCTCTTTGAAAAATCCTGCGTTTTTTCCTCATCGTTTGCCAAGGCTCTTTTGTCGGCCCCTGGTAGAACCAGAGAGGTGTCATGGATTCAGCGACAATCAAAAACGACCTGCCAAGAAGCTCTTGGCAGGTCGCTGTAGAAACAAACTACTGCAGGCAGGAAGCCGCGATCAAAATTGTACCCAGATTGTTGATGCTGGTAGTAGCAATGATATCGCCATCCACCTTGGACAGGGTACCGATCAGGCCGCTGTCTTTTACCGAATTCTCGGAAGCCTGATAGGAAACGCACAGCTTACGGTTCGCCGCGTTAAACTTGGAGGTAATGCGCTGAGGAACCAGCGTCTCCACGGTAATGGTGCCAGGCATGGCGGTCAAAGCAACCTCCTGTCCGCCGGCGCCAGTCAAAGTGACGTCAAAATCAAAGACGGTCACCATATAGTTGGAGGCATCGTAGCTGTTCATCTTGGTCACCAAACGCCTCTGCAGAGCCACATCGGCATTGCTGAAAGTCATGGTGGCGGTAGTGTACCCCTCGTCAAACCAGGCGCTGAGATAGGAAACCGGGATCATGACATTGGTGTCGCCGCGCGCAATGGAGAAGTTATCGATAACAGTGACATCAGCCAGGTCGTCGGCAGTAAAGGTGTAGGTATCCACGCTGCCGGTTGTTTCCCCTTCCTTGACCACCGTCTGCGAAGCGCTGGGGGTACCAGCGGTCACAAATTCAATGCGGTCAATGATGATGTTAAAGTTGCCGTAATAATTGATCGTCAGGCCAACCTCGGCATCCGCTGCCAGGGTAAAATTCACCTCGCAAACCAGAGGCTTGTTCTGATAGGCGCTGAAGGAATTACCCGTAAGGTTCTGCGTAGCCAGAGTGCTGTTGCCCTCTTTCACCGTAAACCGAAGGAATTCGTAGGCGCCGGCAATCTTCTGCGGCGAGCGCATATAGATCCGGGCGGTATAATCCCCGGCGGTCATGTTCAAAGGCTGGGCAAGATTGAGGGTCGAGCGAATGTTTTCGTTTTTGTTAAATTCCAGCCGGCCATCGACGAAATTACCCATGCGCAGCGAAGTGCGTTCAAAAGTGCTTTCTTCGAGCGTAAGGGTGGTCGTCTCTGCCGTAGCCGGAGCGCTCAACACAGGCAGCGCAATGATCAGCATCGCAGCTACCATCAAAGCGCTCAAAAAGCGTTTTGTCAGTTTCATGGCTTATCCTCCCTTTTCTTACAGAAGCTCGATGCTGGTAATACGGACGCTGCTACCCTTGAACTGGATATAAAATACCGTATCTTCCCCGCTGACAGAGGAGATATCCCACTCGGTAACCACGTTCGAACCGCTGGAGATGCGGACCCAGTCGGCCGGTTCTTCGGTCGTCTCGCTGTCCACGGTAACCTTTTTGGTGCCCTGAATGATCGTCTCGTTTCCATCCTCGTCAACCGCCAGCAGACGGATATCCGCCGAGGAAGCGCTGCTGGTGCCGATAGCAAAGGTGCTGGCACTGGAGGGAACCGCAATCTTATTGTAGGTCATGGCGTTGGGAGTATCCACCGTCTCGTCATCCGAGCTGGTACCCGCCAGGTTGAGCATCAGGGACTGATCCCTGCTGTTCTCCGAGAAATAGGCGTTGTCGCGCGCACCCTCGCCCGCAACCAGGCTCCAGTTCCCGGTGTCCGCTTCAAAAGTAAACTCTGTCTCATTGGAGGCCGTCATAGCCATCGCAATATCTTTTTCGGCCAGGCCGGCGCCGGCAAGCTCAGGCAGGGTATCCTCATCCTCGTCAAAGGTCGGCTCAAAAGAAACCTTCGCGTCGGTTTTCTCAACCTTGCTGTTAATCAGGCTGAGGAATTCGCCCGGGGTGACCAGCACGACGTCCTCATCCAGCATATTCGCGAGGGTCACGCAATCGTTATAGGAGAATGCCCACTGATAAACGCTGATCGCCGAGTAGCCATCAATGGTGGTGGCATCCTTGGTGCGGTTGTTCAGTGTCCAGGCCAGCTGCTGCAGCGTCGCGTTGCGCTCGCTCTGCGACTCAATCTCAACCGAGCTGCCGTTGGACTGGAAGGAAGCCAGCGAAGTATCTACGTAATAGTACAGGCTGTCACGCAGTGCGACAAAGGGCTTGTTGTTGCTCCAGTAAAGGGCCCCCGCCTCGCCGGCAGCGTTAGAGACATAACCCGTGCCGTTGAGGTAATACAGGAAGCCGCCCTGGATACCCTCCGGCTGAGAATAATAGTTAAGCTGCGTCGCGCGGGTCTCCGCATCGGTAATGGGCGTGCTCTCCATAATCGTAATGTAGTCCATATCGGCGGCCTGCATGTATTCCCCGGTGCGCTTGTAATGCTCCTGACGCAGCGCGGGAATCCCGGTCAGATCCTCCATGCCCGAGCCGAGGATATCGCTGTAGTTGTAGCCCACGCCCGACAGGCTGGCTATAAACTGGTCGTTGACCGAAGCGGTCCGATAGAGGTAATTGAGGATCAGAGGGGACATGTCGGTCATCATCGGGGTGAGCATCCAGCCCATGGGGATGGTGCCGCGCGCCTCGTTATTCCAATAAGTAAAGGGCAGGTGAGCCTGGGTCTGTACAAAACCGCGCTCAACGAAACTGTAGCTGGTGCCGCCCTCCATGATCATGGTGACATAATGCACCTCATCGGTGTCGGTGCGGGCATTGGACAGAGCCGGGGTCTGCCTGAAGTTGGACTTATCCAGACCGGCATAAACGCTGATGTTGTTCGCATGGTCGGTCGGGACAACCGACAGGCCCAACTGACTGACCTCCGACATCATCGGATTGTCCATGTTGATCATCTCGCTGGTGCCATTGCTGTCAACCCAGCCAAGAATCACGGCGTTGGGGTTGAGCTTTTCCGCAAAGCTCTGCCAGTTGTGGGTAACCTGGTTGGAGAAGAAGAGGCAACCATTGGCGATACCCACGTCGCGCATGTTGTAGTCGCGCGCGCCGAGCATAATCATCATATCCTGGTTGAGGCCGTCCTCGCCCCAGCCGTAGTGATCGACCAGGTCGTATTCCTCAAAGTTGGTAGCGTCGCCCAGAGAAGCTTCACCAAATTCCGCCACCGAAAAAGCGGTCTTGGTGCCAGCAGTCAGGCCGTGCTCCTCCGCCTCGGCAATCAGGTCGGAGTCGATGGGCAGCCAGCCTTCCTGGCCGGCAATGGTGCAGGCGTTGGCATACGAGACCTGCTCATTGAACGAACCGGAAGTTGGGCTGTTTTCATTGAAAAATTCGTAAGAAGTATAGTGGCTGTCAGTGATGTATTCTTTAAACTGATCGACCAGATCCCACAGATTGTGGACGTAAACCAGCTCGATGCCGTATACATCCTGCAGCTCCTGCAGCCACTGGTTGTAGGAATCGAGGTTGTAAGACACCACGATCTGGCTCTCGCCCTTGGCAGCGACAAGTCCCTGCAGGCCAAGCGCGCAGAACCGCTCGGGGATGGTCAGGTCGGCATCGCCGCTACCGATGACGTACAGCGTATCCGCCGTGGTGAAATTGCCGAAATAATATTCCTCGCCAGTGTACTCGCTGAGCTCCTCAGTCAAAACCATAGGATCTTCCGTGTCCGGGTTCACCTGATCCACCTCAAATTCCGAAACAAGCTCTACGGAGTACTGCAGCATCCGCAGGGCGTCCACAGCGTCAATAAGGCCGTCGCCATTGACGTCGCCCGCACGGTTCTCCGCCTTGTTCGGCGTAACAAGTTCCACCGTAACCTGCAGAGCCATCAGGGCGTCGGCAGCGTCAATCTCGCCGCTGTCATCCATGTCGCCCGTGTCATAGAGTGCCGTGTCCTGCGCATCCTCCTGAGGCACGGCCGCGGCCGCGTCAATGCCAAGAGCAGAAGCTTCCGCAGTCCCGGTACTGGCCGAAGCTACGCCGGTCAAGATCATGACACCCATGAGCATGGCCAGCGTCAACAACAGGGCCAAGCTCCGTTTTAGTTGGTTTGTCATACTTTAACCTCCCACAAGTGTTTTCTCAGAACATTGTAGCCCCGCCGACCGGTATTATGGACGCCGTGGAAAACGCCGAAGAGCAAGGCTGCAATATTTTCAAGGTAAATATACCATAGAACCGTGCAAATATATTTATATTTCAGAAATATCATCAGGCCAAAGCGGATTTATTTTTGGTGGATTATATAAAAATACCCACTCAAAGGGAGGATTAACCGTAAAAGTACTGAAAAAGGAACAATATTTCCCAGTATTTGTATGCTGTCCTGCAAAGAATACCGGCGGCCGTATCTTGAAATACGGCCGCCGGCCACAGTAAAACGCGATATCACCAGCAGTTTCCCGTATCCCTTTTCCTCTGTCATGGGATAGGTTCAGCGACCGCCAGCGGTCAACAGTTTTCGTTGCGAAGCTGGTCGACAATGTTACCCTTGCGGATCTTGCTCATGGCATAGAGCATGGTAATAAACACGATCAGGAAGATGGAGGCCACCCCTGCGCCGATATGCGCCCAGGGCAAGCGCAAGCCCATCTGCACCCCGCTGGAAACCACCGCATGGATCCACAAAGCGACCAGCATGGCCAAGGGCAATCCCCACAGCAGGGCCTTAAAGCCGTAAAAGAGGCATTCAAAGCAGAGCATGCGCCGGAATCCCGCCGGGGTCATGCCGACCGACTGGAGCATGGCAAACTCCCTGCGCCGCAGCATCAGGTTGGTCGAGATGGTATTGAATACGTTGGCGATGGAGATCAGCGAGATGAGGACAATAAAGCCGTAAGAAAAGACGTTGATGACCAGCAGCACATTGCGGCTGGTTTCCAGCTGGGCCGCATAGTTGTTGACATAATACGGCAGCGCCATGGCGGTGATGAGCCGGTCGATCTGCTCCTCGGCCAAATGGTATTGATCGGACTCGACCGTGATGCTGGCGATACCGGTGACTTCCTCCACGCCGCCGAGGAAATGCTCGGCCACCGATAACGGTACCAACAGCCGAATGGTAAAGCTGTAATCCTGATACTCATTCAATCCGAAGGGAATATCGTCGGTGAAGTATCCCGCTTTCAAATCGAGCGAGGCGACCGTCCGATCCACATAGATAAATTCCCCGCGGTCATTTTTCTGCTTTTCGGAAATCTGAAAATATAGATTCAGCTCCATTCCAGCGTTGTGAACCAGGCTATGGCCCGATTGGAAGGAGGTATCCTCCCCCTCCCAGATCTGTTCCCGGTAACGGTCGAAAACAATGGCTCGCGGCGCGTCCGGATTGAAATACTCCTGCGCTTTGATACCGAGCGATTCGGCATAGTCGGAAAAGGCACGGTCCTCCATACCGATGAGAACCACATTGAATGGATAGGTGCCGTCGCTGTTTTCCCGCTCCATCACCAACGGGCGAAACCCTTCCCGAGCCAGTGCGGAGGCTGGAATATCGGCCATGGCATTATAGATTTGATACAAAGCCGCCTGATCCACCGCCGACAGCTCCCGCACAGCCTCGACCAGCTCATTTGGCTGTTCAGCCTCGTCGGTGGCCGACGTTACAACCAGATCGGCCGACGTCGCTTCGTACACCACCCCCACGCTCTGCTGCAAAGCCTCGTTAAAGGTGGCCACCGAGATAAAGAGCACCAGGCTGATCACCAGCGACAGGATGGTCGCGCGATACCGGCGGCGGTTTCGCCGGAAGTTTTTGAGAGCCAGCTCGGCCTCCATGCCGAACAGCCTGCGCACGGCCCGGTTCCCCCGCACCTGCCGGGGACGCAGGCGGATGTCGTTGGTCTGGCGCACGGCGTCGATGGCCGTGTTCTTGGCCGCCCTGCGGGCGGGGAACCAGGCCGACACCAGCACCGTCGCAAGAGCGACCGCCGCCGCAATCAGCAGGGCCGGTACGGACACCACCAGACGGAAAGGAACCGAAGCCTCCACAGCCGACGACATCAGCGAACCGATCGCCCCCTGCAGGCAGTGCAGGGTGATACCGATGCCCGCAACACCGGCGGCAAGGCCGATGGGAATCCCCAGCCCGCCGACCACCAGCGCCTCAAACAGCACCGAGCGGTAAATCTGCCGGCTGGTCGCCCCCGCCCCGGCCAGCATACCGAACTGGCGGGAGCGCTCGCTGACCGAGATGGCGAAAGCATTGTAAATCAACGCGATGGAGCCGACCATGATGAGCACAATCAGGATGGTGCCCAGTCCATATATGACCCCGTTGAAGGTGTCGTTGCTGCTGACCCCCATCGCGCGCAAAACGTCGCTGTGATAGCTCGTCGAATAACCAATGCCGATCTGTTCTTCCAAACGCCCCACCGTCTCGTAGATCGAGGAGGGATCGAAAACGGTCATGTAGGCCGACACCACGTCCCCCGATTGCATCGTGGACGGATCCCAGTACCCGATCACGGTGTAGCCGGGAGCGCTGTAGTATTCAAACGTCGGCCTCTCGCAGATCCCCACCACGGTAACGGTGCGGCTGAACTCCTTGGAAAAGGTCTCGTCCGTCTCATAGGAGTTCCTTTGCCAGAGCACCTCTCCGTCGCTGCGGGTGCGGCGGCCAATGTCCAGGGTCAAGGTCTGACCGACCTGAATATCCACCCCGCCGTTATAGGAGATGTGGCGGGACAATACCACTTCATCCGGGCCTGCCGGCATGCGCCCTTCGGTCAGGTTCACCGCGAGCAGGGAGAAGGCTTCTTCGGAAAAGTCCATACAGTAAAGGTAAGGCTTATCCACGTTCTGGCATCCCTCGAGGATGGCATAGCCTGCGTCGCGAATCAGGCCAAGCGTTTTGATTTCAGCGTCGTTTTCCAAAGCGTCGACCCGGTTGCTGGGTATCTGCTCGATCTTGGCCTCCCAGGCCCCCTCGGACGCGACGGTGGATTCGTACAGGTAGTTTTGCATGCTGGTGATAAAGGAGGTGACGGCCGAAAGCATGGCGGCCGACAAAATCACCCCCAAAATCGTCACCAGCGTGCGGGGGCGATTGCGGCGCAGGGTTTTTAACGTCACCCGGTTGAGCACGTTCATGCCATCACCTCATCCCCGGCGATGCGGCCGTCCTCGATGCTGATGACCCGGTCGGCCTGCAACGCGATGCTTTCGTCGTGGGTGATGATGAAAAGGGTCTGATGGTATTGCTTGTTGTACAGCTTGAGCAAATCGATGATCTCGCCCGAATTGCGCCGGTCCAGGTTGCCGGTCGGCTCGTCGGCGAGCACCAGCGCCGGGTTATTGACCAGCGCCCGCCCGATCGACACGCGCTGCTGCTGGCCGCCCGAGAGCTGGTTGGGCAGGTGCTTTAAGCGGCGGTCCAATCCCAGAATCCGGGTCATGCTGCGCAGCTGCTCGCTGTCCACCCGGCGGCCGTCAAGCAGCAGAGGCAGGGTGATGTTCTCCTCGACGTTGAGCACCGGGATCAGGTTGAAAAACTGATAGATCAGGCCAATTTGCCGGCGGCGGAAAACCGCCAGGTTGGCCTCGTTGAGGGCATAGATATCCGTGCCGTCGATGTAGACCTTGCCCGAGGTGGGGCGGTCAACCCCGCCGAGCATGTGCAGCAGGGTGGATTTTCCCGACCCCGACGGCCCGATGATGGCCACAAACTCCCCCTTTTGCACGCTGAAGGAGACGTCGTCGAGCGCGCGTACCATCGCCTCCCCCTTGCCGTATATTTTGCTCAGGTGTTCCACTCGTAAAATTTCCATGGATTCCTCATCCTTTCCGCTTTGCCGGGCCCCGGTAGGGGCGGCCCCATCCGGGCGCGCCCTCTTGCCAGGGCGTCGGGCGGCTCCGGGCGCCGCCCTTTCCAGGCTTACGCGGATATCATAACAGGCCAGCGTGACAGGCCGGTGACCGGCGCGGTGACAATCCCGTCACATTGAGCGCTCACACCAAGCTTGCCTGTGAGGGCGCAGTCTGTCCCAGGCTGCCCGGCCGACACGCAGGCTGCAAAAAAGACCGGACGGCAATGCGAAACCGGCCGACTGCTCAGGCCGGCGGCCGGCACGCCGGATAGCAAGGCCCCCGCCTCCATAGTAGCCCGGAGGTATTATGCGAGCCAATCAGACCACCATTTTATAAAACCGGATGGTAAAGCAGGTTCCCTTCCCCTTTTGGCTGGCCACGCTGACCGTGCCGCCCTGTCGGGTGATGACCGCCTGGGCCATGGCCAGGCCAATGCCCACGCTGTCCTCTCCCGGCTGCTTGCCCCGGTAAAAGCGCTGAAAAATATGCGGCAGATCGGCCTTATCGATGCCCTCGCCGTTATCCACAATGGTGATCTCGGTGAAAATGGGATTGTCGCGGCACTCGACCCGGACAAAACCCCCTTCGCCGGTGTGCTCGACGCAGTTTTTAAGGATATTGACCAGCGCCTCGGCCGTCCACCGGCGGTCGCACCGGACCACGACCCCGTCGCAGCCCGAAACGGTCAGTTGTTGGCCTTTGACCTCGGCCGGCACCAGCAAGGGGGCAAAGGCGTCCGCGATGACCTGGGAAAGCTCAACCGGCTCGACCCGCAGCTCGGCCACCCCCGCGTCGAGCTGGGCCATTTTCAGCAGGGTGGAGGTCAGCCATTGAATCCGCTCGAGCTGGCGGCGGATGACGCCCAGAAACTCCTCCCGTTTGTCGGCCGGCAGATGCTCGTCCCGCAGCAAATCGGACATGACCAGCATGGAGGTCAGCGGCGTGCGAAGCTGGTGGGAGATATCGGCCATCGCGTCGGCCTGGGCGGTTTTTTCGGCCTTGAGCATCTCGTTGTATTCCGAAAGCATGGCGGTCACCTTATAAATCTCGCTTTTGAGAATGCTCAGCTCCCCCTCCCGGTTGTCGCGCACGTCGAGGGCGTATTCCCCGTCGGCGATGCGGCGCAGGTAGCTGGCAAGCTGCTCGATCTCACGGCTGCGCCAAAGCGCGTAGCCGACGGCCACGGCGGCGAAGATCGCGCACACGGCCATAACCGGCCAACCCAGGGCCTGGCCGCCGAGGACGAACGCCGCCACAGTACACCCCGCCGCCAGCACAACGAGCACTTTAATGAGTGTTATCACATCCGAATTGCGCAGATACCGCATGCCGGATCATCCTTTCCACATATCGAGCGCACACCGCCCCGGCCGTCGGCACGGGCCAACCGCCTACATCTCAGAGGCGGGCGGGTACGTTTCAGAATATCGCTGCAAAACGGCCTGTATCGCAGCGTCGGGCAGCCGGCCGATGGGTAAGACCGGCTCCGGCGCGCCCGTCGTGGGCGCAAGCCGCTTTTCAAACCACTCCACATCGTGCCATCGCCCGCATTTGTATCCCGTATTGCGATAAACGCCCACACTGGTAAAACCAAGCTTGCGATGGAGCCCCACGCTTTTCTCGTTGGGCTGCGTGATGCCGGCGTATGCCGTACGCACGCCCTGCAGCTTTACAATCTCTATCAGCGCCGAATACAGCCTTTTCCCCCGCCCCTGCGAGACAAAGCCCTCGTCGAGGTAGATCGACAGCTCGGCATTCCACTGATACGCCTCCCTCTCCATATGCCGGTGGGCATAGGCGTAGCCCACAACCCTTTCCCCCTCCTGGCAGATCAGGCAGGGGTAGCAGGACAGGATGTCCGCAATCCGGCCGGCAAACTCCTCCCGCGTCGGCAGGCGGCACTCAAAGGTGATCGCGGTATCGATGTATGGAGCATAGATGGCAAGCATAGCGTCGCTGTCCTTCTTGCCAGCCATACGCAACAGCATGTGAATCCCTCCCAATGTGATCTCATTTCATGGGGCGGTCGGCTACGGCCGTCCGAAGGCCCGCCATTGCCGGCCGTGCCAACCGCCATGCGGAGGCACAGCAGCGCCAGGCCGACCCTCGCGCCCCTGGCCGGATGTGCCGGCGCTTTTTCCTAATTGAAAATGCAGATGCCATGACCGGGTCATTCTCCCGGCGAAAAGACGGCAACCGGCCCTTGATTTTTCCAATCAGGGGCAAACCGTGCGAACGGGGCCAAGGCCCGCCGTTGCCGCCGTGCCGACCGCCCCGTAGAGCCACGGCAGCGCCAGGCCGAGTGACCGCCGCCCTGCTGGCGGTTGACGCGAGGCCGCCGGGGCATATTTTGCGCGCCCGCCCGGCTTATCCCTCCGGCCCGCCGATGCGGTAGCCCAGCCCGCGCACGGTGTGGATAATCTTCGGATTCTGCGGATCGTCCTCGATCTTCTCCCGCAGGCGCTTGATGTAAACCGTCAGGGTGTTGTCGTTGACAAAATCGCCCGACACATCCCAAATGCTCTCCAAAAGCTGGTTGCGGCTTAAAATATTGCCCTCGTTTTGCACCAGGGCCATCAGCAGGCGGTACTCGAGGGCGGTCAGAAATACATCCTTCCCATCCCGCGTGACCCGGCCCTGGGCCATGTTGATCTGCACGTTGCCAAAGGTAGTAACCCCCGCGCCGCCGTAACGCCGCAGCACGCTGCGGATGCGGGAGATCAGCTCCCGCAGGCGGAAGGGCTTGACAATATAATCGTCCGCCCCCATATCCAGCCCCATGACCACGCTGGTTTCGTCCTCGCGCGCGGTCAGGAAGATGACCGGTAGATCGGATTTCTCCTTGGCCAGCCGGCAAACGTCGTAGCCGCTGCCGTCGGGCAAGGAAAGGTCGAGTACCGCGAGGTCGTACCGCTCGGCCTCGAGCGCGCGGGAGGCCTCCTCCACGCCGGAGCAAAGGGTGACGTCAAACCCCTCCTGCCGCAGCGAGTATTCCAGCCCCATGGCGATCGAGCGGTCGTCCTCGACGATGAGCAAGCGTTTTTGATTCATGGTTGACCACTGCCTGTATGATAGAGTAGTAGTGATTAAAGCCCCTCTCCAAGGGCTGTCTTTCCAATCAAGGCCGCGAGCTCGGGAGCCATTGTCCTCCCCGTCGGCGCTAACCCCAACGCCGCCGCGCCCAACAATCGCACGGCTTCCCTCGTCAGCACCGCCTCTGCCGAAAGCCGATGCGCACGGCTTGAACGCCCGACGCTGCGTCGCCCGGCATGGCCCAAACCGGGATGCAGGCGAGGAGGCGCCTTCCCCCGCCCGATGGGCTCTACCCCCTCCGCCGCGACCTCATGCGGCGGTTTGGTCACCGGTAGACAATGCCCCAGGGGTTGTCCGCCGCCGGGTCGGGTTGGTGATCCCCGTCCCACGCACAGTAGACCTCGGAATATTTGCCCTCCAAAAACATGGGCAGATACTCTTTGAAATTGGGCGCCAGCTTCATGCCCCTCAAATCGGATAAATTGGCCCAAAAGGCCCTCCCCTCGTCGGTGGAATCGACCAGCTCGCCGGTGGAATCGGTGGTTTTGTAAAAGTACACGAAGTATTTATCCTGCGTCTGGTTGTGAAACCAGTACATGAAACCGCAGGCTTGCAGGCTTCGGATCTCCAACCCGGTTTCTTCCCGGATTTCCCGCACGGCGCTGTCATAAATGGATTCCCCCGGCTCGGCACGGCCGCCCGGGAAGGAAATGCCGGCCCAGCTTTTGACCCGCTGCTGTACGACGACCTGGCCGGTCTGCGGGTTTTGCGCCATCACCATGCTGGTAATCTCGAGTTTCGGCATGGCAGTTTATCCTTTCCGCTCCCGAAAAGCCGCATGTTCTTTCCCATTGTAACCGATTTTGCCCCTTCCTGCATGACAAATTTGTCATCCCCGCTAAACTTTTTTGATCCCGCCGCAATACGATTGCATTTTACCGCGTTTTTTCTTATACTATAGTTGACTCCATCGCAATCCGCCAAAACCGTCTGCTTTTGGAAAGGAAGAGAGGAATACCATGCTGTTAGCCATCGATATGGGCAACACCTGCATCACCCTGGGGGTGTATGCGGGGCAGGAGCTCAAGGTGGTCGCCCGGCTGGCGACCGACCACGAGCGCACCAGCGACCAGTATGCAATTGAGCTTCGCGACGTTCTAAGCATCCACGGCATTAGCCCGGATGACCTGGACGGGGCGATTCTCTGCTCGGTCGTACCGGTGCTCACCGACGATATCTGCCGCGCGGTGCGGCAAATTACCGGGCTGGATACCATGGTGCTTGGCCCGGGGGTCAAGACGGGGCTGAATATCCGGCTGGACAATCCCGCCCAGCTCGGCGCCGACCTGGTCGCCGGGGCGGTGGCGGCCATTGACCGCTTCCCGCTGCCCTGTATCATCTACGACCTCGGCACCGCCACCACCATCAGCGTCATCAACGCCAAGGGGGAGTTTCTGGGCGGCATCATCACGGCCGGCATCGGCATCTCGCTCGACGCGCTGGTCTCGCGCACCTCGCAACTTCCCTACGTCTCGCTCGACGCGCCCGAGCACGTCATCGGCACCAACACCATCGCTTCGATGAAATCGGGCCTGGTGCTGGGCACGGCCTGCATGATGGACGGGCTGGCCGAGCGCATTGAGGAGGAGCTGGGCCAGAAGGCCACCCTGATCGCCACGGGCGGGCGGGCGCCGGGCATTGTCGCCCACTGCCGGCGGGAAATTACCCTGGTGGACACCCTTCTGCTCGACGGGATGCGCCTGATTTATTTAAAAAACGCCTCGAAATAGCGGCCGGGCTTTCCCGGTTTCCCGGTAGGGCTATCTCCCAACGGATTCTGGCATGGAGTCAACACCCGCCGCGGCGGGCATACTAAGCGCTGTATCCCACGCATGGGAACAGCAGCAGGAGGAATGTATCATGTCAACCGCTGTCAAATCGCGCATCGACGTGCGCCGGCTTGCCTTTTTGGGCATGCTCACCGCCATCATCTTTGTGATGGCCTTTACCCCGCTCGGCTATCTTCGCACCGGCGGGCTATCCATCACCTTTTTGCTCATCCCGGTCTCCATCGGGGCTGTTTTGTTCGGCCCGGGGGCGGGCGCTTTTCTGGGCGGGGTATTCGGGCTGACCAGCTTTATCCAGTGCTTCGGGCTGGAAGCTTTCGGCACAACCCTGATGGGCATCAACCCGATCTTCACCTTTCTGACCTGTATGGTTCCCCGCATCCTGACCGGCCTTCTCGTCGGCTATATCTTCCAGGGGCTTCAAAAAATTGACAAAACCCGATTTCTGTCCTACGCCGGGGCCTGCTTGAGCGGCGCGCTGCTCAACACCCTGTTGTTCATGAGCTGCCTTGTGCTCTTTTTCTGGAACACCCCGTTTATCCAGGAAATGAGCGCCGGGGCCAATGTGCTGGCCTTTGTGGCGGCCTTCGTGGGGATCAACGGCCTGATCGAGGCCGCCGCCTGCTGCCTGATCGGCACGGCGCTGACCTCCACCCTCGGCCTGTTGGGACGCATGATCGCCAAAAGATAAAAGATAAAACGAGCCTGGGAAGGATGCCCTTCCCAGGCTCGTTTTTTTGCGTGCTTTTTTCGCTGCCGGTTGTACCGGGCCAGAAGCGCTTGGGCAGCCGGCATGCCATCCCGCCGCAGGGGCCCTTGCCGCCCCTTCCAAACGCCGGCCTGGGTGGAAGCGCATGGCCGCGCCGTCCCGCCTCCCAAACCGCTCCAGTTAGCCGCGCGTATAGTATTCGTCCACCGCGTTGAAGAAAGCGTGGATATTCTCCCACCGGCTGGCGGGAGGGATGTCGCAGCCCGAGGAAATGACAAAGTTGGGATAGTCGGGGCAGCAGGCCTCCATAATCCGCAGGGTCTCGGCCCGGATGGACTCGGGCGTCCCCTCCTTGAACTGGCCGGCCGGGTCGACGTTGCCCATGACCACGATATCCTTTGGGATTTTTTCGAGCATCTCGCGCATGTCGATCGAATTGCCGAAATGATAGGCCGTCGCGCCGGTGCGAAGGATGGAGTCGATCATGGCGATGGTGTTGTCGCCGCAGTTGTGGTAAATGACGATAAAGTCGTCGGTCTGCACCTGCTCGATCAGGCGGCGCACATAGGGCTCGGAAAACTCCTCCGCCATGGCGGGGGAGAGCAGCCCGGTCAACGGCTCGGCCAGCACCACGCCCGCCGCGCCGGTCTCCCGGTAGGCTTTCACGTACTCGATCAGGAAATCGGTGGCCTTTTCCATGACAATGTGAACCATATCCGGCTCGGTGTAGCAGTTGACCAGCGCCTCGGTCACATCCATCAGCCGCCCGGCCAGAGAAAAGGGGCCGATGACCCCGGCGAACACCGGACGGTCGGTGATCAGCTTCACCGCCTTGCGGATAGCGTCGACATACCGCCCGGTACGCCCCGCCCCCACCGATGGGACGGCAAGCTCCTTCGCCTCTTCCTCGCTGGTGACCAGCGCGCCGATCACGGTCGGCACCTCGTCATCCGAAAAGCGGGTCTTTGCGCCAAAGGCCTCGGCCTCGACCGACAGATCCATCATGCTCACCGACGCCGCCGAATCGACCTGCTCGGCTACCCTGCGCATCCCCTCGGCCTGAAGGTCGCTGTCGCCCACCAGGTCGATGACCGATACGTTCATCAGGCTGATACAGGGAAAGGAAAGAACCGGCATCGCCTTTTTGCGGGGCGACGCGATCATATCGTTGCACCATTGCTTCATGTTCATTGCGTTAACCACCTTTTTGTGTGCTGCATTTTGTATACCAGTTTTTCCAATCGGTTTCTTGTATAATCTTTCAATTTTTAGAACAAATCACAAAACATAGCCCAAAAACCTTTAACGAAGATACCACAGCAGGCATGCGGCGGCCGCCGCATGCAGCATAAACAGCATGGGAAGCCCGACCATAAATTTGCGGTGCAGGGTTTTGTGGCGAATGGCCCTCATGACCAAAAACATGACGCCCGCGCCGCCAAGCGCGCCCACCGCCATCAGGGTGGACTCCCGCACCCGGCCGCGCGGACGGTGGACGGCCGCCCATTTGTCATAAAGGGACAGCGCTGCCCCCAGTAAGGACCAAAAGGAAAACCAAAAGATCAAGCCCCAGGCCAGTTTGCTCATCGCCATGCTCCGCCCATACAGGGGACGCTGGATCGCCCCGCCGTCAGACGGCTCCTTTCCCAGTTCATTCTTTTGCGAGGTTATCCCCGCTCCAACGCCAGCGCCGCTTTCCGCCGTAAATCGGCCCCTTGTTTGCTGCGCCGGCTCCGGTCTACCTGCCAAAGCACACGGCCCCACAAGGTACAAGTCACCGGCGGCATGGCGCCCCGGCCGGCCCAGTCGGCCGGCATCGGCCCGCCTCACGGCCGGGCATATTTTCCCGGGCCACGCCCTTTTTTCGCCATGCCAAGGGAGTACCGCCCGGCAGCCGCAGCCAGGCCGCCCTCCCACTGCCGCGCGCAAAATCCCCAGGCCGGCGGCCCACGCTCAAGGGCAGCTCACACCACATAAAGCAGGATGGAGAAAAAGTGCAGGATGCTCCCCGCCAGGACGAAAAAGTGCCAGATCGAGTGAAAATACTTGTGCTTTTTCCCCAGCCCGTAGAGGATTGCGCCGAGGGTGTAGGCCCCTCCCCCGGCAAAAAGGAGGATAATGCCGTTGGGGTGGAGGTTTTCCATCAGCGGCTTCATGGCAAAGACCATGACCCATCCCATCGCCAGATAGCAGATCATGGAAGGAATGCGGTATTTTTTCAGGTTGATGGAATTAAAGACAATGCCGAGGATCCCCGCTCCCCAGACCACGCCGAACAAAATCCAGCCGGTCGCCCCCGCCTGCCGCAGGGTCACGAGGGTATAGGGCGTGTAGGTGCCCGCTATGAGCAAAAAGATGCTGCAATGGTCAAAGACCCGAAAAACCCGCTTGGCTTTGTTGATTTTCAGAGCGTGGTAAATGCTCGACATGGAATAAAGGATGACCAGCGTCGCGCCGTAAATGGCGCTCGAAACCACCGCCCAGGGGTTGCCGTGCAAGGCGGAGAAGACGACGCACAGCACCAGGGCGGCGACGCCGAACAAAGCCCCCACGCCGTGAGAGATCGAGCTAATCAGCTCCTCTGACAGGGAATAAACCGGAATGGAAATGGGCTCGCGTTTCTTTTTGGCCATGGAAGGCTCCCCCTTTCTCTATGCGCAGTCAAACCACCGGGGCCTCCCGCTGTCAATAATATAGCACACATTATCAGAAAATGCAATCTATAAAATAATATAATCTAGTTTTTAAAACTATATTATAGCTTTATGTTCCCTGCTCCGGCAATGTTATATCCCCCGGCGCTGCGCCTTCCTCGACGCAAAACGGCGAACCCCGGCCCGCACGGGCCGCATGGAACCGGGCGCTGGGAGAGCGCCCGCGGCCAAACCGACATCGCCCGCCGGAAAAATTCCGGCGGGCTTTTTTATCCCTGCATACCCACGTTCTAAAGATGCGTCGGGTAGGGCAGGCCCAAAGCGTGGTTACCAGAGCGCACAAACGCCGGCCGCGCGCTCCGGCGCAGCGTCATCCAACCCTCAGCCGGCCCTTCCCCACCGGCCTTTCTCCTTGGGACCCTTGCGCAAAACCGCATCAGCCCTCTTGGGCAGGGAACTCCCCAAACAGCGGCCGGAATCCATTCACGGGGGAAACGGCCACCGCCTGCTCGCCGAACCATGTGACCTCATACCGCTTGTGGCAGATGTATTCCGCCTGCACAAACCGGCTGGGTTCAAAGACCGCCTCGACGACGTCGCCCGGCTCGACCCGGCCGGCAAAGGCATAGCCCCCTGCCTCGACCCATTCGCGGGGCTTGCCGTTGACTGTCAGGGCAAAGCTGCCCGGTTCCACACCCCGGGGAATGCGCAGCGAAAGCAGCCCGCCCTCCTTTATGCGCAGGGTGGCGCCGCCGCGAAGGGGCAGCCCGCTGACCACCTCGGCGGCGGGGGTATCCCAGCTCAGCCAGAGGTTGAGGCGCAGATGCTCCCCCTTTCGGGTCACGATCTGCCGGGTGCATTCGCACAGGGCCTGCGCCGCCCCCTGGGTGATGTCGATGGTGTTGACCGGCTGCGCGGGGGTGCACATCAGGCAGGTCGGGTTGGGGAATCCAAAGCCCCCCACTGCCCGCGACGCCATATTCCGGTCGGCGTCACAGGTCGGGGAAGGATGGTTCTCCATAAAATCCACCTGGGTCACCTGCGCCGGGAAGAGCCCGCCGCGCAGATAGCATTCGGCGCGGTGGTACCACTCCTCCTCCCTGCCGCGGGTGGCCAGCATCAGGAAGATCTGGATGAGATCGCCCACCTGGTTGGATTCGCCCTGCTCGCTTTCGAGCCAGAGCTGTTCCTTGCAGTAGCCGTAGGAGGAGGTCGCCTCCCGCAGCCCGACCGTGACAATGCGCTCGACCTTTTGGATCATATCCTCCCGCCCGGTCGCCATCGCGTAGGCCAACACCCCCGACAGGGTGCTGGTGATCGAATGCACATGGTTGTTTGCCGCGTCAAGCAGCAGCCCGGAGTCCTCAAAGCAGCGATCGAGGGTCTCCCCCGCATACCATCCGGCCAGGGTGAGGGCGCGCGGGTCGGCCGTCTGCGCGTAGTAGAGCATCAGCGGCCCGACCAGCCGCCCCTGGGTCATGGTCAGGGGGATGCCGATGCGCTCGAATTTTTCGGCCTTGTCGGGCGACAGCCCCGCAAGCGAGCCCGCGTCGAGGCAATGGGTTTCCGGGTTGGTCAGCGCCATCAGGCTGCCGATCATGCCGCTCGCCACCCGCAGGGCGCGCTCGTCCCCTTTCAGCCGGATGCGCCAGACCAGGGCCTCGAGGCATTCGCGCAGGTTGTGAAACTCCACAAAGGGCTTCCCCTCTCTCGCCGGGTCAAAGTAGACGGGCAGATAATCCTCCAGATCGCAGCAGGAGTAGAGGTAAGAAAGGTAAATATCCTCAATGATGGGGTCCATGGTTTCGCCGGTGGTGTGCTGGATGCCATAGACAATGTCGAGGGCGCGGCCCGTCACGTGGGGGATGCCGATTTCGAGCGCATGGTGGGCGGTTGCCGTGCCGTCCGGCCGGCGGTCTGCGCCGAAGAAGGGTTCCCCCTGCGCATCGGCGTCGAGCATGCCCGCGACGTAACTGAGGCACAGCGACAGCCTGCGCCGCAGGTCGGGGCTGTACCAGCTCAGGGATTGGCTTTGTGCGTTTGCATTCGATTCCATAAAGTCACCTCATTTTTCTATTCTACGCGCCGGGCCCATCTCACCGGGCCCGGGCGGGTCAGACCATCGATCGAAGGAAACCGGGCAGCAGCCAGGGTATGCATTGGGCGGCAAGCCGTGGAAAACAACCGGCAAAAGGGGCCTTGCACACATCTTTCGCACATGCTCTGTCAGCCGCCGTCCATGTCGTGCCGGCCGTTTTGTCAAACCAGCGATGCGGCAAAACAATCCCTGCCAAACGCTCACTGAAAAACACCGCCAGCCCGTACCGGACGGCCAGATGGATTGGACACAAACAACGGTCCTTCCCCGCCGCCTGTCACGGGGATTCCTTCTGCCAACGGCATGCTTGGGGACGCCGCCCCGCCGGTAAACACGCCCCCGCCATCCAGCCAGACGGCGGGAGGGCCGGGTCGCCCTCCTGGGTTATCCGGCCGGATGTTTCGGCAGGCGACGCCCCATCCCCGCTAGAACGCATCGCAGGGAACCGGGCCGCCCGGAGCATTGCCCTTTTATACCCTGTCCAGGCTGCTGCGCACCTGGATGCGGCCCTTCCCGTCGCGCTCCCACGCTACCCGGATGCGGCCGCGCGGGGTGAGAATACTGCCGCGCGCCCAGTCGATGCCGGGAATATCGGACGGTTCGACCACAAACCGCTCGTACCCTGCGCCGCCCTTTTCCTGACGCACGCCCAGGATGTACTCGAACAGCAGCCGCACGCTTGCACCGAACATGGGGTGGGAGTGGGACTGCTCCCCCTCCCAGTACTCCCACAGGGTAGTCGCGCCCGCTTTGCGCATGCCCTCGAACGAGGGGCCGTGGGGCGCGGTCATCAGGCGCAGGGCGAGGTCGCCGCGCCCGTGCTCAAACAAAGCGCCCAGCAGCAAAGGCGTACCGCAAATGCCGGTATCCAGCACGCCCTCCCGCTCGTACTTTTGCACAAGGTTGCCAAAGAGCCGGCCGTCCCCCAGCCCCAGATCGAGGGCAAAGGCGTCGGCCCCGTTGACCCCGTTGCAAAAGCTTCCGGTCGACGGATCGTAATAAGCCTCCTGTATGGCCCGCATACTCTCCTCCCTGCGCTCGAGCAGCCCCTTTCGGGAGGGGAGCTCATCATCGGCGATATCGGCGAACTCCAGGGCCGCGTCAATGCCCTTGATATAGTAATATGTATTGACAAAGGGCTCGGGCAGGGGTACCTCGCAGCCCTGCTGGCCGGGGACGACCCACTCGCCAAGGCACCAGCCGTTGGGCTCCTCGCGCACCACCAGCCCCTGTTCGCTGCGCGAGTGCATGTAGTCAAGCCAGCACAGCAGGTGGGGCAGATACCGCACGGGAAGGTCGGTCTTCCCGGTGTGACGGTAAATCGCCTGTGGGACCAGATAGATCGCGCCTCCCCAGCCGCCCGGGCCGCCCCCGCCCCCGTTGTAGGGCGCGGTGTGCTGGATATGGCCGTTGCTCCCCTGGCCGTCGGCAATGTCCTCCATCCACTTGCGCAGCAGCCCCTCGGCGTCGAGGGTCATCAGCGCAGCGGGAGCGGTCAATTGCCCGTCGCCGGTGTAACCCAGCCTCTCCCGGTGGGGACAGTCGGACGGCACGCCGCAGTGCAGGTTGCAAAGCTGGGTGCGCACATAAGCGTCAAACAACCAGTTCAGCGTCCCATTCGAGCAGGCAAACTCGGCCGTAACGGGCACGTCGGCATGCACCACCGCCACATGCTCCACCATGGCCGGGCCGGTCAGCTCAAAATAGCGGAAGGCCTGCCAGCAGAAATGGGGATGGCATAGCCGGGGAAAGCCGTCGCAGACATAGGCCGCCGACTGGATCTGCCCCTCCCCGCCGCAGGAGGTAAAATCGAGGGCGTCGCCCGCTGGGGCCAGCTCCTCGCTGTGGCGCACGAGGATTTCCTCCCCCGCTTCCCCCAGCACTCGCAAAACGACATACCCGGTGATGTTCTCCCCGCAGTCATAAATGCGGCGGCCGCCCCCGCTCACCAGCCGCGGCGTCAGGGTGCGCACCACCCGGTCGGCGGGGCAGTTCTGCTCCATCAGGGTGGTTTCGAGGGGCGGCAGCAACCGCACGGGATACCACGCCGGGGCGCGTCCATCCTGCCCCCCATTCCCCTCAAGGGCGGCAGGGCCCCCCATTTCGACGGGTTCGCGCCCCTCCACCCCTTCGGCCACGGCAGAGGGAAGCGGTGAAGCCGTCTCCGCCGCAGGCGAGCCCTCCGGATGCAGGGCGCCAGGCCCCGGGCAGCCGTCAGGGCCGTGGGTGCTATATCCTCCGCCCAACGCGGGGCACAGCGCCTGTGCCAGAGCGGGGGGAAGCAGCCGCAGATCCTGCCTCTCCCCATAATATAAATTGGTTTCCTGAATAAAACCGGCGCAACAGCGCATCCAATCCCCACTGTCAATGCGGGTGCATACCCCATCCGGCGCGGTCATCTCGATACAGAAGGTCAGCCGGGGCGCGCCAAAGGAAAAATTGCCCTCCACCAGCCGCTTTTCCTGGCGGAACCAGCCGTCCCCCAGCATGACGCAGAGGAAATTTTCCCCCCCATGAAGATAGGGGGTGAGGTCGTAGGTCAGGGCGTAGGCGCGGTATTTCATCTCGTCCACAATGGGAAAGACCCAGTCGTCCCTGCGGCGGGGCGCGTAATTGGAAAAGGCGGGCACGAGGCAGTCCTCCCCCACCCGCTGCGCGTTGCAATATAATTCAAAAAAGCCCAGGCCGCAGATCTGAATCGCCGCCTGCGCCACCTCCCCGGCCGAAAAGGTTCCGGCAAAGACCGGCGCCTGCCAGGCTTCGTCGGCCGCCCCGATCCAATGGTCGTTTTGTAGCAGCATATTGATTGCCTCCTTATTCTGAGATCATGCCGGCGGGGAACGAAATGCCCCGATTGCCAAGGCGTCCGCCAGGGCCATACGGCCCGCTCGGGATCGCACCCTACCGCCAGCACTCCGTTTTCCTTTTTTACCGCACCTCGACAAAGAAATTTTCCAAAGAAGCCCAACCGGGCGGCCTGACGAAACGTGCCTTGCGCTCCTCACACCGCGTCCCCACGAGACCTCCGAAACAGTTGCCCAACTGGGCGGCCCGATGGAACGTGCCTTGCGTTCTTCGCGCCGCGTCCCACGAGCACCCCGAACCAGGCACCTGGGCGAAACCGCGCAAGCTCCCGCAGGCATGCCTCGATCACCGGCCGGGGCGGTCTCGCCGCAGCCTGGGGGCAAGCCGCCCGGCATGGGCGGTTGCGCGCGCCGAAACACTGCGCCCGGGCAAAGCCGCGGAGGCTCCCGTAGGCATGCCCCGATCCCCAGCCGGGGAGGTCTCGCCGCAGCCTGGGGGCAAGCCGCCCGGCAGAGGCTGCTGCGCGCCGAAACACTGCGCCCGGGCAAAGCCGCGGAGGCTCCCGTAGGCATCCCCCCCATCACCGGCCGGGGCAGTCTCGCCGCAGCCTGGGGCAAGCCGCCCGGCATGGGCGGTTGCGCGCGCCGAAACACTGCTCCCCGGCGAGCCGCAAAGCATCCGCCCCCCTGCGCGCCAGCGCATCGCCCCAATGCCTGGCCGCTGTTTTCTGGGAGCATCAGCCTTCGTCCTGCCCGACGTCGCCGCCGGCCTCGTCCATCTCCCCGGCCGCTTCGCAGCGCCGGTCGTAGCCGTCGAGAAAGCTGTGGCGCTCCTCCCCGCGATGGTATCCAAGGATGGTAGCAAGGTTGACGTCCTGCACGCTGCGGAAGATATTGCGCTCGATCTGGGGATCGTCCCGGCGCAGCGTCCGGATGAGCTGCTTGACCTTCTGACGGGTGGAGCAGTCCCCCTGCGCGTCCCGCTCGGCCACCGAGCAGGCGCAGCCCAGAAATTCCAGCCCATTGTACCGCGCCCAGGCGATGATATCCTTCTCCCGCACGCAGTAGAGGGGACGGATGAGCTCCATACCCTCGAAATTCAGGCTGTGCAGCTTGGGCAGCATGGTCTGGATCTGCCCGCCGTACAGCATCCCCATCAGGGTGGTCTCGATCACGTCGTTAAAATGATGGCCCAGCGCGATTTTATTGCAGCCGAGCGCTTTGGCATGCTGATAAAGGTACCCGCGGCGCATGCGGGCGCACAGATAGCAGGGGGATTTGGCCGTTTTGCCCACAACATGAAAGATATCGCTGTCAAAAATCTGGACCGGGATATGTAGCAAAGCGGCGTTGTCGAGGATGCGCTGCCGGTTTTGGGGGCTGTAGCCCGGGTCCATGACCAGAAATTCCAGGTGGATGGGCACGTCGCCATGCCGCTCGAGCTGCTGCATGAGCTTGGCGAGCAGCATCGAATCCTTGCCGCCCGAGATGCAGACCGCGATGCGGTCGCCCTCGCACACCAAACGGTACTGTTTCACCCCTTCGATAAAGCGGTTCCACAGCTCTTTGCGATATTTTTTGTGGATGCTTCGCTCCACTTCCATGTACTTTTCCATTGCGTTTCCCCTGTGGATAAAATGGTTCTGTCCGCACGCAGGCGCCCCGCGCCGCCTTCCCACCCGGCAGCCGCGCGAAAAACGGCGGCCTTTATTTCCTTATTTCCACCGCAGGCGGGGGATGCTGCGCCAGCGTTCCAATCTCCCGTAAATGTCCTCGTAAACCTGCTGCTTTCCGGTTTCGTTGAGGATCTCATGGCGCATGCCCTCGTAGATTCGATAGGTCACATCCTCGTAACCTGCCAGCTGAAGCACCGAAATGGCATCGATGAGCTTGGCGCGGGAGATCATACAGGGATCGTCTCCGCCTGAAATAAACCAGATGGGCTTCTCCCGGTCCTCCACCTTCCAGCCGCGGCCGGAATAGACGATATTCATCAGCCGAAACAGCCCCTCAAACCCGTTGAGCGTAAACACAAAGCCGCAGGCAGGGTCGTCCTCAAAAGCCTTTTGCACGGCGGGATCGGAACAAACCCAGGAATTTTCTCCTTCCTGCGGCCACCGGGCGCTGAAGCGGTCAAAGACCATTTTGTAGATTTTTTCGCTTCGATGGCGCGGGCCAAGCTGCTTTTGCAGCACACCCGCCAGGTCGGCCGCCACTTTGGAGGCGGGATTGTTGCTCGGGCAGCCGCAGACGATCAGGGCGTCGATCAGACTGGGATAACGCTTGAGCAGGCACCGGGCGATGAGGGAGCCCATGCTGTGACCCAGCAAAAAAAGCGGCAGTCCTTCATAGCGCCTGCGGGCCTCATGGGTGATCTGGGCGAGGTCCTGAATCAGGCCGGCCGCCCCTTTTTCATAAAAATATCCGTAGTCGTCGGCGCAATAGACGCTTTGCCCGTGGCCGCGGTGGTCGTGGATAACGCAGGCGTAGCCTTTGGAGCAGAGGTATTCCATCAGCGGCAGATAGCGCTCTTTGTGCTCGCACATACCGTGCGATAGCTGGACGACCCCCACCGGCCTCTCCTCCGGCTCGAGGAGCATGACCGACAAAGGCAGCCGGTCGTGACGGGAGGGGATAAAGCATTCGGTCTTTTTCATGGCAGGCCCTCCTTGCCCATGGGGTTGAGTCTGGTTTTTCCCATGGCGCCATTGTATCATACCCCGCCGGGGAGGGCAATATCAATCGCCCCCTGTCGCCCATAAAATTTTGACGCTAAAAAGCTGGCGCGCCCGGCGATACGTCCCCTGCCGGGCAGAGCCCTCCCCCTGTATACCGTCCTTGTCGGGTCGGCCGGTGGGGGTTGTCCATCGCCGTCTTTCGCGTCACCCGCAACGATACCATACGTCCAAATCCTCTGCGCCCTTAATTGTTAACCCATAGTAAAAAAATAGGTTGACGATATTGCCGCAATATGGTATGATCGGTTCATCGGAGGTGGACGCGGTGGGAACCAAACAAAAATTGCTTTCTCTGCTACAGGACAAGCAGGGAACCTACGTTTCGGGGGAAGAAATCGCAAAAGCGCTGTCGGTGACGAGGACAGCCATATGGAAGGTGGTGCACCGCCTTCGCGACGAGGGCTACCGCATCGACGCCGTACCCAACAAAGGGTATCGCCTGCCGGCCGACACCGATATCCTCTCGGTCGAGGGGATTCAAAAGCATTTGCAGTCGGTTTGCACGAACCTTACCTTGACGGCGGTCAACCAGGTGGAGTCCACCAACACCCTCGTCCGCGAAAAAGCGGCGGCAGGCGCTTTGGAAGGCTACGCCGTGATCGCAAACAGCCAAACAGGCGGCAAAGGAAGGATGGGACGCAGCTTTTTTTCTCCATCCGACACCGGCCTTTATATCAGCCTGTTGCTGCGGCCGGTCGAATATTCGGCCCAGCAGGCGGTCGCAATCACCACCATGGCCGCTGTCGCGGTGAGCGAAGCCATAGAATCGGTATCGGGCGAAAAAGCCGGGATCAAATGGGTGAATGACGTTTACCTTCGCGGAAAAAAGGTCTGCGGCATCCTCACCGAAGCCTCGTTCGGGCTGGAAAGCGGCGCGATCGATTACGCGGTGCTCGGCATTGGCGTCAACGTGTACCCGCCTCAGGGCGGCTTCCCCGAGGAGCTGAACGACATCGCCGGCACGGTTTTGGACAGCGTTCAAAAAGACGGGAAAAACCGCCTGGCCGCCGCCTTCTTTAACCGCTTTATGGAATATTACACGGCGGACGATACCGCCAGCTATGTGGATGAGTATCGAAGCCGCAGCATTGTGATCGGGCGCGAAGTCACCGTTCTTTTCCCAGGCTGCCCTCAACAGGCGGTTGCCCTCGACGTCGACGGTCAGTGCCGTCTGCTGGTGCAATATCCCGACGGCAGCACCGAACGCCTCTCCTCCGGCGAGATCAGCATCCGACTTTAAGGAAAGGAACTTTCGATTGAAAAACCAAAAACTAAAACAATGCATCCTATGCGCCCTCTTTACGGCGCTCATTGCGGCAGGGGCGTTTATCCGCATTCCCATTCCGGTGGTGCCCTTAACCCTGCAATACCTGTTCACCATGCTGGCCGGACTGCTACTTGGCGGCAAATATGGCCTGGCGGCGGTCTGCGTGTATATCCTACTCGGGCTTGCGGGCCTTCCAATCTTCGCCAGGGGCGGCGGCATCGGCTATGTGCTCGAGCCTACCTTCGGCTATATTCTCGGCTTTGCGGCCGGGGCCTTTGCCACCGGCGTCATCGCCCATCGCAAAAACCGGCCGGGGTATGCGCGCCTGCTTGCGGCCAACTTCACCGGCCTTGGGATCGTGTACCTGTTTGGCATGGTCTACTATTATCTGATGAGCAACTTTTACCTTGGAACGCCCATCGGCCTTTGGCCGCTGTTTTTGTATTGCTTCCTGCTGACGGTTCCCGGCGATATCGCGTTGTGCTTTGCCGGGGCGGTGTTGGGGAAACGGCTGATCCCCATCGTGGGGATAGAAAGGACGTCCTGATATGCGCTATACCGAGCTTTTGATGAAAAAGGTTTTGAATGGGGGGAGGGTCACCCGGCGGGAGGCGCTGCGGCTGTACGGCCAGCCGGAGGAGGAATTGTGCCGCAGCGCGGATGAAATCCGAAAGCATTTCTGTAGCGACTCGTTTGACCTTTGCACCATTGTCAACGCAAAAAGCGGCCGGTGCTCGGAGGACTGCCGCTTTTGCGCCCAGTCCGCCCGCCACCGCACCGGCGCCGCGGAGTATCCCCTGCTGCCTACCGAGGAAATCGTCGCGCAGGCCCAACGATGCGCCCAGCAGGGAGTGGCGCGTTATTCGATCGTCACCTCCGGCAAACGGCTGCCGGAGGAGGAGGTCGAGCAGATGTGCGAGGCCGTGCGCGAGATCCGGGCGCGGGCAGGTATCGCGGTGTGCGTTTCCTTTGGGCTGCTCCGGCGGGATCAGTACCGGCAATTAAGAGAGGCCGGCGTGACAAGGATCCACAACAACCTGGAAACCTCGCGGCGCAACTTTCCCAACGTCTGCACGACGCACACCTTTGACGACAAGGTGGCCGCCATCCGTGCGGCCCAGGCGGAGGGGCTTTCGGTGTGCAGCGGCGGGATCATGGGGCTTGGCGAAACGCCGCGCGACCGCATCGACATGGCCCTTACCCTGCGCGATCTGGGGATTCAGAGCGTGCCGCTGAATATGCTCAACCCGATCCCCGGCACCCCCCTGGCGCAATTTCCAAGGCTGACCGCCGGGGACATGCGCCGGATTGTGGCGGTATACCGCTTCCTTCTCCCAGGCGCCTTTCTCCGCCTGGCGGGCGGCCGGGGGCTGCTGGACGACAAGGGGGAAAGCTGTTTTTTATCGGGGGCGAACGCGGCGATCACCGGCGATATGCTGACCACGTCGGGCATCACGGTCGAAGCCGATTTGCAGCAGCTCAAAAAATTGGGATATCGGGTGGGTGACGTCCATGAGTAAAAATCTGATGGTCACCGGCACCGGCACCGACGTGGGCAAAACCTATGTCGCGGCGCTGATGGTCAAAAAGCTGGCCTCCAGCGGCCTGCGCGCCGGGTATTTTAAGGCGGCCATGAGCGGCAACGAGCGCCGGACGGACGGCAGCCTGATCCCGGGGGACGCCCGGCACGTGAAGGAAATATCGGGGATAGGGCAGCCGCTGGAGGAAATGTGCCCTTATGTGTACGAGCAGGCGGTCTCCCCCCATCTGGCCGCCCGGATGGAGGGGAACCCGGTGCGGCTGGATCGCGTGCTGCATCATTTCAAGGCCCTGGGCCGCGCGTACGATTACCTGACGGTGGAGGGCTCGGGGGGCATTCTCTGCCCGCTGCGCTACGACGAGGAGAAAATTTTCCTTCCCGACATGATCCGGGCATGCCAACTAAGCTGCCTGGTGGTGGCCGACGCCGGGCTGGGCGCCATCAACGCCGTCGGTCTGACCGTCTTTTATATGAAAGAACGGGGGATCCCGCTCAAGGGCATCGTCCTCAATCGTTTCCAGCCCGGGAACCCGATGCACGAGGACAACCGGCTGCTGTGCGAGCATCTGACGGGGGTTCGGGTCGTCGCCTGCGTCCAGGACGGCGATACCGAGCTGGACATCTCCCCGGCGCTGCTGCAATCGCTGTACGAATAAGGGGGAGGCAAATTGATCTGGTATCCATACGAGCAGATGAAGACCATGAGGCCGCCATACAAGATCGTTGACGCCGAAGGGGTCTATTTGTACACCGCCGACCAGAAGCTGATCGACTCGGTCTCCTCCTGGTGGAGCGTCATTCACGGCTATAAGCATCCCGAACTCAACCGGGCGATCGTCTCGCAGGTTGAGAAATTCTCCCACGTCATGCTGGGCGGGCTGACCCACGAGCCGGTACAAAAGCTCTCGCAAAAGCTGCAAAGCTGGCTTCCGGGGGATTTGGATTACTGCTTTTTCTCCGACTCAGGCAGCGTGGCGGTGGAGGTCGCGCTGAAAATGGCGCTGCAATACGCCGTCAACCGCGGGCAGGAGCAACGCACCATGGTCCTTGCGCTCGAGCACGCTTACCACGGGGACACCTTCAAGGCCATGGAGGTGGGGGACGACGAGGATTACCACTTTGTACTGAAAGCGTACGGCCCCAGCCGGCATGTCGTCCACATTCCCACCCGGCAACAGGCTTTGGAGCAGGCTTTCGCCCAGTACCACGACCGCCTCAACTGCATGATTGTCGAGCCTCTGCTGCAGGGGGCCGGGGGGATGCGCATGTACGACGTCTCCTTTCTCCAGCGGGCGCGGGAGCTGTGCGACGAATATGGCGTGCTCCTCATATTTGACGAAGTTGCCACCGGCTTTGGCCGGACGGGCAACCGGTTTGTGGCCGACCTGGTGCCGCCGGATATCCTGGTGTTGGGCAAAGCCCTGACCGGCGGGTACATCGGCCACGCCGTAACGGTGGCGAATCAAAAAGTCTACGACGGTTTTTACGACGACCGGGCGGAGCACGCCCTGATGCACGGCCCGACGTTTATGGGCAATCCGCTTGCCTGCAGCGTGGCGCTCAAATCCATAGAGCTTTTCGAGCAGGGGGACTATATGGCCCGGATCGGAAGAATCGAAACCATCACCCGCCGGGAAATGGCCGGCTTTTGCGACCCGCGAATCCGGGAAGTGCGCATCCTGGGCGGCTGCGTCTGCATCGAGGTCTACGACCCTCGCACTCTGGAAGGGTTTCAGCAATTCGCCTATGAGCGCGGGGTGTTCAGCCGGCCGTTTTTAAACTACCTGTACGCCATGGTGCCCTATGTGATCGGGGAAGAGGAATTGGTCAAGGTGCTCGATACGATGAAAGCTTGGTTTTCCCGGTAACGCGGGCGCGATAGCGGGCTATCCCCGGCCGCCGTCGAACCCCTGCCGGGCGGCGCGTTGGGCACATGGACGCCCCACTGTTATTTCCATCCTGCCGGTTGAGCCTCTGCATGGCCTTTACAGCAAAAGCTTTTCGCCTTTCGCCAGCTTGGCGGGGGGCGTTGTGCTGCACCGTCAACGCACGGGCCGCGCGGAAAGGTTGCTCCGCTCTATGGTCCAGCTTTCCAATGGGGAACCCGTTTTGCCCGGTCTTTCCAGCGAAATCCGTTTGTCTCTCGCCAGCTTGGCGGGGCGTTGTGCTGCACCGTCAACGCACGGGCCGCGCGGAAAGGTTGCTCCGCTCTATGGTCCAGCTTTCCAATGGGGAACCCGTTTTGCCCGGTCTTTCCAGCGAAATCCGTTTGTCTCTCGCCAGCTTGGCGGGGCGTTGTACTGCACCGTCAACGCACGGGCCGCGCGGAGAGGTTGCTCCGCTCTATGGTCCAGCTTTCCGACGGGTGATTCGCTTTGCCCGGTACTTGCAGCAAAAGCTTTCATCTTTGCCAGCGGTGTTGCGCCCATGTTTTCATCAAAAAAGCCGCGCGGAACTTTCGTTCCGCGCGGCTTCGCTATATTAGTGGGACGCGACGTAATGGATGCTGGTGCTGTGGATAGCGCCGCCCCATCCCTGGTCGGGATAGCAGTTGCTCAACCGGATGTAGATTTCATCCTCGATGCCGTAATCGGACGGCTGGATGGTCAGGGAGGTCATGTTGTTGCTGCTGGACGCGACCTGTCCTCCCGAGATCGTCTCGTAATTGTAGGCCTCGACCCAGTCCCCATCGTGATCCGAGACGCTGATGAGATAGTTGTTGCTGACATTGAGGGTTATCCAGGCCCCCTCGTATTGCGAAAGGTCAAACCGGTAAACCAGCTCGGCCGTCATATCGCAGTAATGGCTTCCGTCAAGGCTGGCGCCGGTAAAGCGCACGATGTAATCCTCATCGTTGCCCTGCAGGCCGGCGGTGATAATCATCTCCTCAAAGCTGCGGGGAGGATCGTCCGGTTTTTCCCCGTCCGTCCAGTCGATCACAATATCGACCGGCTGGTCGGTAGAATTGCTCAGCTCGACCAGCAGGGAGTTGGTGGCGTTGTTCCACTGGGAGAGGATGTTGGTGTACTCCTGGCCACCTACGCTGGCGCTCACCTGAGCCGGCACCTTGCCCCCGCCCAACAGGCGGATGGAGGACACCGAGTTGGCCGGCCCGGTCAACGAAAGGGTAGTGCGCTCGGGCGTCTGAATCACCTCGCCCTGCGCCGCGCCGCCAAAGAAAGCGGCGGTCGGTGTGCCGTCGGTTGCCTCAACCCGACAGAACAATCCGCAAGTTCCCTCTTCCACCACCGGATTGGTCACCACCGGCAGGGTGGAGTCAAACAGGTTGACGTAGGTACCTTCCAGGGTGTAATCCCCGCTCAAAGCCTGCACCGCGGTATAGTTTCCGCGATCGACCCGCATCATGGGGGAGGCGACATAGCGATAACCGGTATACTGCATGGCGTATTCGCAGATGGCTTTCATCCACTCGGCGCCCTGCTGCGTCGAGGCGAAATAATACCCCGGCAAGCCGACCGAAAGGAAATGCCCCTCGCCCACCTGCGCCTCAATGGCCAGCGGGTCTCCCACATCGGTCGCAAGCAGCGTGGTAAAGCCCTCGCCGCCGTAGGATGCGGTATAGCCAAAGGCGTCGTTGATCAGGCCGGTCTTTCCCTCAAACAGAGAGGCTTTGGAGTCCGGCCCGGCGTACTCGAGCATGGCCAGCCCCTCGAATGGCTCGGCGGTGACCTGCGTCAACCCGAGGTGGGACAGCAGGTTGTTGTAGGGAGAGCCGCCCTTGCCCTCCTGGTTCCACCATTCGGATGCGACGCCGGCATAAGCGTCGTTCCCGCCGACATAAAGCAGGGTGCCGCCCTGTTTTACCCAGTCGGCGATGGCCTCGTTTACCTGCTCGCTCATTGGCTTCATGCTGTCGTAGGAGACAACCAGCAGGCTGACCCCTGCAAGGTCCTCGGCCGTTTTAATGTATTCCATGGCCCCGACCTCGAGCGGGATGCCGTCGTCAATCAGGGGCATGGCAACACCGTAATACGACTGCTTGGGATCCTGCACCCAGTTGTCCCCTTCGATCTCCCAGGTGAAGGTATCCGACAGCAGGTAGGTCACGCCGGGAGTGCCGGCCGTCAAGGTGTAATCCTTGCCCGCAACGTCGTTGAGGGCGTTGTATACCGCCAGCTGCTCGGTCTTGTAGTCGCCCGAAACATCGCGGAAAGCGCGGTCAGGCCAGATGCCGTTTTCCCAGCGGCTTATCTCAGAATGCATCAGAGAGGATACCACCTGATTGCGGTACAGGGTACGCAGCTGCTCCTCCGTGTGAATCTGACGTTCATCCGACATCGGATCGATCAGGGCAAAAAGTTGGGTGTCGTTTTCGACCGCCGCGTCAATATAGGTGGCGTATTCCAGATACCCCAGCATAAAGGGATTGACGATCTCCTGCCCATTGTACAGGAAAGTGTGCTTGATGGTGTCGCTCCAGGCCTGGCCGATGATGGCGTCGACCTTGCCGGTAGCGGCCATGCTGTAGAGCCCCGCGGTAATGTCGTGGGCGCGGTAGTTAAAGTGGGAGTGTGCGGCGATGCCGAACAGTCCGTTGGGATTGAGCGACTTGTAGTGGTCGCTGAGCTGGTTGATGGCATTGCACTCGAGCTCGACGTTGAGCCGCTGGGACATCATGACCGCCTCGGGGGTAGAAATAGGATCCACCCAGTCGGTGCCATAGCGCTCTTTCCACAGTTCTTTGTATCCGTCGCCATACAGCCCGCGGCGGAAATATTCCGGCTCCTCATACACGACCATCTGCGGGTCAAAATCGCTGACCATCTGAGTCATGCGCGCCTTTTGCCAGTCGATGAACTCCTGCGATTGATAGGAATTACGGGAGGATTCCTCAATGATGTCGTTCCAGGGGCGGCCGGCGCCCGGCTCGGTGCCGTAAATTCCACGCCCGTCGGCCTGAATCTGAAGATCCTCCGGGTGCTCGTTGTGATATTCGTTGCCGTCGGCCTTGTTCATCATCTGCATGGCGGCCATGGTGTAGCCCTGATCCTTCCAGCCCCGGTCCTCGGTGCTGTAGACCATGACCATGTCGGCCGGCAGGGCCATGTTGTCGTTGTAGGTCGCCGATACCTGGAAGGTCGACCGCGCCCCCTCGATCTCGACCTCGTCGCGGGTCTGGATATAAGCGCCGTCCTGATAGGTGATTTCCAAGCCGTGTCTCCCCTCTCTCGGCTCGGCGTCAAAGCGATCGATGAGGCCGACCGATTTTTGTAGGATGTTCAGCGCGTCGGATGCGTTGACGGCGCCGTCGGCATTGACGTCGGCCAGCATGGCCTGCTCGGTCGACAGCTCAATGAGATTGACCGAATACTGCAATACTCGCAGTGCGTCGGACGCATTGACATTACCGTCGCCATCGACATCGCCATAGGCAGCAGCGACCGCGCCAAATCCGCCGATGGCTACCATGCCGGCCGCCAAAACGGGGGCCAGCAGCGCCGACAGCAACCGCCGGCCAAAGCCATGCTTTGGATACTTTCGTATCATTTTGAGTTCCTCCTATAATGCGTGCATTGTCCTGTTCCCGGTGAGAACGGGTTTTATTTCACCGGCGTGCGCCGGCAGAAAACAATAGGGATTGACCGTGGCTTGGGGATATGGATGCACAAGGGCCATTGCCGCCCCACTACCCCGCCTGCTATGATGCAGCGTTGCTATGGCGCGGGCATTGAGGCAGAAAGGGTCGGCGGCGACTCTGCCGGCAGCCCGGGAAGGAAACATGGGCCCTCCCGGTCGTCCGGCCACAGCGTGTTCCAATCCCCGCCCGATTGCCGGCTGAGGCGAAACCGCCTGCGCCTTGGCGCCCGATCCATGACGCATCGCCCGATACGGCGAAACCATCCGCGCCTTGGCGCCTGGTCCATGCCACATCGCCCGATACGGCGAAACCATCCGCGCCTTGGCGCCCGGTCCATGACGCATCGCCCGATACGGCGAAACCATCTGCGCCTTGGCGCCCGGTCCATGACGCATCGCCCGCTGAGGCGAAGCTGCCCGCACCTTGACATTCTGTTGCGCCGCGCCTGCGGAGCGGTTATCCTCCCTCCCCCCTGCGGTAGGCCAGAGGGGTCTGCCCCGTCACCCGGCGGAATGCCTTGTAAAAATTCGCGCTGTTATGAAACCCGCACTGCGCCGCCACGTCGGTCAGCGCCAGGTCGGTCGAGCGCAGAAGCTCGCCCGCGCGCGACACCCTCTTGCGGATGATGTATTCGATGGGAGACAGCCCGTTAAACCGCTTAAACAGCACCGAAAAATACACCGGGCTGACCTCGGCCATCCGGGCGAGGGTTTCGAGCCGGATATCCTCCCCCAGATGCTCCTCAATAAACTGCATCACCGCGCCGAGCTGCTCGATGCCCTGGCGGCTGACGGGAGCGCCGGCCTTGTCCCGGTCGATGTAGTCGAAGCCGCGCATGATCTCGGTTAAAATCATTTGCAGCTTGTTTTTGACCATGAGCTCGTAATAAAGCTCCCGCCGTTCCATCTCCCGAAGCATTTCCAGCATGAGGGCAAATACCCGGGCGGTGGCGGGGTTGTCCCGGTCCAGCCGGTGGGAAAAGTGGGGGCCGCGCTCAAAAAAGACCAGCAGGAAGTTGTAATCCAGATCGCTTTGCCCCGGGCTCCAGAGAAAGGAGGGGGAAAAGTGGATGACCAGATTGTCCATCCCCTGCCCCTCGGTCAGGCGGATTCCGTGGGCGTCGGCCGGGGGGAGCAGAAAAACGTCCCCTTGCCGCATGGCATAGCAGCCGTCGCCGATTAGGTAGGTGCCCTGGCCTTGCACCACGCAGGACATTTCGAGGTCGGCATGCCGGTGCAGCTCCCCATGGTAGCCGGGGCCGAGCGGCATACAGCTTACTTCGATCAGGCGTTTGCCGTGTTTATCAAAAATTTCCATCAGACATGCTCCTGACAATCGCAGATCAATGGTTATCGCCACGACCAGTATAACCGATTCTACCCCGGGCCGCAAGCCCCCCATAAAAGATTCCCATTGGAGAGCGAAACCATTTTGTGACACGAAAAAGCCGCGGGCGGCTGCCCACGGCGTGAAAACAGGGAATCGGCTCGCGAATCGATCCATGGTGAAAAGGACAAAATCACCCGGAACACAGGGGGCGGCGCGGCCGGCCTTGGCGCGCGGCCCAGCGGTCGGCCCCGGCTTGGGTCTCAGCGCGCTATTGGTCGGATAAATCCTCGTCGCTCAGCTGGATTTCGCCATACTTCGCTTCGTATTCATCAATCTTCCACTGACACAGGTGCTGAATCAGGTTGGACATCGTACGGGTTTCCTTTTTGGCGATTTTTTTGGTCTTGGCGTACAATGTGTCGTCAAACCGGAACGAAAACTGCTTGGACATCGCATTCCCACCCACCATCGAATCCCACGGTAAACTACAGGTTGCTGACATTGTACCTGTATTTTCCTCCGACGGCTAGTCGTCAGGTGATATGCAGCGTACCGACAGTGTATAGCCAAATCCAACTTTTTTCGTTTGCAGCGGCATGGATTGGACACTCACTGTATATTCAGCCGCCATACAGCGACGACTATCCATACCGGCGGCAGCGGGTTATGATATTACCACCCCATTCCAGACACAGTGTGTCATACAAGCTGGAATGTCTATGAAAACGACGCATTGAAGGAGGTAATCCAGATGCAATTTCACATCACCCCATATACCAGCGTCAACGGCGCTTTGTTTGGCATGAGCCCTCAGCAGGTCGAGGCCGCCGCCGGGAGGGCCGACGCGCAGACCGCCCTGACCGACAAGCAGGAGGTCGTGCAGGAGACGCGCGACGGCGACATCCTTTATTATTACGAAAACAACCGGCTGGAAAGCATCGACTTCCCCAACACCGCCGAGCTGATGTTCGAGGGCGCGCCCATCCCCCTGCGCACCTTTGCCGAGGCCATGCAGTACTTTGCCCGCCACGACATTCTCCAGCGCTATTCGCTGGACGGCCACATCGGCTTCACCCTCGCCCGCCGCACGGGCATCGTCATCTACAGTGAACGCATCACCCGGCTGCACATGGGGATCGTTGCCACAACGTCGGTCCACCGCTATACGGTGTGCAGCATGAATGCCCGGGACCGCTTTGTATCCCGGGCAAATCCACGAACAGCGCCGGAGAAAAACGGCCAGCTCCGCCCTGTCTGACAGCGCCGTTTTTGACCGTCTGCTCCTGAAAACGCAATTCTAGTTAATACTATACCTTTCTAGTTATAACTACACCTTTGTAGCCCCATCACATCCTTTTACTCCCCATCGCACGATACTTCTTAGCATACCGCGAAACCGGCCGTATCGTGCCTCGACGCGCCCCGCCAAACCGTACCCGGCCGCTGTGCGCCAGAGGCGCTGGCAGGAAAACGATCGTTTGTTATGATAGTTTAAACTATAATCTATAGTTTTCAACTACCCTTGCTTGGTGTACTCGGCAAAGCCTTTCAGCAGGGTTTGCCCGCTGTCGGCCGCCGTTCGCCGGTCGTGGCAGGCGCGGGGCCTTTTTTCCTTTTCCCGGGCGCGGGCCCCCGCCACCTTGCGCAGCAGCGCCTCGAGGGAGGATTTTCCCTGCCCCGTACCCGCCGGTTCGAGCTGAGGCGGGTCGGCCTGCGGCCGGTCCGGCTTGAGCGGCGCGGGGGCGGCCTCGTCCCAGCCGCCGAGCCGGCCCGAGATGACATAAAGGGGCGGCGCGCCCTGCGGTATGCCCTGCTGCCCGGCGCCCCCCTCCCAGTCGGTGGGTTCGGGGTCGCCCGGTCCCCTTTCCTTCCCATCGGCCGTTTCTTCTGGGGCCGGCTCACGATCCGGCCCGGCCAATGCGTCCGCCTCGGTCTCGGCCGGCAGGGAATCCATCGCCATGGCATGCTCACGATCCTCTATCCCCAGCGGACTGCACTCCGGCATGGGCCGGGACGCCTCCCGCGCACCGGGCAGAGGCATGGCCTCGGCCCTCGTCCTTTCGGACGGCATGGGGGCAATCTCAGTCTCAGCCGTCGCATACTGCGACGGGCTTCTTCCCGTTCCCGACGTGGGGGCGCACCGCTCGGCCCTGGCATTGGCGGCGGATACTTCCTCCATCGGCTTGGGGATGACGATATGGTACTCGATAAACCGTTCGCTCTCCTGCTTGTCCGCCCGGGCGTTGACCCCCGAACGGCGCATGGTATCCACCGCGTGGTTGATGGTGTTGACAAACAGGCGCAGGTCGCGGAAAATGGGGGAACGCTTGGGAGCGGCGGGAGGCGGCTCGAGCATCCTGGCCACCAGCGCTTCGGCCTCCCCCACCGTCATCTGACCCGCGATCATGGCGTTGAGCGCCTCTTCCCGCCGGCCGGGTTCCAGGCGCAGCAAAGCGCGGGCGTGCCGCTCGCACAGCCCCGCCGCCTCAATGCGCTTGCGCTGCCAGGGATGCAGCTGCAACAGGCGCAGCTTGTTGGCCAGGGTGGATTGCGCCTTGCCCAGGCGCAGGGCCACCTCTTCCCGTGTGAGCCCCCCCATATCGATCAGCCGCTGGATGCCTTCGGCCTCTTCAAAGCAGCTCAAATCCTCCCGCTGGAGGTTTTCCATCATCGCCAGCACGGCGGCCTGCCGCTCGTCGGCCTGCAACAGGATGCAGGGCACGCGGGTGAGCCCGGCCAGACGGGCTGCGCGCAACCGGCGTTCGCCGGCGATGAGTATGTACCGGCCCTGTTCGTCCTTGCGCACGCTGAGCGGCTGCAAAATCCCGTTTTGACGTACGCTGGCCGCGAGGGACATCATCTCGCCCTCATCAAAATGCTTGCGCGGCTGGCTGGGATTAGGCGCAATCGCGTCAATTTTCAGCTGTATGACGGCCGGCGGCATTCGCAGCCGGTCGGAGGCGGAACGCACACGTTCGGATGCGGAGCGCATCACGGTGGAAAACATTGTCATCACCATTCCTTTATCTTCTCTGCCTTCCCATGGACGGCCTGTCCATCCGCCGGATATGGGTTGGGTATCCTTTCCTGACTTGAGGGGGCGCGGCCGGCCTGCGCCGGCTGGCGGGCCTGCGTCTGTCATGGGGGCTGTGTGTGCCATCGAGCCTGCATTAGCTATCGCTTCTGTATCTGCCATCCGCTCGCGTTATGCCATCGGGCCTGCGCCGCCATCGGCTTACGTATGCCATACAGCCCGCGTATGCCATCGCGCCTATGTACGCCATCGGCCCGCGTATGCCATCAGGCCTGCGTATGCCATCGGCCCGCGTATGCCATCAGGCCCGCGCTTGCCATCCGCCCGCGCCTGCCATCAGCCTGCGCCGCCATCGCGCCCGCGTATGCCATCGGCCTGCGTATGCTATCAGCCCGCGCTTGCCATCGGGCCTGCGTATGCCATCGGCATGCGCCTGCTATCGGCTTACGTATGCCATCAGCCTGCGTTTGCCATCGGCCCGCGTATGCCATCAGGCCTGCGCTTGCCATCGGCCTGCGTATGCTATCGAGCTTACACCCGCCACCGGGACTGCGCCTGACATCGGGTCTGCATCCGTTATCCGCCCGCGTATGCTATCGGCCCTGCATCCGCCACCCGGCTTGCATCTGCCACCGGGACTGCACCTGCCATCGGGCCTGCGCCTACCATCGGGCCTGCGCCTACCATCGGGCCTGTGCCGCCATCGGCCTGCGCATGCTATCCCGCATGCTGCAACGACGGTTGGAGCCAATCCTCGTCCCTCGCCCGGCTGGCCGGATACCAGACCGCTCCCCTTTTGGCTTGGCGGTATCACAGATTCCTGCACCAGCGGATGGCAGCGCTTTTTCCCTTTTTGTTGCCCCCGCGACGCGCGTCGGCCGGTGCGAGAAAAAACGAACCCCCTCCGATGTGGTCATTTTACCACAGGAGGGGGGAAGAATTTATCAAACCGCCGCTGGCGGATTGCAGCTCTTTTTTGCCTTTATAAGGGCAACTTCACGATTTTTGTCCCTTTGCGGGGGTATTTTGTCGGCGTGGGGCGAAGCTTTTTGATGGTGACGACCACCCGCTCGCTGCCGTCCGGCAGGGTGAAGGGATGCAGCCGCGCCTGGCCGCCGCCGAGCAGATCGATGGCCCGGCCGGCCTCATCCAGCTCCTGCGGGCCGTCCGGCCCCTTGAGGGCGGCGAAGCACCCTCCCACGCGGACAAAGGGCAGGCAATACTCGCATAGCGCGCTGAGCCGGGCGACGGCGCGCGCGCAGACCAGGTCAAACCCTTCCCGGTACTCGGGCATGCGCCCGGCGTCCTCCGCCCGCTGATGCACCAGCTCGGCCGGGATGGCCAGCGCCTCGCTCAAAGCATGCAGAAAAATCAGCCGTTTGTTGAGGCTGTCGAGCAGGGTGGGCTTTAAATCCGGCCGGGCGATGCAGGCCGGCACGGATGGGAAACCCGCCCCGGCGCCCACGTCGAGCAGCTTCGCCCCCGGCGGGGGATCCGCGGCCCGCAGCAGGGTCAAGGAGTCGACAAAATGCCGCACGGCAATCCCCTCGGGATCGGTGATGGCGGTCAAATTCATGCGCTCGTTCCATTCCACCAGCAGCCGGGCGTATTCGCAAAACTGATCCAGCTGCCCGGCGCTGAGCTCAACGCCGAGCGCCCTGGCCCCGTCGGCCAGCACAGAAAGGGGGATTTGAGTTGAATGCATCGGGTCACCTTCCGTTCGGATTCATAGGTCGGATCTTGATGGCGCGCGGTCGGGCGCAGCTCGCCGCCATTGCCGGAGCCACAGGCAAGCGGGTCAGGCCAACGGCGCCAAACCTCCGTCCAACCGCTTGTCCATGCGCAATACCGGCAAGCCGGCATGCGGACTTACATCAAGTCGAATCAAAATCTACCCACTGTATAAAACAACGGGGAAATATGGGAATAAAACAGGTTATGTAAAGCAGGGCAACGCCTTGTTTTTCCTTTTTTCCCTTCGGGCTGTGGAGAAGTTCTCCCCTTTTTTCAAAAAACCGGCCCGTCCTGCGGGCAAGATTGTGGAAAACTCAGTGGAAAATGTGAAATACTCACCGGATTGCTTTCTTCGCACTCGATATTATGTCTACTTTTGTAACTCTTTGCGCCGGTGAATTCCTGCCACCATTCCCATTTTGCCGTCCCAGCCGGGCGGGGAGGGAGTTCCGTATCCAGCACACCGCCGCCCCTCTCCAAGCCGGAAAGCGCGGTGCGCGCCGGCTCATCCGGGAAGGCCGGCCCCGTCCTGAACGGGAAATTCGGCCAAGGTGCGCCGGTAAGCCTCGCGGGCGAGCGCATCGTCGTATTCCCCCATATCCTCCCCCAGCAGCCGCTCAAGCAGCATATGGCAAAAATCCGGATTTTTCGCCAGCAGCGGCCCCAGCAGGCTGGTGGCAAAGCAATTACCCCGCACCATGCCCTCGGCGCCGTCCTGCCCGGCTTTGCCCGAGAGCACTTCAAACAAATTGGGCCGCGCGGCGTAATGGATCGTAACGGTCTGGTTGACAAAACCATACAAAGGAGCATTCAGCCCCTGCATGCGGACAATGCAGTCGCTGACCGACACCTGGCCGGTCTCGGCCCCCTCATAATGAAACAGCCCCGCGCCGGGGACAACTTCCCCGCCTACCCGCAGACCCTGTCCGAGCAGCAGCATGCCGGTGCCGGTGGCCAGCACCACGCGCCCTTGCTCCACCGCGGCTTGCAAAGCCGGAGCAAAGGAGGCAAACTCCCGCATGGCGGCGCAGAGGTTGCGGGTTTTCCCTGCCCCGACGGCAATCAGGTCGTAGGCCGAGAAATCCTTTTTCTGCGACAGCTCGAGAGAGTCGCACTGCACGGCATGCCCCATCTGCTCCAACCGGCGGCGCAAGGCAAGCAGGTTACCGCCGTCGCCATACAAATCCAGCAGATCGGGATACAGCCGCAAAATACGAATCGTGCGTTTCATGGCCTATTCCCCCTTTAGCGCGGCGAGGATCTGCCCCGCGTCGTAAATCTCGGTCAGCACACAGATGGCTCCCCGGGTCTTGTGCTCCACCAGCGGCCTCAGCGCGGCGACGTCCGGCTCGATCAGCACACGATCCCGCTCAAACCCGCCCAGCTCCAGCCGCACCGCCAGGTCATACGCCCGGGGGCCGGAGCACACGATGGTCACCTCGGGGGTATTCAGCCGCTCAAACGAAACGTCATAGAGCCAGGTGGTGTCCTTGTGGTTGGTGTGGTTGATGTTGTTGACGTAACACAGGACGGTCTTCTCCCCCTCTTTTTGGGCTACGAAATCAATCGACTGGTCGTAGGAGACCGGGTTCTGGTTTTTGGACAAGATCATCAGAGCCGGCCGGCCCAGAACGGTAAAGGTATCATACCGGTTGCGGCCGACCCGCACCCCCGCCAGGGCGGCGACTGCCTGCTCCATTGGCAGCCCGGCGGTGCAGCAGGCGGCAACCGCCGAAGTGCAGTTGAGAAGATTGGACAGGCAGACATAATCGGTATGGGCCGGCTGCCCATTGATCTTAAAATCGCCCGTAGCCGGGTCGAGATCACAGGCGGTGAAGTCCGCCCGGGGGGTCTCATGGCCGCAATGGGAGCAGTGGAATTTCCCAATATGATTGTAATGGTAATATTCGTACCGCATGGGATGCAGGCAGATGGGGCACACCTTGGCGTCGTGGGTGATATTGAGGCTTTGGCCGCTCGACAGCGCCGTGCGCTCGAGGGCATAGTAAACCCGCCGGTTTCCGGGGCACAGGGCGCTGGAGATGGGGTCGTTGGCATTGAGCACCAGCGTCACCGACGGGGCAATGGCGGTCGTGAGCTTGTCGACGATCACATCGACGTTGCCGTTGCGGGTGAGCTGATCGCGAAACAGGTTGGTCACCAGCATGACGTCGGGCGCAAAATGTTGGAAGATGAGCACCGAATACCTCTCGTCAACTTCCAGCACAACGTAATCCGCCGACACCACCCCCCGCTTTGCGGCGCACAGCAGGGTGGTGGCCACGCCGCCGGTCAGATTGGAGCCCTTGGCGTTATTGACCACCCGCTTGCCCTGGGAGGATAACATGGAGGCGATCATATTCGCCGTGGTGGTTTTTCCGTTGGACCCGGTCACGGCAATGATTTTTCCGGTAAACCGGAAATGGGAGAACAAATCGGGACAAATCTTGAGCGCAAGCTGCCCGGGCAGGTTGGTGGAACGGCCAAACGGCCGGCCGGCCAAAGCGGCCAGCTTTCCTAAAATGGAGGCCAGAAAAAATCGCATGGTATCATCCTTCCGCCAGTGATGGATGTATTGCTATGACATCGGACAGGGCACGAGACGCCGGCACAGATTGGTTTGGCATCGGCCGAAAAGCCCCCGACGCTACGTCCGCCGCGCGCAGGGCAACCCATCCCCCATTCTCTTGATGGATATCAACCGTTTCACAGCATGAACGCATGGGCGCAACGGGCAGCGCCCCGCAGACGGCCCGGCCACGAGGGGGAAAACCAACGCATCCTTCTTCCATCATGCCCGTCTCCCCGCCTTCATAATCACAGCCGACGCGCTGCCGCGGACGCTTTGCCATCGACACGGCGCGCCACGGTGGCCTTTGCGCCATGCCGCGCATTCGCGCAACCATTTCCACATGGAAGCGCCCATGATCGTTGATACCGAAAATTCATCGTGCCAATGGTTTCTTTTGCGCAGGGCCTCAGGCCCGTGCCCAAAATCAAAGTATCATAGCTGCCTGCGGCTATGATACCATGAACACGTAGTGTGAATGGCATCATTTGCACATGGGCGTAGGCCCGTGCTCAAAATCACAGTATCATAGCCGCTTGCGGCTATTATACCACGCCCCCACGCCCGTGTAAACACGATTGTCGTCCATGATCGGGGCTCCAAATCTGCCGTAAAGAAATATTTTGAAAAAATGTTTAAAAATTGTTCCCAATTCGGCTTTACTTTTTACACGAAAGTTGTATAATATAAACATGAAACAGCCCACAATACCATAGACTGTTTCAATCGCCACATACGAAGGGAGAATTTTTCATGGAACTCGGAACTTTAATAGCAACCAGCGAAACCGTTGACGTTTACAAGAGCGGGAAAATGGCCATCAAGCTTTTTAAAGAGGGCGCCCCCAAAACCGCCGCTTTATACGAGGCGTTGACCCACGCCCGGGTGGAGGCGACCGGCCTGCCCATCCCCATGATCCACGAGGTGTCGGTCATCGACAACCGTTGGGCCATCCATATGGATTTCATCGAGGGGGAAACCCTGGCCCAGCAGATGAAAAAGGATCCCGAGCACATGGATCAATACCTGGAGAACATGCTGGACATCCAGCTGCAAATTCATTCCAAGCTGGCCCCCAAGCTTTCCAAGCTGAAGGATAAGCTGACCCGTCAGATCAATGAGCTCGACTGCCTCGACGAGGTGAAAAAGTACGAGCTGCTCACCCGGCTGAACAGCATGCCCAAACACGTCAAGCTCTGCCACGGCAATTTCAGCCCGGAGAATGTGATGATCGGCGAGGACGGCAAGGTCTATATCGTCGACTGGGTGGCAGCCCGCCAGGGCAACGCCAGCGCCGATATCGCCCGCACCTACCTGCTGCTGGCGCTCGAGAGCCAGGAGAGGGCCGACCAGTATCTCGACATGTTCTGCCAAAAGACCGGCACCTCGAAAAAGTACGTGCTGGACTGGGTGCCCATCGTCGCCGCGGCGCGCATGGCCGACAACGTCCCCGAAGAGCGGGAATTGCTGGCCAAGTGGACCGACGTGGTTTTGTACGAATAATCCTTCTGCCGGCATGGGCGGCACATCCTCCCGCCGCGTGGTTTTCGTGCTCCGATCAAAAACAACCTCTCACAATACATGTACCAACCATGGGCGCCTGTTTGCTAATACCGGGGTAGTGTCAAGGATTTTACGCAAATTGGTTTGCAGGGTTTGGGATGAATGAAG
>CBCTCU010000015.1:0-54652 GCA_965145485.1 uncultured Eubacteriales bacterium | reverse complement strand
CCGCCGGATGGGCCGCCCCTCAATATTACCAGCCCGAGGAGTTTCTGCGCAACTTTACCGCCGGGTTTATGACCACCTGCGGTTTGGAGTCGGTGGGCTCGGAATGCGAAGATCAATGGGAAAAAGCGGTGGTGCACGGCCGCATCAGCAATACCCCCGCGCAGGAGCTTTGCGTCCACACCGACTACAGCGGCAAGCAGCCGGCCATGCAGGTATCCGGCCGGATGGACGAGGCGGTGATCTTTGGCGGCAAGCTGCAGCTCGAGCGGACGGTCACCATGCCGTCGGACGATAATCTGCTCTGCTTTCACGACCGCGTGACCAACCTCGGGGGGGAGGAGCGCCCGCTGATGCTGCTGTACCACTGCAATATGGGCTATCCCCTGCTGGACGAGGGGGTGGAGCTGTTGCTTCCGACGCGGGAGGTGACCCCGCGCGACGCCCGCGCGGCTCAGGGCACGGACGAATATAGCGTCATCCCGGCGCCCGAGGCCGGGTTTGCCGAGCAGTGCTACTATCACCGCCTGGGCACGGATGGACAACATAGGAGCTGCGCGGGAATTTACAACCAAGCGCTCGGCAAGGGCGTGCTGCTACACTTTGACACCACCGAGCTTGATCAGTTCACCCAGTGGAAAATGACCGGCGTGCGCGATTATGTGCTCGGCCTCGAGCCGGGGAACTGCCGTGTCGAGGGCCGCGCCAAATGCCGTGAAGAAGGGATTTTAAAAACCATCCAGCCCGGTGAAACGGTGGAATTCCATTTGGATATCCAGATTCTCGACGGCCAGGACGACCTTATCCACGCGCGCCGAACGGCGGAGGCCATGCGCGGCGAACCGGCCTCAAAATAAGCGTCCGGATATCCCGTCTCCCCGGACGCCGCATCCAACACCGATAAAGGCGCAATGACTTTGGCTTGATGCGGCCAATCTCTGCGTTCTATAGCGCGTGATATCCCAACGCTGCTCAAATGCGGACATCGCCGCTGCGTGATGCCCGCAAGAGGCGGACAGCCGGAAAAACAGGACGCGATGTAACCCCTTGCCATCCATCCGTGTGGCAAAAAGCCGCCCGTGCGCTCTTTTTTCTCCTTTCCCCTTTTCAGGATGCGTCTTGTTTGCTATAATGGGTCGGTAATGTGCTCTCACTACGCGTTGGGACGCGGCGCGAATCATCAGCCATACGCAAAAGGAGATAAGGATATCATGAGCCATATAGCCATCACCACCGACAGCAACAGCGGCATCACCCAGAGCGAGGCCAAAACGCTGGGAATCCGCGTGCTGCCCATGCCCTTTACCATGGACGGCGAATCTTATTTTGAAGATATTAACCTCAGCCAGAAGGAATTTTACGATCACCTTGCCGCAGGGGCGCAGATTGCGACCTCCCAGCCGGCGGTGGGGACGGTGCTCGACCTGTGGGATTCTCTGCTGCAGGACTATGACGCCGTGGTGCATATCCCCATGTCCAGCGGCCTGAGCGCCTCGTGCGAGACGGCCATGATGCTGTCGGCCGACTACGACGGACGGGTGCAGGTGGTCAACAACCAGCGTATATCGGTCACCCAGCGCCAGTCGGTGCTCGACGCTATGAACCTGGCCAAGACTGGGAAAAGCGCGGTTGAGATCAAGGAGATTTTGGAAAAAAACAAGTTTGAATCCAGCATTTACATCATGGTCGACACACTAAAATACCTCAAGCAGGGCGGCCGTATCACGCCCGCTGCGGCTGCGATCGGCACCCTGCTGCAACTAAAGCCGGTTTTGCAGATTCAGGGAGAAAAGCTCGACGCCTACGCCAAGGTACGCGGGGTGAAAATGGCCAGGAAAACCATGATCGACGCTATGAAAAAGGATTTTGAAACCCGCTTTGCCGGGCGCAGCGATCCCGACCACATGTGGCTGGAGATGGCGTATACCTACAACGAGGAGCAGGCCCTCGACTTCAAACAAGAGGTGGAGGCCGCCTTCCCTGGCTATGAGATTCACATGGACCCCCTCTCCCTGAGCGTTTCCTGCCACATTGGCCCCGGCGCGCTGGCGATCGCCTGCTCGCAGAAAATCATATAGGGTTGCCCGTATTCGAGAGGCGTACAACGGAAGAATATTGCCCTGCGGATTGACGCCCTCGTCGCCCGCAGTATCCAGCGGATGAGAAATGCCCTCCCGCTCTAGCGGGTCTGATCAGGACTTTCCATTGGTGCAGCGGCTATCCCCCTCCGCATCACATATGGGCTGGCCGCCGGGAGATTTGGGGCGCTAAGGCCCGCCAGAGGATGGGCGATTTGGACAGGCCCGGGAAAGGCTTTCTTCCGGCCTGATCCCCAGGGCAAGTTGCATCTTTACGTGCCCCCTCCCCCGCCGCCCGGAGCGAGGGATGGTTCGTTCCAAAAAAGCGATATAAGAAAGAGCCTTTCCATGTTGGAAAGGCTCTTTTATATTTCCAGGTGGAACCAACGCGCCGGGGTATCCGCTATTGCCTTTTGCCTCGAGCGCCGCCTTTGGAGAGCATGGTAGGCGGCTTATCTAACGCGCGGGCATGAGGCGGGCCTGCGCATCCCCGCCGGCCGATCGAGCAAGTCCGCGGCGACAGCGGAAAAACCCGCCGCAACCGCGCGACGCGCAATGGTCATTTAAAGAATTCCAATCGCGTCGGAAATGGTTTTTTCCATGGCTTCTTTCCCGTATTTGTCGACCAAGGTTTTGTCCTTCTCCTCGTGGGTCAGGCAGCCGGCCCCGCCGATACAGCCCCCGTTGCAGGCCATGCCCTCGATAAAGTTGTTGGGTAAAATCCCCTTGGACGCTTTCAAAAGCGCCAGGCGGCAGGCCTCGATCCCGTCGCAGGCGATGGGGTCGTAGGGGAAATCCTCCAATCCCTGCTCCTTGAGCGCCTGGCGCACCGCATCGGTCAGTCCCCCGCTGCGGGCAAAAATCCGGCCGTAGTAGGAGGCGTTGTCCAGCACTCCCTCCTCGAGCGTTTCCACCTCGATGTCACGGCTGTCGATAAGGGCCTGCAGCTCCTCAAAGGTCATAACGCTGTCGATATAGGGTCGAACCTCCGGCTTTTGAAACTCCATTTTTTTTGCGGTGCACGGCCCGATAAAGACGATCTTGCAGTTCGGATCGGTCTCTTTGAGATACTTCGATATGGTGGCCACCGGCGACAGATTGTGGGATATATGCTCCTTGAGGGCAGGGAAATTCTTTTCAATGTAGTCGACAAAGGCAGGGCAGCAGGAGCTGGTCAGGAAATCGCCCTTTTCGGCAAGCTCCTTCGCCTCAGAATAGGCCACCATGTCGGCCCCCAGCGCCGCCTCCACCACATGATAGAAGCCGAGCCGGCGGATCGCCGTGATCACCTGGCCGAGCTTGGCATAGCTGAACTGGCTCGAGATGGAGGGCGCCACGACGGCGTACACCTTGTACTCCTGATTGTCTTTGGAATCCTTGAGCATATCGACCACACGGGTGATATAGGATTTGTCCATAATCGCGCCAAAGGGACACTGGTACACACAGGCCCCGCAGGCAATGCACTTGTCGTTGTCGATACAGGCCGCCCGGTTGCCGTCCATGGAGATGGCCTTGACCTTACATGCTTTGACGCAGGGGCGCTTGTTGTCCACGATGGCGCTGTATGGGCACACTTTCGCGCACATGCCGCAGCCGACGCATTTGGATTTGTCGATGATCGCCCGCTGCTGGTGGTCAAAGCTGATAGCGCCTTTCCGGCAGGCGTCTTCGCAGCGGTGGGCAAGGCAGCCGCGGCAGGCGTTGGTGACCTCATAACCTCCCATGGGGCATTCATCGCAGGCAATATCGATCACCTCGATGACATTGGGGTTGTCCCGATTGCCGCCAATCGCCAGCTTGATACGCTCATTCACGATGGCGCGTTCCTTGTATATGCAGCAGCGCATGGTCGGCTTATCCTTCACGATGGTTTTGGCGATGTCGTTAAAGCTCTCCAGCAGGGTGCCGTCGTAGGCGTGCCGCGCCGTCTCGCGCAGCACTTTATATTTTAAATACTGTACCTTGGTATCAAACTTGCGAAGCTTTGGCATAAGGGACTCCTCTCTGAGCGCGGCATTCCTCCATACGGGACGCCGGGCATGCTATTTATGTCCGGTCAAACCGGATGAACGGCTGGTTTTTCCAATGCGGCTTTTATGATCAGGCACCGCGGCCACGTAAGAATGCCGGGCCTACGTCATCCCCACACGAAGGCGGCCTTTCCCTTCCTGTATCCACCCGATGCCTGCCACGCGGCGGGCGAACCGGATCAATAATATTGCACCTTGACCCGCTTTCCCATTTTGCGCAGGCATTCGATCAGCTCGTCGACCAGGCGCATTTTGATGCTGAAATTGATGGGAAGATTGGGGTTCTGATGGGCCGGATTGATGGCGCGGCCCACAAAGAACTCGATGTCGGTAGCCTCCTCAAACAGCAACCGCGCGATGAGCGAAGCCCCGTCCTTACGATAGCTCCATTGGGTGTATTTTTCATTATCCTGCAAGTAATTCTGCGCATAGGAGAGCACCCGGTTGATGGTAATGACCCCCTCGGTGGCCAGGTCAACCCCTTTGATGTGGGATATGGGCGGTATTTCGGGGTCGACGTATTCCAGCCGCGTGTCAACCGGCACGCCCAGGTGCTCGGCGGCCAGGGTGGACGTCGTCCCCCCGCAGACGATATGCTTGCCCTCCTTGGAGAAGAAAAGGGTCATCATCTTGTCCACATCGGCCGGATCGGACGGGGGGCCAATCATCAGATTCATGGGGCAGCGCTGCCGGATGCGCACGGTGCAGACGGTCGTGTCGTCGCCCGGCGTGCCGCCGTAAAGGCGGTTGCACTCATCGAGCAGGATGGTCGACAGGGTCTTGGCCGTAAAGCCGCTGTCGTACATGGTTTCCATAAATTCAATGATGTTTTCCCGCTGCCATCCAAAATTCAATCGCTCGCCCACGCCGGCGTGGATGCAGCCGTCGCTCATCAGGATAAACGCGTCGTTTTCCTCCAAGGCAAGGCGGGACTGATAAATCTTCTTCCCACCAATCATCCGCTCGGTCTTATCGAACTCTACGTTTTTCCCATTGCGAAGCAAAATCACGCCGGGGTTGTCGTATTGGATGATCTCGGCCTCCCGATTATCCAATACCTGAAGGATGGTAAAGGTGGAATAGGCCACCTTGCGCACCTCGCAGACCGGGAGGGTGCTGGCAATGGTGGACACGCAATCCTCCAGCGACATCCGATTGGCCATCATCGTCGAGATGATCTTGGCCGTCAGGGTGGAGAGTATATTGGCCTTCACCCCGCTGCCCAAGCCGTCGGCCAGCACGACAACGACCGAGTTTTCATCCCGCTCGACCACCTCGACGTTATCGCCGCACAGCTGCTCCCCCTTCTTGTTCAGGCTATAGTAGCCAATGTCGGTGCACAGCTCATTCATCCCGCAACGACTCCTTCAGATTGGTCAGAGCAATCTTGGTTTCGGCCACCGTTTCCCCGAGCAGGGAGGCGATTTCCTGCACTACCCGCATCTGCTTGTCGACCACCTGGTCGGTAATCTCGATGGTCTGACGGCTCATCTGCTCCTTTTTCTCCCGCTCGGCCTCTTCATCGGTCACATCGCGCAGGATGCTGATGAGGATATGGTAGCTGCGGTCGTACACGATGCTCATTTCCACATACTTCTGATATTCGGCCAGATAAAGCCTTTCATCCCGCATGCTCTGCCCGCTGGACAGCACGTCCAGAAAAGGTTTGGGGTCGAGGATACGCACCACCGGCTCGCCCAGCACATCCTTCTCGCTCTTTAAGTTCATAATCTTGCGGGCGGCCGCATTGATCTGCTGTACCTGAAGCTCCTCGTTGACCACAATCAGCCCGTTGGGGGTGTTGCGGAAGATGTTGTCGGAAAAAGATTCGGCTTTTTCCTTCAAATAGGGCAGGCACATGGTCAGGTCGGCTTTGCCCTGATAAATGGCCACAGCCTTGTCGCGGCAGGTGTTGTAACCGCAGCTGCCGCAGTTGAGCTCCTGCTCCGGGGTGGTCTTGCCCATTTTGTGCAGGATTTCCTCAATCGCCTTGCTGCCCGGCATCTGGCGGTGCAGCCCGATGAACGGCATTTCCTTATGCAGCGCCCCGGAATCCGGCTGCTCGACCGCAAAATCCTTCCGCCCAGCGAACCGGTCGACCGCGATACGGTCGCGCACGGGATAGCGCCGGTTTTCCATCGCGGGGCCGCCCACGCAGCTTCCCACGCAGGCCGACATCTCGATAAAGCAGTGATCGAGCTTGCCGTCCACAATATCCTGCAAAGCGGCCATGCAATTCTCTACCCCGTCGAGAGCAAGATAGCTGTAATCGGGATTGTTGCAGGCCATGGAACGAAGGATACCGCCCGTGGTGGGGAACAGCCTCGCGCGGCCGGTATCGCCCGAATCGCTCCGCGCGGCCTCAATGCGGATTCCCTCGTCGGCCAGCCACTCGCTGAGCTCCTCAAAGGTCAGCACGCAGTCAACCGCGCCGGGATACTGCTCGGCCTCCGCCTTTTTGGAGATACACGGGCCGATAAAGACGGTGTTTGCGCCGGGATGCTCTCTTTTGAGCAGCTCGCAGTGAGCCTGCATGGGGGATAAGGTATGTGCCAGGTAGGGCAGGGCCTCGGCGTAATACTTTTGAATGAGCGTGTTGATGCTGTGGCAGCAGGAGGATATGATGACCGTGTGCTGGCTGTCGCCGACCATGCGGTCGTATTCCTTCTTGACCACCGTGGCGCCGATGGCCGTCTCCCCCGCGCCGGCAAAGCCAAGGGCCTTGAGCGCTTCGGTCATCGACCCGAGATCAGCCCCCTCGTAGTTGGCCACAAAGGAGGGCGCGATGCTGGCGTACACCGGATTGCCCGACGCGATGAGCTCCTTGGCCCGGCCCACGTCGTTGCGGATCTCCTTTGCGTTTTGGGGGCAGACCACAAAACAGCCGCCGCACAAAATGCACTCGTCCCCGACAATGTGCGCCTGCTCGTCCGAAAAGCGAATGGACTTGACCGGACAGTGCCGGATGCATTTATAACAGTTTTTGCAATTGGACTTTTTCAGCCCCAGATATTCGTTCATGAGCGCCGCCCTCACAATCCGGTTATTGCGCCTGTTTCAGGATATATTTTTCAAATATCTCATCAAAATTATCGGCGGATACGCCGCAGATAATTTCGTCGTCGACCTGAATGCTGACCCCATCGGTACATTTTCCCAAACAAAAAGCGGCCCGCAGGTCGACCTGATCGGTCATGCCCCGCTCTTCCAGGCGCTGCTTGAGCAACTCGATGATGTTGTAAGAACCCCGCAAATGGCAGGAGCTGCCGACACAAACCGCAACCTTCATGATCGTCCTCACCTTTCCATAGAAAGGGCCTTTGCCCTCATGATATTTTACATTATGCGGCACCCATATGGCCTATGCCCGCCCGCAGCGGCCCGACCGGCCCGGATAGGGCGGACGGGATCAAAACGCCATAGGGTTTCGACCATATTATACATGATACGCGGCCGTTTTGCAAGACTTGACAGCCGGGAATGCCTGCCACAGATCAGAGCCTTTTCCTGTGCTGCCTGCGGCTTCCTGAGACTGCCGCCCATGGGGTGGATTTTCCCCGGGCGAACCCGACTAATACCGAAAAAAACCCGCCGTCATGCTGTGCATTGGAGTCGGTTTCCGGGGAAGCTCGGGAGAACATCGCGCCAGCAAATCTTTGGTGCGGCGCTGCAATCTCCCTCGCATTGCACCCTTTACTCAACGAACCGTTCAGCGCCTCTCAGAATTCTATTTATAATTTTTTATAAGAATATTATTTGCTCATTTGATACGGCTTCTTCGCGCAGACCATGCCAAGGCAGCAACGCATCAAAACAAGACGCGGAAAGGGCCGTTAGCCCTTTCCGCGTCGGAGTCATTGTGCTTATTTAATAACGGAACTTGGTTAAGGCCGTTTTTTTACCGACGGCGCACAGCCGCGTGGATCGGGTGTCGTCGGGTCCGGGGCCATGGCCTCCCTTTGGCGCCCAGCAACATAAAGCTTCCCCTTACGGCGCGAAATCCATACGCACGCAGGGGCCGCCTATTCCGTCTCCCCGCCCGCGACCAGGGAATAATTCTTGGATTGCAGGCGGAACATCTCAGCGTATTTGCCCCCCTTTGCCATGAGCTGCTCATGGCTCCCCTGCTCGATAATCCTCCCATGCTCCATCATGTAAATGGTATCGGCCGCCTTGGTGGTCGACAGCCGGTGGGATATGAAAATGACCGTCTTATCCCCCGCAGCCTCCAGCATGGAGTGATTGACGTGATACTCGCTCAGGGGATCAAGGGCGCTCGACGGCTCGTCGAGGATGAGCACCTGCGGATTGCCGGCGAACACCCGGGCAATCGCGACCTTCTGGGCCTCACCGCCCGAGAGTAATAGGCCCTTGTCATTGAATTCCCGGGTCAGCGGAGTATCCAGCCCCTGGGGGAGGCTGCGCAGCTTCTCAGCGAAGCCCGCCTTTTCCAGCGCGGACTGCGCCTCCTGCTCGCGGCCCTGCGCCCGATCCATGACCACGTTCTCCGCCAGGGTGGCCGCGAACATCCGATAGTCCTGGAAAGCAGTGCCAAAGCAATCGCGGTATTCCTGCAGCCGGTACTCGCGGATATCCCTTTCGCCATAGCACACCTCTCCTTGGGTGGGGTCGTATAGCCGGGTCAGCAGCTTGACCAGGGTGGACTTGCCGGCGCCGTTGTAGCCGACGATCGCCACCTTTTCACCCGGCCGGATGCTCAGGTTGATATCCCGCAGGGTTGGTGCGTCGCACCCGGGGTAGGTAAAGCTCACGTTGCGGCATTCCAGCGCGGCGGTGTGTTGGGGGGCCGCGAGCGCTTTTTCGGTATCCTGCATCCGATTTTCATAGTCCAGAAAACCGCGGAATTTATCGGTGTACAGGCTCAGCCGCTGAAACTCCCCGATGGTTTGGGCGATGTTGTTCAAATTCATCTTCAGCGTCCAGGCGCCGTTGAGCATCCCTGCGAGGGTGCCATAGGTCAGGGTTTTCTGGACGATGACGCGGTAGGCCAGGTAAATCATGTAAACGCCGTCAATGAGCAGATCGGAAAAGGCAAACTCCGATAAAAAGCTCAGCCCGGCCAGTTTGCCGGCGTACCGATTGACCACCTGCTTCATCCCACGGTTGGCCTCGGCAAACTGCTGATCCAGACTGCCCTTGAGGGGATGCAGCCGCATCTCTTTGGCATAATCCGCCAGGTAAAAGACCCGGTTGATGTACGCCCGCTTACGCTCGAGCGGCTTGAAATCGATATCGCGCCGGAACTGCACCTTGTTGCGCAGCAGCGACAGCAGGAATACCCCGGCAAAGGAGGCGACAATAAAGACAACCCCCACAGCGTCCATGGTCAACATGGCGGTGACCACGGCGCTCAGCCCGGCGATGCTCTTGAGGAACAGGGCGGTATTGTTCAGGACGGCGGAAACCTGCAGCTCGGCCTGCGACGCCGCCCAGACAAAGTCGTTGTAAAACTCGGGGTTGCTGTAGCAGGCGTAATCCAGCCCCACGGCTTTTTCAAACAACTGGGTCTGCATTTTCTCCGCCAACTTCTGTAGTCTGGCCGGGCCGTACGACTCGAAAAAGAACCCGGCGACTGCCTGCAGGGTACCGCAGTAGACGATATAGCCCCCCGCGATCCAGAGCAGATCGGTGTAGGACTGGGTCACCGTTACGGCGTCCACCGCGATTTTCATCAGCAGCACGCCCCAGAAAATATCGTTAATGCCGAACAGCACCTGGATGACAATCAGCCAGATCGAATAGGCCGGCAAATAGCGAAAGGCATACCGCAGCATAAAGATGGTATTGGTCCAGATATGTTGGAAGCTCTGCCGCTCTTTTTTGTTTTTTTCGCTCATGCCGACACCCCTCCCGCCAGGCCATACATCTTTGCCTGCATTTGAAACATGGCGGCATAATGGCCCTTTTCCTTCATGAGGGAATCGTGCGTGCCCCGCTCGATCACCCGGCCGTGCTCGAGCAGATAGACCTGGTCGGCCAGCACGGCGGATGCGAGGCGGTGGGAGATAAAGACCACCGTTTTGCCCGCGCAAACCCTTTTAAGGTTTTCAAACATCTCGTATTCGGCGATGGGGTCGAGGGCGCTCGACGGCTCATCGAGCACGGCGAATTCGCATCCCGCGGCGTAAAGGCGGGCGATGGCAAGCTTTTGAAATTCCCCGCCCGACAGCACCAATCCGTCGTCGTCAAATTCCCGGGTGAGCATGACGTCCAGGCCTTTGGGGCTTTCCATAATCTTATCGTAAACCCCGGCGTTGCGAAGGGCCTGCGCTGCCACGTCATACTCCTGCGGCTGGACGGGATGCATAAGCACATTCTCCGCCGCCGACATGGCGAAAACGCGGTAATCCTGAAAGACCGTACCGAACAGCCGGCGGTATTCCTCGACGTTGTAGCGGCGGATATCCACCCCATCGAGCAGGATTTCCCCCTCGGTGGGGTCGTACAGGCGAAGCAGCAACTTGATCAGCGTGGTCTTCCCGGCGCCGTTGTGCCCGACAAGGGCGACCGTTTCCCCCGGGCGGAGGGTCAGGTTGATGTCTTGCAGCACCGGCTCCTCGGCCCCCTCATAAGCAAAGGAGACATGGCGCAGCTCCAGCGTGTGCGGCTCCCCGCTTGGGGACAGCCCCTGCTGGCTTTGCGAAATTTTCGGCTCATAGTCCATAAAATCGCGAAAATTCTGCACAAACATCCCGTCGCGCTGCATGGTGGTAAACAGATTCATCAGGTATTCGAGGGAATGCACCATCTGGTTGATGGCATTGACCAGCACGACAAAGATGCCGGCCGAAATGGTGTGGGAAATGAGCACCCGGTAACCGGCGTAAATGATGACCAGCGGCCACTGGGCAATGGAAATCACCGAATCCACCGCACGGAAGGCACCCACCCGGCGGCCCAGCGTCCGGTAATTGTGGCAAAGCTGGTGGATGGAAAGGGTATAGTAACCGGTCAGCACATGAAAGATGTGGGTCAAACGCTGTTCCTTGGCGTATTCCTCCAGATAAATCGTGCGGTGGACATAGTCTTTCTGCCGCACCGGGTCGGTGTTTGCCATCTCCAGCTGGTACCGCGCCTTGTTGCTGCGGGTACGCACGATCAGGGATAGCACGATGGGGAATATCAGAAACACCACCGCAAGGGGGTCGAGCGCAAAAATGGTGATAAAAATCAGCACGGTGGAAAAGAGCGCGCCGAAGCAGGAGGTCATATTGTCCAGGATACTGGCGATGCGCCCGCCGGTCTCGGAGGCGGCGCGGGTGTACCGGGTATAAAATTCGGTATCCTCATAGCAGGCCAGGTCGACATCGGCCGCTTTGGCAAACAGCTCCCGGTTAAAGCTCTCGTAAAAATCAATGTCGGTCCTCGCGCGAAAGGAATGATAATACCATGCGCCGAGGGCGTCAAAGACCAAAATCAACACGATAGTGACCAATATGAACACCAGCACGGTGCCAAAGCCGATGCCCCGCTCGACCGCGCTGTAGATCACCCCAAGGAAAAGAATGCTGTAGTAGTAATCAAAGATCGAGCCGGCGGCGCGAAACAGAAAGTCAAACACAATGCGGGAGGGCTTGATCCGCCACGCAACACGCAGCAGATAAAAGTTATTGCGCAGGGTTTTTCCAAACGAAAGTTTGTCTTCCTTTTTTCTTTTCTTGTGCATGGGGCCCACTCCTTTCGCAGCGCTGTGCAATATAGTTTTGGTTTATCATATCAATTTTTGGTGATGCTGTCAACGATTTTTCTTGTTTTTCAATACATATACTGTTATTTTTTCCAAATGAAAACAATGGAACGAATACGCGGATCATCACAAGCAAATCAAGAACTGGGTCGCGCTGGCCTCACACGGCGAAGGGATGAAAAAACCATGGATAAATTGCGCTGAAAAGACGGGGTGCAGGCAAAGCGAACCACTTTGCCTGCACCCCGTATAAAGCGCCGTCACGGCACAATATCTAACGTATGGATCATCTACTTTGACTTTATTTTTTGCCGGCGGAGCCGGTCGCGTTCGAGCATTTTTTTCAGGTATTGCCCGGTGTAGGAGCCTTTCACTGCGGCCACCTCCTCCGGCGTGCCCTGCGCGACAATGGTTCCGCCCATGTCCCCACCCTCCGGGCCGAGGTCGATAATGTGGTCGGCAACCTTGATTACATCCAGGTTGTGCTCAATGACCAGCACGGTGTTGCCTGCGTCAACCAGTTGCTGCAACACGCCAATGAGCTTGTGCACGTCGTAAGAATGCAGGCCCATCGTGGGCTCATCCAGGATGTAGATGGTACGCCCGGTGGAGCGGCGGCAAAGCTCGCTGGCCAGCTTGACCCGCTGCGCCTCCCCGCCCGACAGGGTGGTGGCCGGCTGGCCGAGCTTGACATAGCCCATCCCCACTTCATACAACGCGCGAAGCTTGCGCTCAATGCGGGGGACAGAGGAGAAAAAGTCCAGCGACTCCTCCACCGTCATCTCGAGCACGTCGTAGATGCTTTTGCCCTTATATTTGATCTCCAGTGTCTCCCGGTTGTAACGGCGGCCCTTGCAGACCTCGCAGGGCACATAGATGTCCGGCAGGAAATGCATTTCGATTTTGAGAATGCCGTCCCCCTCGCAGGCCTCGCACCGCCCCCCTTTGACGTTAAAGGAAAACCGCCCGGGGCCGTACCCCTTCATCTTTGCCTCTTTGGTGTTGGCGTAAAGGTCGCGGATGTCGTTGAACACCCCGATATAGGTCGCCGGATTGGAGCGGGGGGTGCGCCCGATGGGGGCCTGGTTGATATCGATGACCTTATCCAGGGCCTCTACGCCCAATATCACTTTATGCTTGCCCGGCCTGCGGCGGGCGCCGTTGAGGACGGCCGCGAGATGCTGATAGAGAATCTGGTTGACCAGCGAGGATTTTCCCGAGCCGGACACGCCGGTCACGCAGACGAACTCCCCCAGCGGGATGGAGACGTCGATGTTCTTCAGGTTGTTTTCCGACGCCCCTTTGACGGTCAGGAATTTGCCGTTCCCCCGGCGGCGTACGGCGGGCACCTCGATCTGCTTTTTGCCCGACAGGTACTGCCCCGTCAGGGACTCCTCGCAGGCCATCACATCCTCCACCGTTCCCTCGCACACCACATTGCCGCCGTGAATCCCGGCGCCCGGCCCCACGTCGACAATATAGTCGGCGGCCAGCATGGTATCCTCGTCATGCTCGACCACCACCAGGGTATTGCCCAAATCACGAAGCTTTTGCAAGGTGGCAAGCAGCTTGTCGTTATCCCGTTGATGCAGGCCGATGCTCGGCTCATCCAGGATATAAAGCACCCCCATCAGCGAGGAGCCGATCTGGGTGGCCAGACGGATTCGCTGGCTCTCCCCGCCGGACAGGGTGCCGGCCGAACGGGACAGGGTCAAATAATTCAGCCCCACACTCTGCAAAAAGCCAAGGCGCTCGGTCACCTCGCGCAGCACCAGGCGGGCAATCATAAGCTCCCTTTCGGTCAACTCGATATGACGGATAAATTCCAGCGCATCCCCGATCGACTTGCGGCAGAACTGGTCGATATTGATACCGCCAACTGTTACGGCAAGGCTTTTTTCATTGAGCCTTGCCCCGTGGCAGTCGGGGCAGGGCTGGGCGCACATGAGCGCCTCAATCTCGGCCTTGGCTCCCTCGCTGGACGTCTCTTGATATCGCCGTTCCAGATTGTTGATAACGCCTTCAAAGGCGGCTTCAAAGGCCGACTCCTTCCCCATAAAGCTTCGCCGGCAGGTGATTTTTTTGCCCTTGGTGCCGTACAGGACGGCCTCTCTCGCCTCCTTGGGCAGCTTGCCAAAAGGCTCGTTCAGGTCAAAGCCGTAGGCCTCGGCCAGCCCGTCGTAGTATATACGGGCGATGGTTCCCGGCTCGGCGGAGTGCCAGCCCGAGCCCTGAATGGCCCCCTCGACGATGGACAGCTTGGGATTGGGCACGACCAGCTCCGGGTCGATCTTCATAAACTCGCCCAGGCCATCGCAGGTTTTGCAGGCTCCAAAGGGGTTGTTAAAGGAAAACATGCGGGGGGCCAGCTCCTCAATGCTCACCCCGTGCTCGGGACAGGCGTAATCCTGGGAGTAAAGGAATTCCTCCCCGTCCACCACGCTGACGACAATACGGCCGCCCGAGATAGAGGAGGCGGTTTCCACCGAGTCGGCCAGTCTGGCGCGCGTATCTTCGCGGCGGACCAGGCGGTCAACCACAACCTCAATGTTATGTTTTTTGTTTTTGTCGAGCTTAATCTCCTCGCTCAGATCATAAAAGCTGCCGTCTACCCGAACGCGCACAAAGCCGGATTTGCGCGCCGACTCAAATTCCTTCTGATGCTCGCCCTTGCGCCCGCTCACCACCGGCGCCATGACGATGATGCGGCTACCCTCGGGCAGGCGCATGACCTCGTCGACGATCTGATCCACCGTCTGCTGAGAGATCTCCCGCCCGCAGACCGGGCAATGGGGAATGCCGATGCGGGCATACAGCAGACGCAGATAGTCGTAAATTTCGGTTACGGTACCCACGGTGGAACGGGGATTTTTTGAGGTGGTTTTCTGGTCGATCGATATGGCGGGGCTGAGCCCGTCGATGCTGTCAACCTCCGGCTTTTCCATCTGGCCCAAAAACATGCGGGCGTAAGAGGAAAGCGACTCGACATACCGCCTCTGCCCCTCGGCGTACAGGGTGTCGAACGCAAGGGAGGATTTTCCCGAGCCCGAAACGCCGGTAAAGACCACCAGCTTATCCCGTGGGATGGTGACATCGACGTTTTTCAGATTATTTTCCCGCGCGCCTTTGATGACAATGCTGTCCTTCGACATGGGAATCACATCCTTTTCCATATCCGTCCCGGCGGCAGGGCCGCGTACCGGATGAATTTTCGTTTGGTGGGCTATCGCCCCTTTTTCAGGCCGTAATCCGCCGGGGGCTTCCCCCGCCCCTCTCAGCCCCGGCAACCGCCTCGTTAGGTTCCTGCGGCGCACCGTGGACCGATTCTCCGGCACAGCCCTCCCGACGGGTAGGGCCGCGTTTTTTCGGCCAGCAACCGGCTTGGATACAAGCGGTGGGTTCGTCCCAAAGCGCCAATCCCGTTCGAACGGGTAAAGCGCAGCAACTGAGGACGCCCGCTGAGATGAAACCGCGTGATGCGATGAAGCCAACACGCCGGGCAAGGAATCCGCCCTGTCCGGGCGCCGCCAACCGCTGATACAGGCCGGTCCACCAAGAATGTGGGCCGGTCCCTCAAAGCCAGCGACGGGTTGCATTGGAACCCCGGATACAAGCGGCGCTTCGCCTGCGGGAGGGCCGATGCCGCTTTGTGCCAGTACAAGCACTATTGCTGCCGGTTGATTTCCGCAATACGGTCGCGCAAATAGGCGGCATGCTCGAAATCCAGCATCTTGGCCGCCATTTTCATCTCCTTGGTCAGGCGCTCGACCAGGGCTTCCCGCTCCTTGCGGGTCAGGCGCATCTTCCCGTCGGCGGATTTCTCGGTGCGGCCGGCATGCTTGCCCGAAATCTCCAGCACGTCCCGCACATCCTTGATGATGGTCTTGGGCACAATGCCATGCTGCTCGTTGTACCGGCTTTGAATTTCTCTGCGGCGGGCGGTTTCCCGCAGGGCCCGCTCCATCGAGTCGGTCACGCTGTCGGCATACATGATCACCTCGCCCTGCGCGTTGCGCGCCGCCCGGCCGATGGTCTGCACCAGCGAGGTCTCCGAGCGGAGAAAGCCCTCTTTGTCCGCGTCGAGAATGGCGACCAGAGAGACCTCCGGGATATCGAGGCCCTCCCGCAGCAGGTTGATGCCAATCAGCACATCGATCTCCCCCAGGCGCAGGTCACGGATGATCTCCATGCGCTCGATGGTATCGATATCGTGGTGCATGTAACGCACCTTGATGTCAAAATTGGAAAAATACTCGGTCAGCGCCTCGGCCATTTTTTTCGTCAGCGTGGTGACCAGAACCCGCTCCTTGCGCTCGATGCGCAAACGGATCTCGCCCAACAGGTCGTCGATCTGCCCCTCTACCGGGCGCACCGATACCAGCGGGTCAAGCAGCCCGGTGGGGCGGATGACCTGCTCCACCAACTGGGTGCTGTGCTCCCTCTCATAATCGCCCGGCGTCGCGCTGACAAAAACGACCTGATGGAGCTTGCTTTCAAACTCCTCAAAATTCAAGGGCCGGTTGTCGTAGGCGGAGGGCAGGCGAAAGCCGAAATCCACCAGACTCTGTTTGCGCGCGCGATCCCCGCCGTACATCCCCCGCACCTGCGGCACGGTGACGTGGGACTCGTCGATAAACATCAGGTAATCCTCCGGGAAATAGTCCAGCAGGGTAAACGGCTGGCTCCCCGGAGCGCGGCGGGAGAGCACCCGCGAATAATTCTCAATGCCCTGGCACATCCCCACCTCACGCAGCATCTCGATATCGTATTCGGTGCGCTGCTTGATGCGCTGGGCCTCCAAAAGCTGGCCGTTTTGCCGGAAATACTCGACCCTCTCTTGCATCTCCTGATGGATGTCCGCCAACGCTTCCTCCATGCGGTCGGGAGGAATAATATAGTGGGAGGCGGGATAAATGCCGACATGCTGCAAAACAGCGATGGTATCCCCCGTCAGCGGGTTGATTTGGCTGATGCGGTCAATCTCGTCGCCAAAAAATTCAACGCGGATGGCCTTATCGTCCCAATAGGCGGGAAAAATCTCCACCACATCCCCCCGCACCCGGAATTTGTTGCGGATGAAATTGATGTCGTTGCGCTCGTACTGCAAATCGACCAGCTTGTGCAGCAGCTCATCCCGGTCCTTGACCATGCCGGGGCGAAGGGATACGATCATGTTGCGGTAATCAATGGGGTTGCCCAACGAATAAATGCAGGAAACACTCGCGACAATGATGACGTCCTGCCTCTCGCTCAGCGCGCAGGTGGCAGAATGCCGCAGCTTATCGATTTCATCGTTGATCGTGGATTCTTTTTCAATATAAGTATCGGTCGTGGCGACATAGGCCTCCGGCTGATAATAGTCGTAGTAGGAGACAAAGTATTCGACGGCATTCTCAGGGAAAAATTCGCGGAACTCCGAACACAGCTGGGCGGCAAGGGTCTTATTGTGCGCCAAAACCAGGGTGGGCTTATTCACCTGAGCGATGACGTTCGCCATGGTAAATGTCTTGCCGGAGCCCGTCACCCCCAGCAGCGTCTGCCCGCTATCCCCTCGTTTGATCCCCTCCACCAGTTTCGCTATGGCCTCCGGCTGGTCGCCGGTGGGCTGATAGGAAGAGACCAGTTTGAATAATCCATCGTTATTGCGGCTGCTCATACGCATTTCCCTCTATCCACTGCGGCCACATTGGGCCGGAATTCGGATTCACCATAAGCTGGTTGACTTTCAAACCGAAATTCGAACAAATGTTTCTTGATTATTTTACTCCCTTGCCGGTCCTTTGTCAACATGGAATAGTATATCACAGGTGCCGGTGGGTTTCAATCCAATGCCATCATGATCCAGGAATAGGAATGCCATCCGCTTTACAACAGGACGGTGGCATCCACCTGCCCGAGGAGACGGCCACTCAAGGCGGGGGCGGATAAAATAAGAAGATGTCGACGATCGTGGCTTTGTATTGGCCAATCATCCCCCCTTTCCCTTGCGGCTCTGCCCCATCGCCTATGAACGGATTGCCATTTTGGAAGGAATGCCCCCCAATTTCTCTGATTTGCCGCTGCTGGCAGAGCCTATTTTGAAATAAATGCAGTCCTCTCATGGTGCGCAGGCAAACAAAAAAGCAGCAGAATCCCTCTGCTGCTTTTTGCCTTTGTGCTCTGTGAAATTCAAAAAGGCGGCTATCCGCCGCCCATCGGCGCATGCGCCCCCATCAACAAGGGGCTTATTTCACCGCCTATCGCGCGGCGGGCTATGATTCTTTCCCAGCGTCATACCGAAGCCAAAGCGCGTTGCCTTCCAGTATTTTCGCCTCCCTCAGCCGAAAGGGCACCGGAGCGTGATAGGGCAGAAAATCTGCCTGCTCAAAAATAGAGACCGACGTGGTGTTGCCATCGGCTACCGGGGCGACGACAAGGCTAAGCTCATCGATCAGGCCCTCGCGCAAAAAGGACCAGTTGACAACGCCGCCCCCAGCCACCATCAGCCGCTCGATGCCAAACCGCTGCTTGAGCTTTTGCACAAGCAGCGCGCAATCCAGCCGGCTTTGCCCGCAATACAGATAGGAGACGCCGCGTCGTTGCAAATAAGCGGGATAACCCTCCCGGGCCTCGTCAGTCAGCGCCTCGATGACGTGAGCGGCCGGCCGGCCCTTTTTCTCCAGCAGGTGGGATGAAAAGCCCAAAATTCCCTGTGGGTCAACCGAGACGATGAAATTCCCCACCGACCGGCCCTGCGGATTCACAAAATCCTCTTTTTTGGTCTCTTTTCCCTCTTGCAACCGGGCCGGCGCCAACCCGTCGGCATATCCGCCCAGCATGGTGTTGGTGCCGTACAAGGTGGCCTGGCAGCCATAGAATTCCCGCAGTTGCCCATAGGCTTTCAAGGCGGGGGCCGTTTCGGGCGCGCTGAAAAATTCGCCGTCGATCTTCCCATCCAGGGAAACCAGCATATGGCAGACAACAAACATGGTATTTTCCTGATACCTCCTTTGCCGCGCACAGGGCGCTTTACACTTTAACGTTCCCTGCTGGGCCGTATGGCCAGGTCCGATACATCGACATGGTCGGGCTGCGAGATCGCATACCGCACGGCATTCGCGACGGCATCGGGCTCCAGGCCGATATCTGCATACAGCTTCTCGATCATCGACTTTTTTCGGAGGGGGCAATCGTATGCAGCAGTTTGGTGCGGACTGCCCCCGGATAAATGGTCGTGGTGCGGATATTGGTACCCTCCATGACCGATTCGGTGCGGAAGGAATCCAGCAGCGCGCGGACGAAATGCTTGGTGCCGGAATAGACCGCATTGCCCGGGACCGACCTGGTTCCCGCAACGGAGGAAGTGACGACGATATGCCCGCTTCTTTGCGCGGTAAATTCGGGAAGGACGGCTGCCATGGCGTTGAGCACCCCTTTGATATTGATATCTACCATGCTCATCCAGTCCTCGACTTTGAGCTCGGACAAATTGCTGCCGGGCATGATGCCCGCGTTGGCAAAAAGCACGTCGATTTTACCAAACCTATCTTTTGCCAACGCTACCAACGCCCTCATATCGTCCGGGCTGGTCACATCCGATGGCAAATAGGCGGCGTTTTCCCCAATCTCTCGGGCAAGCTCTTGAAGCCGCCGCTCACGCCTGGCGCTGAGGACAACCTTCGCGCCGTCGCGCGCGAGCGCTTTTGCCGTCGCCTCGCCAATCCCAGACGACGCGCCCGTAATCAGTATCACTTTATGGTCGATTCCGTTCATTTTTTGCCCCTTTCCTCCATACCTCGCGGCAGTCTCCCCTATCCTTTCTCATGGTATCGGATTGGATTGGTCGCGCTGATCCGATCTAAACGTGCCAAGGCTGCATACGGCAACTCCGGCTTTCCTCCGCGCGTATCGCGCCGTCGCGCCGGATACCGGGGAGCCAGCCGGACAGGCCGCGCCCCCGCGCGATAAAACGGTTAAGAAAGCGTGGCCCAAGCTCTCGGCCCGGGCCATGCTGGGACGCAGCGAATCGGATGCGCAAGCCGTGTGAAAGGGCGCCTCGATGGGCCTGTGACCAACCCCTGTGGAAAATCGCCGTTTACGAAAAGGATTCTTTACTTGAGCTTTCCGCCGTCGCGGAAGGCGTCGCCTACCTTTTCGCCCAGCACGTGATAGGCGTTGTGCGCGGGCTCGAACGAGATGGGACGGAATTTGCTAAAATCAATGCTGCCATCCGTTCCCAGGACGCTTTCGTCCGCGCTGATATTCACAATCTGGCCGATGATGTTGCCATCCTCGTTGACCTTTAAAAACTGGCACTCCAGCGCGACCGGCAGCTCGTCGATGAGCGGGGCGTCGACATGTTCGCTCTTTGTCACGTGGAATCCGGCCTTCTCCATTTTTCGGGGTTCGCTGTTGGCCGAGACCATCCCCACATAGTCGGACGCGGTCACGTGGGCGGCGTCTGCAAAGCTGACGGTAAACGCCCCCTTCGCCTTGATGTTCGCCGTGGTCCGGTGGCCTGCGCTCAGGCAGAGCACCACCTTGTCCGCGTCGTACAATCCACCCCAGGCGGCGTTCATGGCGTCGGCGCTGCCGTCATCGTTGTAGGTGCCAACAATAAGCACCGGCAAGGGGTAAAACCAGGGCTTGGATCCAAAACTTTTACGCATGGCTGCTCACTCCTTAAAAATTGATAGGTATACGGGACGCAAAGGCATTCGCCCTGTGCCGCCGCTGCCTTTGGTTATTTTTGTTCCTCCACCGGGGGCACCATCTCGGCATAGCCCTTGAGCATCTCCGGGGTGCTGACATAATAGCGCTTTTTCTGATCCATCGCCGCGATGCGCCCCATCTCCTCATCGGTAAGGGTGAAATCAAACAGGTCAAAGTTATCCTTGATGTGAGCGGGATTTTTCGAGCCGGGGATAACGATGTTGCCGTCCTGGATGTGCCAGCGAAGGATGATCTGGGCGTTGGTCTTGCCGTACTTCTTGCCCAGCTCGCCAAACAGCTTCTCCTCAATGAGCGCCTTGTCCCCGTGCCCCAGAGGATACCACGCCTGGATGACAATGCCTTCTTTTTCCAGGAATTTTTTGAGTTCCTTCTCCTGGGAATAGGGGTGTACTTCGCTTTGCAGCACGGTGGGCCTCACCTCGCAGACGTTCAAAATTTCCTGAATCTGCTCCTGCGTGAAATTGGACAGGCCGATGGCCTTGACCTTGCCCTCTTTATACGCCTTTTCCATCAGCCGGTACCCGGCGATATAGTTGCCGGCCGGCTGGTGGATCAGCAGCAGGTCGATATACTGGGTGTCCAGTCGTTCCAAAGTCTTTTCCACTGCGTCCGGCTGCTCGTAAAAGCTGGGCCAGAGCTTGGTTTCCAGAAAGATTTCCTCCCGCTTCAGGCCGGACTTCTTCATGGCGCGGCCCACGGCCCTTTCGTTGACGTAGGCGTTGGCGGTGTCGATCAGGCGGTAGCCGTACTCGAGCGCGCTGAGGACCGAAGCCTCCGCCTCGTCCGGCGTCAGAAGAAAGGTGCCGATACCGGCCATGGGCATTTTGACCCCGTTGTTAAGCGTTGCGTATTCCATTGTCAATTCCTCCTGTCATTGCTTGTGATATTGCAAAGCAGCGCTTGGCGCCGCGATTGTCTCGGCGTGAACACGGCCGGAGAAGAGGGGCATGGCCCCAACCGGATCCGGCGTCAAATTATTGCAGTTTCGTGCCCCCAAACACCGCGGACATCTCCATGCCGTCCAACGCATCGTCCAACTCCCGAACCTCCCGGGCGGAGAGCGTCACGCCGGCAGCGCCCGCGTTTTCCTCCATGCGCTCCTCTTTGCGGGTGCCGGGGATGGGCACAATCCAGGGCTTTTTGCACAGCATCCAGGCCAGGGATATCTGCGCCGGGGTGGCGTTTTTTTGCCGGGCCATATCCTGAAGAAGCTCCAGCAGGGTTTGATTTTTTTCAACGGCTTGGTCGGTAAACTGGGGCATCGACGCGCGGTAGTCGGTTTTCGGGTCAAACCGTGCGCCCTTGCCGTACCGGCCGCTTAAAAAGCCGTTGGCCATGGGAGAAAAAGCCACCAGGCCCACGCCCAGCTCCTCCAGCGCCGGAAACAGCGCCTCATACTGCCTGGCCATCATGGAGTAGCGGTTTTGCACCGCCGTCACAGGGCAGACGGCGTTGGCCCGCCGGAGATATTCCTCGCTGACTTGTGAAATGCCCCAATGGGTGATCTTGCCCTCGCGGATGAGATCGGCCATGACGCCGGCCACCTCCTCCGGGGAAACCGCCGGATCGATGCGATGCTGGAAGTACAGGTCAATGTGATCGGTTTCCAGCCGTTGGAGGGAGCCATCCACCGACCGGCGGATGGTCTCGGGCCTCGAGTCGGGAATCAGCGGAAGGGGCACCCGTCCGCTCTCATAATCAAACCGCAGGCCGAATTTGGTGGCCAGGATCACCTTGTCCCGGTAAGGAGCCAGCGCCTCGCCCACCAGCTGCTCGTTCGCATGAGGGGCTTCCGGCGTGCCGTAAACCTCGGCCGTGTCGAAGAAGGTGTATCCCATCTCCGCCGCCCGACGCAGAAGCCGGACGGCTTCCCTATCCTCCGTGGGCGCGCCATAGGCGTGCGAAAAGCCCATGCATCCCAGCCCCACGGCGCTCACGGTCATATCCTTGCCTAACTGTCTTTGCTGCATTCTATTATCCCCCCTTGGCCTCTATTGTAAACCCGATGGCGTCCATGCGGAAGTCTCGATTGGTTAACTGGTATAAACCCCATCGTTATGACTGACCTGGGCCGTCCGCTTTCAGCCCTCGGAAGGTGTGGGCATACATGCCCAGCGAGACGGGAAGCATGATGGCCTCCACCACCAGTTGCGTCCATATCATGCCATAGAGCCCAAAGAGCCCGTTCATCAGGATGAGCAACGGTATGTTGAGCAAGCCCTGGCGGCTGAAGGTAAGGGCGGCCGACTGGGCACCCTTTCCCATCGCCTGCAGGGTATAACTGATCAGGAAGTTGACCGAAGTCAGCGGCACCGCCAGGCAGGCGACGCGCAAAAAACGGGCCCCCAGGGCGCTGGTCTGCGCCTCGGCAATAAACAGGCGGAGAATCTGGGGGGCGAAAGCGGCAAAGCAGGCAACAAAACAGCCGGACATCACCAGAGCCGTTTTCCAGGAGAAGACCGAAACCCGGCGCATGCGCTGATAGTTTTTGGCCGCAAAGTTGTACCCCACCAGAGGCATGAAGCCCTGGCACAAGCCCATGGAGACATTGAGGGGGAACTGGTCGATTCGCTTGACGATGCCATAAGCCGCCACCGGGATGTCCCCATAGCCGGAGGCAAGCCGTACCATCACCATGTTGGAGGCGTTGCCCAGCGCAGTGGCCAACGCGGAGGCCAGCCCCACCGAAAAGACCGGGCGGGCAAAGCGGAAGGTGAAATATTTGGGATGAAGGGAAACCGCTGTATTCTTACCCAAACGAAGGTACTGCGCCACAAAGAACACCACCGAGGCGGCGTTGGAAAAGGCCGTGGCGATAGCGGCCCCCGCTACATCCATGTGGAAACCGAAAATGAGCACCGGATCCAACACAACGTTAAGGATGCCGCCGAACATCATACCGGCGCTGGCCTGCCTCGCATGCCCCTCGCTGCGCAGCAGATGGCCCAGCGCCAGGCTCACCATGGTGGGAACACCGCCCAGCACCACGACCCAGAAAATGTAGCTTTCGGCGTAACCGTAGGTGTCCGGGCTGGCCCCCAGAAGCTCCAGCAACGGGGCGCGGCCCAGATAGGTCAGCAGGGAAAAAAGCAGTGTCGCCGCCGCGCCGCCCCACACGCTGAAGGCGGCCACACACCGGATGTCGCTGTGCTTCTTAGCGCCAAGCATCCTGGAAATCAGGCTGCTGCCTCCCAGGCCGAACAGATTGCCAAGAGCCGTGAGCAGATTAAACCAGGGCGAAACCAAAGAGACGGACGCCACCATGGCGGGCTCGCCAATCTGGCCGATGAAAAAGGTATCGGCCAGGTTATAAATCATGGTGACCACCTGGCTGATGATGGTGGGTACGGCCAGGGTGGCTACCGCCCTGGGTACCGGCATCCCTTCAAACAGATATTTTTCAGATTGCTCCACCATTTCGATTTCATTTCCTTCTTTCTTTGCCATACAAGCCGGCAAGGCCCCCGGCGAAACCGGGGACCCGCTTAGGCCCAAAAGAGAATGTCCCAACACGATCGCAAGAGGCGCGAAACGATATCCGCCGGCGTCGCCATTGCTTTACGGCCCCTGCGTGAACGGCAAGCCCCCATCCCACACGGGGGGCCGGCCAAGCGCGTTGCCCTTTTTTCATGAGGGACGCAACGACTCCCCCGCCACTTTTACGGGCGGGGAAGGGGGGTGCATCGGTGGCGACGGCGGCTTTCTCCCCCGCTCATCCGCGGGCTGTTTCGTCGCCCTGAAAGACCCGTGTCAGCCACGCATCATAGGCAGGGATCCATCCTCCCCGGGCGCCGAAGCCGTGGGGCATATCCTCCAACTCAAGCCGCTCCACGGCGACGCCGGCCTCCTCCGCCGCATCGGCGTTGGCAAGAAACTGGTTGTAAAACGGATCGCGGGTTCCATAACAGTAAAAGGTGGGAGGCAGATTACCGCCGCGCAGCAGCTCCACATCGGTAGTGCCCACGCTCAGCCGGCCATAAAAGGAATAGATCATCCCGCAGGCAGCGGCGTCGGCCGAAACCGCGTCGAGCGCGTCGGGGCGATAGTCCGAATCCAACGCCGTCCCGTTTACCGCCCCGTCAAAATTGAGCAGCATCTCTCCGCTCAATATTCCCCCGGCTGAGAAGCCCATCACGGCGATGTCCGCCTGGTCAATGCCGTATTCATCCGCGTGGGCGCGCACAAACCGCACGGCCCGGGCCAAATCGAGCGCCCCCTCCTGCTGGGTATAAGGGCGCAGGCGGTAATCCACCACAAAGCTCTGGTATCCCAGCCGACTGAGCGCCTCGGCCACATCCACCCCCTCCGGTTGGTCGCTGCGGAACTGGAAAGCGCCGCCGGGGCAAATGAGCACCGCCCCCTTGACCTCGACCCCCTCGGGTACCGGAAAGCTGGTAAGGTAGGGGCGAAAATCCGGGTCGTCGGAATAGCCGCCATGATTGGTGGTGTATTCGGTGACGGCGGGCGCGTTATCCTCCTCCCAGAGATAGAGCACCTGCTGGCTGTCGGGCGTCACTTTGGCGGTCGCCACCGTATTGCCCTCGCCGTCCAGTGGGACAAAGGCCGTATCCGACAGGTCAAGCCCCCGGGCCCAGGACGTGATATCCCCCTCGCTGGTTTCCGCGCTCAACAGCAGGGCGCTGCCCCCCAACAGCGCGCCGGGCTGTAGCTGAGAAATGGCGGCAAAAATGGAGCCGGCGTCGTTTCCCTTGCCGGCGACAAAGGGGAAGATGGTTTTTGCGCCGAAATCGTTCTCCTCGAGAAAACGGCGAACGACTTCCGGCAGGCTATTGTTTTCGGCCTCAAATCCCAACAGAATGAATTCACATAAGGAAAAATCCCCCCGAGCCCCCTCTTCGATTCGGAACAAATCGCCCCCAACCGTTTCTTCCAGCAGGGTAGCCGCCTGTGCCACGGATGCGTCCTGCGACGGCGCGTAGGCAATTCGGACATTGGCCTGCCCCTGCTGTGCGCCCCCCGCCGTTTCGCCGGAGGCCGTGCCGGCCGGTTGGGGTGCGGGCTCCCGAACCTCGCCGCACGCGGCCAGACCACACCCCATGGCGAAAGCCAATAGTATGGCAAGAATCTTTTTGATACAGACCGCCTCTTTTCGCTTATCCCCCGGCTCGTCGGTCCACAAGCTGGTTTGGCATGCTTATTGGTCGGAAAAATGGATGACCGCTATCCTTTATCAATCAAACGCTTAAACGGTTGCCTTTCGCCTTGCTTTGCCCTATAGCCCCAGGCCTTGTGCCCAGGCGGCCACCTGCCCTGCGCTGCCGGCCACGTTGCCGCGTGCGATGGCCAGGCCATCTTCACGGACGGTAGCGCCCGGTTGTAGTTGGGCTATGGTGCGTTCGGTTCGTGAAATGCCGCTGCCGCCGTGAGGACAAAAGGGGATGATGGTCTTTCCAGCGAAATCGTATTCCTCCAAAAAGGTATACACCGCCTGTGGCATGTCCCCCCACCAGTTGGGGTAGCCCAGGATAACGGTATCGTACTGATCGGGATTTTCCACATGGGTGGCAAGCTCGGGCCGCGCGTCCTCCTCCTGCTCCTGAGCCGCCTGGTCTACCAGGGGGTCGTGATCGAGCGGATAGGACTGCACCGTTTCGATTCGGAACAGATATCCTCCTATGGTTTCCTGAATGACACTGGCCATATACTCTACGTTTCCCATGACCTCGCCGTCGCTCACCACAATGCTTGCTCCGGCAACGGCGTCCACCCCGCTGGTATCCACATCCTCCGGCATGGTGAAATAAGCGATGAGGATATTGGACGCGTCTGTCTTTTGCGCTTCCCCGCCGGTCTCAGCGGCGGGCCCATTTTCAGAGTTTTGGGACTCCGACGGCCCGCCAGAGGAGGCCAGCGGCGACGATGAGGACGAGCCGGACGTTTCCTCGCTACACGAGGCCAGGCCGAGCGTCAGGATGAAAGCCAGGCAAATCAGCAGCATTCGTTTCATTGGATCAGCCCTCCTTGGCATGCTATGGTCACAGGCTCAGCCCGTCAAGCCAGGACTGCACATCCGCCTCGCTGACGCTGGAGCGGAACCGCTGACCCTCCAGCCAGTTTCCGGTACCGGCCATTTCAGCGAGAAGCTCCCCGCTTTCGCCCAGCCCGGAGCTGGCGGAAGTGCAGAAGGGGATGACGGTTTTGCCGGTAAAATCGTTGGCCTCGACAAAGGTATCCACCGGCCAAGCGGCAATCCCCCACCAGATGGGATAGCCGATAAAGACGGTGTCATAATCCTCCCACTGGTCGACCGTGTCGGCGGTCAGCTCGACGTCGCGCAGGTCCTCATTTTCATGCTCCTGAGAGACACGGCTGTCCGGGTTGTTATAGTTGAGGTCCTCGCTGGTATAGGGGTCGGCCGGTTCGAGCTCAAACAGGTCGCCGCCGGTGATCCTGGCGATGTGGTTTGCCGCCTCTTCGGTATTGCCGGTAGCGGAAAAATAGACCACCAGGGTGTTTCCGGTTTGCGCCGGGGATGCAGTTTGCGAGCCATCCGGCTGAGAGGAGCCCTCCGACGGCACAGAGGAGGAAGCGTTCCCCGATGCGGACGAATCCGACGGATTCGAGGTAGACGGCGTCCTCTCGCCGCTACAGGCGGCAAAGCTCAAAACCATAATGCAGCTGAGCAAAAATGCGGTTAATTTTTTCATGACTGACACGCTCCTTTATAAATTAAGACTATCGATCCAATCTTGTATCGCAGATTCCGACACATTGGAGGAAAACCTCCGGCCCTCCAGCCAGTCGCCGGTTCCGGCTGCCTGCGCCAGAAGTTCGCCGCTCTCCCCCAGCCCCGAGCTGGAGGATGTACAAAAGGGAATCACCCTTTTCCCGGTGAAATCGTTGGCTTCGACAAAGGTATCCACCGGCCAGGCGGCGATGCCCCACCAGATAGGATAGCCGATGAAGACGACATCATACTCATCCCAATGGTCCACACGGTCCGCCACCAGCTCCACATTCCGCTCCTGCGGATGATCGTGCTCGTAAACCACGCGGCTGTCATCGTCCGTCCAATTGAGATCGGCGCTCGTGTATGGGTCGGTCGGTACCAGTTCAAAAAGATCGGCGCCGGTTGCCGCGGCTATGGCTTGCGCTGCTTCTGCCGTATTCCCTGTTGCCGAAAAGTAAACCACCAGGACCTTGGATCGATCCGGCGCCGGGGGTATGGATTCTACCGGGTCAGGGGCTTGTGAGGAAACGGGCGTTTGCGAGGAAACAGGCGCCTGCGGACGGGACGCAGTGGGTGGCTCGGACGATGGAGTCGCTTGGCTGGAGGTAGAGACCACCGATGTGGTCTGGCCGCTGGATGTGGAGACGACCGAAACGGCCTGGCTGCCGGGGTTCGCTCCCGATTCGCTCGACTCGACCGTGCCCGGGCTGGGTTCCGAAAGCTGCTCCGGCACAGAGACGGCGGGTTCTTGCGCACGGGATGAAGGGGTGGAATGCGTCGCGGCTAAGCTGGTGGTCGTGCTTGAGGGAAGGGACTGGTTTTGCCAAGAGGAAAGGAGATCGGATTCGGCCGAATCGGTCGCCTCTATCCCCCCTTCGGCGTCCTGGGGACTGCCCGAGTTTGTGGATTCAGCCGAGGCCTCCGGGTTGCTGGAAGCTACCGATTGAGAGGATTCCAACAAAGCTCCCGTTTGGCCCGCCGACTGATCCCCACAGGCCGCAAGGCCCAACACCATCATGAGAGACAAGAATAGCGCAATGGCCTTTTTCACATCAAAATCCTCCTCATATCATAGAATCGTAGGGTGGATACCCCAGAGGGGCCGCTAAAAACAGGGCAAACGGCAAACCGAGGGCGGCGTCCAACTCCTTGGTTTTCGTCGCCGTTGGTAATGACGCCGTCCCTTAAGGATTAAAAGCATTCCAGGAAGATGTTCAGAATTTCATCCTGGGTCATTTTCCGGTAGCTGCCCGCCGAGATGCCGCAGGAATCGGCGATCTCTTTGAGCTGCGACCGGTCGGTCACGCCCAGCTCCCTTAAGGTGGTGGGCAGGCCGATCTCCTCGATAAAGGCCGCCAGGGCGTCGATCCCGGCTCTGGCCAGCGCGTCGTCGGTTTTCCCCTCCCTTGGGATGCCCCAGACGTTTTCGGCGAACCGGACGAATTTCGCCAGGCCGTCCCGATAGATATGGCGGTAATAAACCGGATGCAGCACCGCCAGGCCGCAGCCGTGGTTGCAGTTGGTGTACGCCCCGAGCTGATGCTCCATGTTGTGGCACTCAAAGTCGCACCGCTTGCCCATTTTGATGATGCGGTTTTCCGCCATGGTGGAATCCCACATCAGGTTGCTGCGGGCAGTGTAATCCTCGGGATTCTCTATGGCGGCCCGCAGGTTGCGGATGACGCTCTTCATCAGCGCCTCCATGATGTCGTCGGAAACATTGTCCTCATCCGGTTCGCTGAAATAGGTTTCCATGATGTGCGAGAGAATATCAAAACCGCCTGAAACCATCTGCCCCTTTGGCACCGAGTAGGTGTAGGTGGGGTCCATCAGGGCAAACCTCGGGTTGAGCTTGGGATAATCGCGGCCGGTTTTGACCTTTTTCTCCTCGTTGGTGATGACGGCGCCGCCGTTGCACTCGCTGCCGGTGCCGGCCACCGTGACGATGGCGCCCACCGGCAGGGGCTCGGTCTCTATGACGCCGGGGCGCGCCCAGAAATCCTCCCAGATGTCGCCGTCGTAACGGGCGGCCAGGGAAACCGCCTTGCAGCAGTCCATCACGCTGCCGCCGCCAACGGCGAGGATCATATCCACCCCCTTTTCCCTGGCCAGAGTGGCGCCCTGCTGTACCTTGGCATAGGTGGGGTTGGCCATAATATCGGAAAATTCCACGATGGTTTTCCCCTCCTCCTTTAAGATACCGACGACCTCGTCATAGACGCCGTTGCGCCGGATGGAGCCGCCGCCATAGGCCAACAGGACGGTCGAGGCCCTCTTGGTCAGGCAGGCAAGGTATTCCTTGACGCATCCCTTTCCAAAATAGACCTTGGTGGCGTTTTGAAAGATAAAGTTGTTCATACAAAGGCTTCCTTTCCATAGGGTCAAAAATAAGGTTACACCATTTGCGACTGCCAGAAGGCGACCGCCTGATCCAACCATCCTTCGGCCGCGGTGCCGCTTCCCAGCCCAAAGCCATGGCCCAATCCCGGATAGTGGTGAAACTCGGTGGGAATCCCCAGAGCATCCAGCGCCTCGATGCGCCGCTGCATGGAGCGCCAGGAAGCGATGCCGTCGTTTTCCCCTACACAGGCAAAGGTGGGCGGATCGTTTTCGGTATAATCGGAATGTCCGGTATATTGCATGATCACCGCTCCGGGCCGGGGCAGGTCGTCACCGCCGAAAGCAGCCGGCCCGTAAGAGCCCAGCCATGCCGCCATCCTTCCGCCCGCGGAACCGCCCCAGAGGGAATAGCAGTCGGTATCCACCTCCAGCTCCTCCGCGTGCTCGAAAATGAAGCGGATGGCGCGGGCCAGATCTTCGCAGGCGGTTTGGGCGCCGGGACGGTAGATCAACGCAAAAGCGTTGTAGCCCCGCTTGGACAATTCCAGCGCGTGGGGGAAGCTGTCCTGCATGGCGCCTACGTAGGCGAAGCCCCCGCCTGCGTTGCACACGGCAAACCGCGCCCCCGGCTCACCACGAAAGAAAAACAGCCCCGTGTCCTCCTTCTCCGGATCGGCGTTTTTTTCCTCCTCGGTGTAGATATCATAAAACACTCTGTCGCCTGCTTCGGCGTGTTCTTTGAGGTAGTTGGCAATCTCCACCGTTTTATCCGGGTCGATGTTGTTATACCAGGTCAGGCGCAGGTTCCCCAGGGTATCGCCGCCATAATAGCCGCTGTCCACTGGGAAAATCAGCCGTCCGTATTCCCCGAACGCAGGGTCGTGGATGACGGCCTGTATGCTGGTCTGAGCCGTGTAGGGAGCGGTAGCATTGGATGCCTCCCGCATGGTATCATCTCCCGACTCCTGCCGGCCGCCGGCTGCCGATTGCATAGCGCCGCTTTGAGACGACCCACCGTTGCATGCGGTCAGGCAAAGCGCCATGCAGAGCACGGCGGCGAGGATGGTTCTCTTTTTCACTTGTCCTCACCCGTCCTCTCTGTTTGACTGCCTCTATTATAAAAAAACCGAGACTCCATAAGAAGTCTCGATTTGTTATGCAGTATATACGATATGGTTAACAGTCAAAGGCTCATCTCGCCGTGGATACCTTTTCCACAGCACGCAAAAAGCGCGCAACAATCGGGGAGGGATCGGGCGCATGGAGCAGCCCAAAGGGGATGGTATAATTCCAATCCACCGGCATGATCTTCAAAAGAGGGTGCACATACCGCCAGTTCTCCACAGCCATGAGCACGCAGCCCCGATTTTCGCACTGGTTGAACGCCGCTACGTCGTAAAAATGAAAGTCCACGATGTGAATCTGGGGATGATTTTTCCAGATGTCGTCGCGAAGCAGGTCGACATAATGGCTCCAATCCCGGCGCATGAGCATCAGGTTTTCCCCATACAGATCCTGCACGGTCAGCTTCTCCTTCTGAGCCAGCCGGTGGTGGACGGACACCGCGCAGCAGATGGGCTCCCTGGATAGCTCCAGCCCCGCGCACTGGCGCAATTTCAGCATGGTTTCATCGAAAATGCCCGCTACCACATCGATGTTCTGCCCCAGGTTGCCCAAAATCTCCCGCGCGTTTTCGGGGGTGTTGTCGAAGGGGACGAGTTGAAACTTGATGTCGGGGCACTCTTCCTGCAGCTTTGGCCACAAATCCACCAGCACCTGGGCCGGCGTCATAGGCGAAGTGCCAATGCGGATGACATCCGCGTTTTCCTGCATGGAATTTTTGGCCCGGGTAACCGAATCCTTGCAATACTGGATGATATATCGCGCATCCTGAGCCAGGGACTGTCCGGCCTTGGTCAAGGCCAGTCCCCGGTGGGTGCGGGTGAAAAGCTGCAAGCCCAAGCTCTCCTCCAAAGAATTGACCTGCTTGATGACGGCAGGCGGCGATATGTACAGCCTTTCGGCGGCCTTATTAAAGCTCCCCGCCTCCACCACGCACAGGAAAGTTTCCAGTTGCGGATTATACACGAGCGTTCCACACCCTTTCTTTTCATCGCGAGGGCCGCGATCATCATGCGGGCCATCGGCCCCCGCCAACGCAGGCACCCAGCTTCCAATACTCCGGCGGCATGCGGGGAAAACCAAGGCCACCGGCTGCGGCAAGATACCCCTGCCCCCTGATTTTCCCGTCTTGATGGGCTCGGCCAATCCAGAGCCCATGGTTGCCGCCCGACAACGGCTTTTGATTCTGGACAAGTTTTAAATTTATCGAAATTTCGGCGTTTGACCGAGCCGCCATCCCGAGTCCCCCGGTTCCTACGACGGGCTTTTCGCTGGCAACCTAAGAACAACCCACAAAAACATACCGGATTCAAGCCATAGCATTCAATCTCAAGGGAGCCCGGCCGCACCCTTTCCGCCCCCGCAGCGCGGCATGGCTCTTTGCCCGTGCGGGTACGCGGGTCATCACCTCGCCGAGCAGCGCTTAAGCCTGGGCGCTGTCCGAAATCTGCCGAAGGGCCTTGCGAAACTGGAAGGAGAACAGCACGGCGGTAAAGGTAACCGCAATGAAATCCGCCACCGGCTCAGCCAAATACACCGCCGTGGTCTGATTGCCGGTAAAAATCAGCGGCAGGATATAGATGAGCGGAATCAGAAGTACAAATTTGCGCATCACCGCCACTACGATGGAGGCTTTGGCGTTGCCTAAAGAAGTAAACGTCATCTGGCAGGCCATCTGGATGCCAAACAGCAGCATACAGGCCATATAGATCCGCAGGGCCGACACGGTGAAATCCATCAGCTCCGCCTTATTGGTGAACATGGCGGCAAAGCCCTGGGGAAAGAGCATCACGCAGGCCCACAGCAGCGTGGAGTAAACCAGGCTGGCTTTGAGCAGGAGCTGGAAAGCCGCCTTCACCCGGCCGGCGTTGCGCGCCCCATAATTATAGCTGATAATGGGCTGCGCCCCCTGCCCCAGCCCCTGCAGCGGCAGCATGGCAAACTGCATGACGCTGGTCAGGATGGTCATCGCCCCTACGGCGATGTCGCCGCCGTACTTCAACAGGGAAGAATTGAAGCAGATGGAGAGGATGCTCTCGCTGGCCTGCATGATGAAATTGGACAAGCCAAGCGCCAGGCTGGGCAGCACAATCTGCGCGCTGAGCCCCATGTTCCTGACGCGGAGCCGCAGATGGGTCTTTTTGCCACATAGAAAAATCAGCACCCAGGCGCAAGACATCCCCTGTGAAAGAATCGTAGCCCAGGCAGCCCCCTGCACTCCCATCCCAAAGCCGAAAATGAAGATAGGGTCAAGGATGATGTTGGCCACCGCCCCAATGAGCACCGACAGCATGCCGGTTTTGGCAAATCCCTGCGCGGTGATGAAGGCGTTCATCCCCAACGTCATCTGCACAAAAATGGTGCCGATGGCGTAGACATTCATATAGTCGACGCCATATTCAATGGTATTTTCGCTGGCGCCAAAGGCCATCAGAAAATCCCGATTCCAGATCAGCAGCGCCGCCGTCAGCAGCACCGAGATGATCGCCTGGATCACAAAGCAGTTGCCCAATGTCTTTTCCGCCGATTCATGATCCCCCTTGCCCATAAAAATCGACGCCCGGGGCGCCCCGCCATACGCCGCAAAGGCGGCGAACGCCGTGACAATCATAATCAGCGGCATGCATACCCCAACACCGGTCAGCGCCATATCCCCGATTTCGGGAATGTGGCCGATGTAGATGCGGTCAACAATGTTGTAAAGCATATTGATGATCTGCGCAGTGACGGTTGGAAGGGCCAGTTTCAACAGGAGCCTGCCTACCGGCTCCCGTCCCAAAAAGTCCCTGTCTTCGCTCATGAACCTTTTCCTCTTTCCATTACCATTTTCTATAGAAAGCGAGCCGCCTGAAAACCGGACGAACGGTTTGTAAGCAATAAATACAACATGTTTTGTTTTAAGGGAAAGGGTACACCCTTGTTGAGCGGGAAATTCGTTTTCTCTTATTTTGCTCTAGAATATCCTGATCCATTTTACACCTGCAAGCTAACACAAACAGCTTGATTTATATTCTACCACAAAACGCAAAAGAAGTCGACCGTTTTACATCAATCGACTTTCCGATGAGAGATTAGAACTCTCGCATGGAGCGGCAGTATCTCGTTTTGTTAAAAAGTAGTTGTTATGTTGCTTGTCAAATAATTATAAAACATCATATTTGATTTTTCAGTAAATTCTTTCAGCGTTGAAATATCGCTGTTTAATCCAATTTTATCCCAAGTCACATACCATAATAAGTATGGTTCTAATGGCAATGTATCCACGCCTGTTAAGTGTATACCACCACAAATGAACAATCCATCGGCGACGCTCTTTTTCGATCAACAAAAAGCCCGGTCCCCGTTAAATACACTATACCTAGGTTGATAATGATTATGCCGTTTAGTTTTGAAAAGACGACCATTTCGGAGGTTGAAAGGCACTCTTGTTGAACAATAAAAAGGCTCTGAATTTTCAGTTGTTGTCCGCTGTATGATTGGCGGGTAAGGTAGAATCTAAGCTGCACCACTCTCGAAAAGTAGCGCAGCTCTTTTACTGATCCGATTATTCCGTTAACATTTCGTTAATGACAAGAGTGTCTAACATGCTCCTCATCAAAGTGACGGGATTCGGTAGAGGCGTATTCCAATAATAAATTTCAACATCAAATATATCATCTCCTTGTATAATGCGACTGTATTCGATAGTGAATCCATCTTCGTCTTTGCTCGTTTCAGGTAAATCCAAGGAACCGTCAGAACTGACAATACGCATATACATCCGATTATTGGGTGAATTTTCCACATGGTTTTGGGGAGTAATCAGATCTCCGTTATCGCCCGTTTTGAATTCAAACACAATATTATGTTCCGGATCATCGAATATATATATGGTATATTTACCGTTGCTGCCGGTTTCCAAGTTGGCAGTAAGCCATTCTGCTTCCCCGCCTTCTATCAATGCGGGAATTTTTTGCGTTAATGGACGATCATTAATTTCGGATTGATTGGAAGCATTTGAAGCAGGGGGGGAAACATGGGATTCTGTCGATGTAGAACTATCAGGTTGAGCCTTACAAGCAGAGAAAAGAAATAACAATACAAACAAAATAATAATTTTTTTCATAGACGACGCCCCTAACGAATTTGAAAATGAACAGGGTCATAATAACTGCTTCCAAAAATTTCACCACCCCATTGAAGACCAACGCTTTTTTCAATAGAGCCGATGGGAACCGACCGGCGGCACCCGGCGGGTTCCCATCGGGACTCAGACATCACGAAAAAATACGCTGGAGGCGTGTTTTGCCGCCCGGAGGAGAGGACTACAGTATCGGTGATGAAGCCATTGTCGTCATACACAAGTACATTTATGACAAGAAACAGGTCTATGGCAAGTTGATTGCCAAGTGGTAAAGTTCCCCAACAGGCGGTTACACAATCGCATATTGGACAATAACTTATTTTTCTGTTTCCTGTAAACCTTTACGAAGTTTCCATTTCGCTATTAAAATTTTAATTAGAAATGGAATAAATATCCAAGTTATATAAATAAACATGTAACCAGAGAAAACCAATGAATCATCGGAATCAGCTAAGTCGCCTTTATCATAATTCCAAGCAATAATACTGAGTCCACACATAATTAACATAGTGCCTAATGAGCCTAGCATACTAGTTTTAGGCTCTAACTTATACTTTTTTTGGTAAATATAAATTATAATATAAGGTACGGCAAAGATTATTAAACCCAACGGCCCTATGTTAATATTGTTCACAGAAAGAAGAACGATTAGCCCAAAAAATATTACAAATAATATACTATTAATAGTAGATATTACAATACTTGTTAATATATTTTTCACAATCACGTCACTCCTTCAATCAAATAATTTAACTATATCCCAGAATATTTTATAGTCATTATTATTGTCTAAATCAACGTGTTTTGCTCTGTATATTTCTCGGAGTGTCGGATCCACAAAAGATAAAACATTATAAAACATGTTATTGCCCTTTCCACTCTTTATAATAAGAATCCACATCTCTCAGATAAATATGCAAACGGTGTCCTTTGCGGACTGAAAGCCCCTCTCGACTGCCTTTATACTTACTTCCACAGCCAGAGAGGGGCATCCAGCATCTGCGATGTCATGATTTTCCTCGTTGGCAAATACAATTGCGACAAGGAACAGGTCTATGGTAAGGTGATTGCCAATACTACTTTCCAAAGAATTACATTGCATTGTAATTTTTTGTTTTTTTACGTTGCATCCATAATTTTACTACACACACAATAATTACAATGAAAAAGGGGATCGCAATCAGGAAAAAATGCAAATATCGAATTACATAAAGCGCAACGATATCTTCATTGCTGATATCCGCTCCTTTTTTGATGGACCAATCGATCATAATAATTCCATAAGTCAAAAGAATTGTTCCAAGGGAACCTATAATACGTTGACCATTGGTAAATTTCAATTTGAACATATAAATTATAATGATTGGATACGGTAAAACAATCCATAAGACACCAAAACCAGATGGTATGACATGCAACAGTAAAAAAGTAATTGCAAATAGAAAACTATTGATCAGGGAGATTAACAAACTTTTTTTCATAATCAAACTAATCTTCATGAATTTTCTGAATAATTTGTCCATCGAGATTGATTTCGCCAATATAAGTATAGAGAGAACCTGCCGCTGCTGCCACAAAAATTCTATCATCTTCGCACTGAACATTCCATAAATAATAGGAATCACCCAACTGATTGGCCGATAGAGTTTTCGTATTTTCTGCTGTATTGAATCGATATAACGAGTCTTCTGTTAAATACAAAATATAATTATCGTAAAAATCAAAAGCCTCTATCCTTGTTTCACAAACCGGCTCAACACAATATGTTTTGCAGTGAAAACGATATAGTTGATGGGTTTCGTCGATATAATACATCCAGCCATTGTTGATCTTTCCAACGTTACCACGGTCAAACTTCAATAATTTCTGTGTCTGCATATCATAAACACAAAAATTATGCTGGATATCATCAGAAACCATATTGTCAGCAAGATTAAACCATATTTTGTCTTGATAAACGACAAAATTTTGAAATTTTGCCCCATCCATGTCCAAATTTAAGACTACATTAGTATTTTGCCCTGTGTAATCCATCTGATAAAGTACCGATTCTTCATTTTGACTAAAGTAAATATAGTCTTCTGTAAAGTAAAAATAAGATGGATTTACATGGAAGGGAATGGTTTGTCCATTTTCATATTTACAGATACCCAAATAGTCGTCATAGCCATAGAGGGTATTCCCTTGTATGAAGTAAACGTGGAAATAATCGGATACAGTCTGCTCCAAACATGTCCCATTGCTATCCAATACTAAGGTAGGATCCGGGCCATCTTTGCCGCTGTGATTTATGTAATAATAATACCCTTCCTCGTTCAACAAGATAAACTTATTTTGATTTTTCACACTCCATTCATCGGGATCAGTTAATTCCAGTTTCGTAAGCGGCTGTAGTGTCGTTTCTATGTTTTTAAAATCCAATGTAGAATGTTGACCGAATTCTGTAATAGAACTGTCCTTATCGTCGCCTTCTGTTTGCGGATAGGAGGTGCAGGATGATAGAAAGGCAAGAACAAGGCACAAAACAAGTACGCAAATATTTTTCACAATTGTCACCACCCAAATGCAAAAGGTGTGTTGGACGGTCATGGTTTTGGATGACCGTCCAACACATATTCTATTTACCGCCTGACGATAAGCACGCCTTCAGAGCCTACTATTTGAGCAAACTCATCAATTTCAGTGCTATCTATCAATATGCATCCAATCGACCATCTTTTTCCGGAGCCAGGGGAGCTTTGGAAAGTATAGCAGCGATAGGGAGCCCCTGCAATTTTGGGGTAATCGTCGTTTCATATGTCCCTATTACAAATAAGCTGAGAAACAGGTCTATGGAAAGATGATTGCCAAGCGGTAAAGTTCCCCAACAGAACGGTCGCAACGTCGTATATTGATGAAAATCCACCTCCTTTGTCCGTCGGTTTTTGGTCAGCAATAATATTATTGCCTATTTTTTGGCAATTTCAACTTAATCCAATAGATACAGCTGGCAACAATAAAAGGTAAGGTAATCCATAGCGTATGTATAAAATAGATACCAAAGATTCCCAAACCATAATCGCTGGTCTTAATATCGCAACCAGGCCCTGCGTGCCAATAAACATAAACCATCGTTAGTATTAATGTTAAAATAACAGTCCCTATAGAAACCCAAATGCGCTCACGATACGGTATACGAAACTTAGCCATATAAAAATGGATAATAACATGCGGAAGGAGCATTATTATAGGCATAAAAGTTCTTGCCAGCGTATCGTTTGCTCCGGTCGTTAAGGCGATAATGAAAAACACCAAAACAAATAATAAACTATTAACAATTATCATAAGTATCCTTCGCACAACCGGTTTCATCGTCACTGCCTCCTTAAAAAGTGCCCCATAGAGTAATAAAATCCCACACAATTTCTTGATTATTTGAATTATCCAAGTCGACGTGTTTGGCTCTGTATGTCTCTCGGAGTGTCGGATCCACAAAAGATAAAACATTATAAAACATGTTATGTCCTTTCCACTCTTTATAATAAGAATCCACATCTCTCAGATAAATGGAAGGATCAAATTCAGGGGCCTGGGTTACCACCTCCAAAACCGCTTTCATTTCATACTTGTTTTGTATTCTGGATGAGCCATGGATATGAATGCTGGGATTATTTTGACCATTGTCCGTGTTGTTGGGATTAAATACAACTCCAAACGTAGGGGCATGGTCATCCGGTTGCGTATCTAAAATTGGCACCGTGGATGCGTTGTACTTTTCCCTGGCCTCCCCCATATTCAGTTCGTCTTGATGTTGGACAGTTTGTGGATTATCTGCTGTCAGGCACAATAAACCAAATGTAACCATCCCCAGAGCGATTAACGAACCGATCAGGGTGCCCTCCTTGTCAACGTAATTGATCGGATTATATTGACAATAGGCATACATATTGTTCCCTTGAATACCCTGTCCGGTGGAAGCATACCCATCCGCATTGACAAACCGGCACATGACGGGGTCGTAGTACCGGGAATTGAGGTAGTACAGGCCCGTGTCGGAATCGTAGTAATACCCACGGTAGCGCAGGGAGTTGTATTCCCCTATGGTATCCGCCATCACCCCTCCTACCGATAAAACCTTTCCCCACGCATCGTAGGTATAATGTGCTACTGCTTGGAAACTTTCGTTGTATATCGCTATGATATCCCCTTGCAGGTTCCTCCCAAACAGGTAGTCCTCCCCGTTCACACGCATCCCTATCGGCGTTCCGTTTTCGTCATAATCGTACCATATGATGGTGCCGTCTTTTTTCTCCGCCACTAATTTTGTCCCGTCGTAATAGTAGGTTGTGGTATGCAGCGTTGTCCTTGCCCCATCCGCCGTTGCCGACTTGGTTTGTGTCTTGCTCAGCCTCTGGCCGTTGACGTCATAGGTAAAATCCCAGTACGTATAGAACATAGAGAACACAGCAAGATCAAAGGGAAGCCGGAAACAATATAGTTTCCGGCAGAAAACTAAATAGTTATTTATTATTCACAAATACAATCGCTTCATCATAGTCTATACTCAGCTTAGCCCCCAGAAGGTTGATAAAGCTACGACTTGTAATACTATCTACTATCAAATCATTGTTTTTTATTTGAAAATGCCTCTGGGTTCCGCCTGGCGGTAATGATAATATATTAATTGTTTCGCCTTCTTGTGTAAGTAAACATTCTTTCATATCAAGTTTGTAGTTAATATCATTATACGAAAGAATTACGTTTGTCGAATCGATCCGTGTTACGGATACACCTAAAGCTTCACAAATAGCTAAGATTGGAATATCCGCATAATTCTCGTGAAGATTAACATAGGTAAATTCTGTTATATCGTTATTATTAACAATTAGCTTACAGTTGTTGTTCATTATGTTTTCTCCCTCTTCTGACATTGTTGGCACAGATTCTGTTATGGATGTTACCGTCACTTTACTGCTTGTGGGTTCCATAGGAGTTGAATCACTTGATGACTGAACTACAATTGACGAACTGGGGGAATATGCGCTTGAAAATATATCGAGGGATTCAACAGATTCCGTACTGGATATAAGGGATGACGATTCCAAAGCAATCGCATCACCCGACGATGACGACACGATAGGTAATGTTTCCTCATGACATCCGGCCAAATGAAACAATACCAGAAATATGCCTAAGGCTTGACAAATGGTTACTTTTTTATTCACCACTTCAATTCCTCCTTATTGAATATAAATAAAGAAACCAAATGGCATATGGTCTTTACTTGGTAGACCTACAAAGCCTTGCAAAAATTCATCATATGTTTGTTCGCCTACGATTCCCCAAGGATTATTGGTGTACACGGTTCCTTTAGTCAAATTGACACCGGTTACAATAACCAAATGCGCTCCACTTCTCCCTATGCCCCTTGCAGGTTCCTTCCATACAGGTAGTCCTCCCCGTTCAAGTGATGATTAAGCGCATCATGGATTTTGTGGCAATTAGGGGCCTGTGTTAATAACGTATTGAAACATCGTTTGGAGAGATCCATTCTTAACTTCATATACTATTATTTCAGACTGGATCATCATCAGTTTTTGATAGATGATGATTTCCATGCGATCATCAGAATTGATATCTGCAGTAAAAATGGATAAATCACTTTGCTCCAATGGTAATTCTGTCGGATTGCTATAGGTAAATGTATTTCCATTCACCTCGAAAATAACATTATAATTCCACATCATGTCAGCATTATTATTGGAATCCGCCATGGTGAATGACCATTGTATTACATCCATTTGCCCATTTCCATCCAAGTCAATTTCAATAGAATTGTCAGAGTAGATGGGGTTGCGCGGGTATGGATTTTGTGTTGAATAGATACCGATCCATCGATGGCCCTTTAATTGTTGAGTGTCTTCTAACTCGGCATAGACATGTGAAAAATCATCAATGACGTTACCACCACAATACAGTTGATTTATTTTTTCCTCTAACGCTATGCCCTTTTCGTTGTAAAAAGTAAACTTTTGATCCAAATTAAAAGCACTCGTTTGTACTTTTTCATAACTGCCTATAAATTCAGAACTGTATTTACCATTATATAATGATGTATCCATAGATTGGTATTTTTTGTTTGTAAAGTAACATAACGTATATGCATAGTCAAAATGGTTATCATCATCATAAAATAGCAACGGAGTATTTTCAGAATTTATATCCGCAGACTGGTTTGCACTATGGTGACATCCCTGAGTCATAAGTGCTAAAATGACGATTCCTATTATGATCCGTTTCAAAAAATCACCTCCAATCGGGCAAGCTGTAAGTATATGTTGGATCAACCCGATAAGGGTTGTTTCTGGAATACGATCCGTAACCTCCTTCAAAAATCTCAAGATGTAGCATTAGTGTGTTATCCCATGATACTTTCATAGTTCCTATATGTTGTCCTTGAGCTACAGTATCGCCTATCTTTAAGTTAGTGCTGATCTCTCCATATAATGCGACAAAGCTGCCATGATCAATTACAATAGCGGATGTGCCACTATAAAAGTTAGATAAATAATCTATCACTGTTCCAGAAGACATCGCATAGACATTACGAGGAGTTCCATCCGAACCATACAAACTATCATTTTTACTGTCTGATGGATAGAAGTCCACACCTTTATGGGTTCTACCACCACTACGCTTTGACCCAAAAGCGGCTGATGGTGCATCATTACGATAATCCGCGTGGTTAACGGGCGATGTAATAGCAGGTACTTGGGGTTCTGCTAAACAACATTCAGTAGTACCGTGATATATACATATACCATTAATAAACATACATTCAGGACCAGAACGGCCTCCATCATGGATATGACATATTGTTCCACCGTTATCTGAATAATTTATAGGATTGTATAAACAATAGGCATACATATTGTTCCCTTGAATACCCTGTCCGGTGGAAGCATACCCATCCGCATTGACAAACCGGCACATGACGGGGTCGTAGTACCGGGAATTGAGGTAGTACAGGCCCGTGTCGGAATCGTAGTAATACCCACGGTAGCGCAGAGAGTTATATTCCCCAATGGTATCCGCCATCGAGCCGTCGACAGATAAAACTTTTCCCCACGAGTCATAGGTATACTGCACCACGGACGTCAGGCTTTCGTTATAGATCGCGACGATATCCCCCTGCAGGTTCCTGCCGAACAGGTAATCCACTCCGTTGACACGCATTCCGATTGGTGTTCCGTTTTCGTCATAATCGTACCATATAATTGTTCCGCCTTTTTTCTCCGCTGCTAATTTGGTCCCATCATAATAGTAGGTTGTGGTTTGCACGGTCGTCCTTGTTCCATCTTCTGTTTCGGATGTGGTCTGCTTCTTGCTCAGCCTCTGTCCGTTGACGTCATAGGTAAAATCCCAATACGTATGACCCCAGGCGTCGCTTCCCTTATGGATCGTCTGAAGCTCCCGCCCGTTCTGCCAGGTCATATTCATACTCCGATATACCAGCGGGTTGCCTATTTCGTCGAAGGTCATCTGATAAGTGATCCCGTTTTGTAAAAACCAGTTGCATCGGTCGGACCAGGTACTGTCCGTATAGGCCCAATCATCGGTGTTCAGCAGATTACCCTGCACCCACTGGGAGCCTGACTGATTATATTCATAGGTCTGCCGCTTGGAGATGTTCCCCTGCGCATTGTAGGTGTAGACCTCCATGCGTCCGATCATCTGGTTGCGTTCCTCGGTCAGCCTCCCCATCGCATCGTATTCGTACTCGATGGTTTTGTTGCTGTACGGATAGGTAATGGTCGTTATGTTCCCCGCGGAATCGTATTCATACTCGGTTGGGGTATAGAAGAAGGTATGCTTGGCCACCCGCGCGTCGCTCCGGTTGCCGCTCGTGCGGTAGTCAAAGCTCTCGGACATGGTGTATCCTGCCCCGATGTCATACGAGCGCCAAGTCAGGCGCCCCAGCCCGTCGTATGTATTTGACCATTCCAGTCCATCGGTCTGGCCGGTTTTCACCCGGTTGATAGCGTCATCGTAGGTCACCGACATGCTCCGGCTCCCGTCCGAGGTCTTGTAGATGCTCGTGGATAGACGGTTCTTGTCATCGTAGGTCACCTCGGCCGCATACCCGTCGCTGCGGTCAAACCGGTTGATCCTGCCAATCGAATCATACTGATAGTGGGTCGTCAGCCAGTTGCTTGCGTCCAACAGCATGCTGATGTTTCCGAATACGTCATACTCCCACGAATACATCCGCACCTTGCTTCCCGTCCATTTGGACAGCTGCCTGAGGCGGTTGAGCTCATCGTAGCTGTACTGCACCATGTGGCCGTTTCCGTAGGTGCTCTGCTGCAGCACCCCGTTATACGCCTGATAGGCGTTGGTGATCAGGGTTCGGTTCCCTACTTTTGTGGTGGTTCGGTTGCCGTAGGCATCATACCCAAAGTGGTAGGTCGCTCCCGGGCTGGTCAGCTGCGTCAGCCTCTCCCCGGTATATTCATAGTCAACCTCCCCAAGCGTCGCGTTGTTTGTTTTGTCCTTCTTCGTCACGGTATAGTCCAATGCGTTACTCGTGTAGTTGTACTGCGTTTTGGCGTACGCACCCGTCGCCGACGTCAGGCGGTCGTTTCCCTCGTCATAGGTCGTGCTGGTGGTACCGTCCATGGTCGTCACCGACGCAGGATAAGCCCCCGAGCTGCTGTAAGTGGCCGTGGACTGGACGTATAACGAATCGGTATCATCCACCGCCTCCAGATAAAATTTCTGTTGCTTGCCGCTGTTATTGCCATGGAGGATCAGGTCGTTGTCTGCGCTCGTGCCGGGTTTGGGGGAATCCAGCCGCATGGTGTTGGCATGCTTGGGGGATATCTGGTAGCTGCCGTCGGTATTGTTACTAAAATACCATAGCTGGGAATCCGCGCCGGTATTGGTTTGCAGTTCGATGGCCGTGTTGTTAGTCGTGCCGGCCCCCCGTACTCCCAGCACCTTGCTTTCATCGGTCGACGGATGGATGGTGTAATATCCGCTTCCCGCGCTGACCAGTTTCATCTTCTGGCCGGAGGTTTTTCGCGGTGTGTAGGCGATAAACTTGGTGCCAGCCGATGTGTTGTTCTGGTACAGATCCACCACCAGGTTGCCGTTACCAGTGATGAGATAATAATATTTCCCGCTGCTTAATTGGCTCGACAGGGCCCTCGCCCGGGTAACGTTTCCTTTGGCGTCGTAAGAATAAGCGTAGGTAACGCCATCGGCGACCGAGGATTGCAGCTGGTTTTTATCCTGGTAGTGATACGTGTTGATATAGCTGCTTCCGGTCGGGTTGAGGGTGCGTACTAGGGTGTTATTGGAAAATTCGTACTCCGACTTCTGCTCGGCCAGATCCTTGACCGAGGTCAAATTCCCCTCATCGTCGTAGGTGTAGGTGGGGGCTGCGTCCTTGAGCAGTTGAATATCGTCAAAATAGGCGTCGTTGCCATTGCAGTCGTAAACCCCGTAGACTTCCAGACGCTGGGGAACCTTATTTGGATTATCCGGATGCTGCACCGTAAAGGATCGGGAGACATACTGCCAGTCACGCACATAACGGTCGTATTCCAGGTCGTCCAGGTCGTACCGCGTGCCGTCGGTGTATACGATGCAGACCGCCAGGCAGAAGCGGGAATCGGGGTTGTTTTCCTTAGGCAGGCTTGCCCCTTTGGCCCATCCGCTGACCACATAGGTGTCGGTGGTGTTCCCAGAGAGCGGAACCCACTGCACGATGTGCTTATGGCTGTCATAATCGCCTCGAAGCCGATAGGATTCCCCATAGGAATGGGACTGCGCCGTGGTATAGGTGTCCACTCCGCTTACCAGCGCCTGGGACCCCCCCAGCCAAAGGCGCTTTCCATATTGGAGTTCTCGATCATATTCGGCGGATTGGCGACATCGCCCCGCTCCAGTTGCAGCGCATCAAAATAGACCGTTCCCTTGGTGCCGGGCAACATGCATACCGCCGATACGACGGTTGTTTCGGAGGATATTTCATAGGTGACCGACAGCTTTTGCCAACCATCTTCGTTGGCGGTCGTGGTGGTGCCGGTAACCACCCTGCTTTTGACGCCTGTGCTGTTTGCGCTGGTACGCAGAAGCAGGCAGACCCCATCCCCGGTCAGCCCCGAGGTACGGATATAGCCCGAAAAGGTATAGCTGCCCGCCGGCAGCGTGTTTGTCTGGTATACTTCCGGCTGCGTATTCGATGCGCTGGCACGATACAGCTTTCCCGATTTGGAGCCGATATAGGAATGGCTGGAATCCACCGAAAATGCGCCCGACGCGGCCGAGTTTGTCAGCCAGTTGGTTGCGCCTTGCTCCAGACTCATGTTGCGAATGTAGTTCTGTGCCTGGGGAGAGTTGTAGGAGGTCAGGAGCTTGTTGTTCTTTTCAAATCCTTCGGTCGTGACAACCGGGGTATATAGATTGCATTCCACTCCGTAGGTTGTTACCTGACTTGCATCGGTGAGATAGCTGGTCAGCTTCTGGCCGTACTGATTGAACAGGCAATGCTCCAAAAGCCGGTCGGAGCAGGTGGAGGAAACATTATTGCTCGGCCCCGGGTGGGTGAAGATGGTTTTATCCTTGAGGTAATCGACCCACAGGATATCGTGCGCCGTACCACCCGGCCAGGGCTGTTCATACAGCGCTTTCAGCCGGTTGTTATCGTAGTAGTCAATCCCAAGGCGCATGGTATCGTTAAAGACGGCGACGAAACGGTTGGAGGGATCGTATGCATATTCGCTGACAAGGCCGTCGTAATGATGGATTTGGAGCAGACGCCCGGTGGAATCATAGTCGTACGTGATCTTTCTGCCGCCGGTGAGGGACAGTTGACTCAGCCGGCCGCTGGAATAGGTGAAGGTAGCGGTACGCCCGGCGTAATCGGTGATCTTGGTCGGAAGATTGTTGGATAATGTGATGGTGGTAGTCTTACCGTCCGTGTATTCAATCTGGCACAAATAACCGTCGTAATTGTACTTTTTCTTGGTTCCGTCCTTGAAAGTAATGGTATACGGATAAGTGGCGCCGGAGGTGTGGGTTAATTCCAGCCCGCGCCCCACCTCGTCCTCGAAGCCGGAGCCGCTCTCTTTGGTCAAAAAGTAGATCTCGGTGCCGTCTTCATCGCGATACCGGTACCGGTACCGTTCGGGCAGTTGATCGCCGCTGATCTCGGTAATCTTTTCGCTGATATTAAGCAGCCAGCCGCGACCGTAGGCGTTCGCATTGTCTTTCCAGCTGGTGTTGTTGACATGGTTGATGGTAATGCTTGGGAAATTGCCACCGTAGGACACGTCGTTGACGATGTGGGTGACAGCTCCCGTATACTCGTTGGCATACAGGGTCCCGGCGCTGCCCATATCGTAGGATTTATAGGAATTAAAGTCGTTGAGCCCAGTGGTGTTGAAATATTTCACAATCACGGATGGGCGGAACCCGTCGTATGAGGTGTTTTGCGCATCCGTAGATACATACCGGCGGCCGTCACCTCCGCTTAACTGATCGGCGATGAACATCACACCATAATTGTTTCCATTATCGTGCCACTCCTTGACCGCACGGGTGATATCGAATTTATCCCATCCGCCGTCCAGACAATCGGTATCTTTCGTGTCCATGATATCGCTGTCCAATCCAATATTCCAACTGATCGTATTGCTGGACCAGGATTGGGTGATCTGATGCACATTGATACGGAATTTTTGGTTGGGGATGCCGACTCCGGACGCGTTTCCTAACTGACAAAGATACAGATACGCCTCGCACACCCGATCGTCCGCGCTCAGTGGGGGCAGCTGCGGAATCAGATAGGCGCGCTGCTCGCCGACACGGTTACCCGTTCCAAGCCCTTCACCGATATACAGGTGGGCCGTGGTAGGGTTGCGTTCCCATGTGCCGTCGGGGTACTTTGTCATATACCCGCTGGAATAAGCATCGAGATGCTCGCTTTCTTTGATGATGACCGGGTCGATCACGACCGGATATTGCCTCTGGGTGTCGTTCATCCACTCCGCATTGGCGGTAATGGTCAGGGTGTATTCCTTGCCTTTGCCGTCGGAAGTCAGCGCCAGAGCAACATCCGGTGACTCCGCCCCGGCCGCGTCGTACATAAAAGGCGCGGGAATCTGGAAGACAACCTCCTGCGCATCGTTGACAAAATCCACGCAATTATCCTCACGCAGCACCGGCGTCAGCTTTTTCGGGCGCAGGACCAGTTCAAAGCGGTAATCATCCAGCTTCTTTTTCACAACAATGTTTTCCTTCAGGGTGGTCGAACTCAATATGTATTCCAAATCTACGCCATCCTGAATGTCCGCATAGGTAACCCCCGACGTAAGCTTTTTCAGATTCGTCTGATCTTCGTCCGCCGCATCGTCCGTATCAGCTTCTGTCTGCACCTTGGCGTTCTTTGCCTTTGCGCTATTCGCACCGGAAAAGCTCCAGGACAGCTGGTAATCGTCCATCTTGATTTTGACCAGTTTTTTCGCATCGTATTTTTTCGCAAATTTTACTTGAAATTGACTCTTGGCCGACGCGTACCCTTCCTCATCCTCGCTGTCGGCAGCCGCTTGTTCCGTGAGAGTATTGTCGATATCCTTCCACTGACCGTCCTCCAGATAGTGCACCGGGCTGGGATACTGCGCGGCCAGAATTGTCCCGTCGCTCATTTCAAAACGCTTGACGCTTTCCCCACGGCCGCTTTCGAGCTCCCTGATTATCGTTGCCTCCACAGCCTGGGCGGTCTCTTCGCTTGCGTTCGGTTCATCGGATTCTGTTTGGGATGTCACTGCCTGGCTGCCCATCGACTCGGCCAGCGATTGCAGCGGTGCAGCCTGCACTAGCATCAAGATGGTCAATATCAGAGCGCACAGGGATAGATAGGGCTTCCTTAACATCTTACTTCTTCCTCCTTTTTGTTGCACCCATATACTTTGGAGCACCTTAACCGTATTCCATCACCTCGGTTACGCTGGTTTGTCAAGACAATAAAAAAACACATTGCCAGCCCATTCATAAGTCTTGCTTATGATGCAACCACAATGTGCAAATCCATATAACCACGCCCTATTTCTATAAAAAATGGGGTATCGTGCAGATTTTTGTTAAATTTTACCATACAATCGTAATAAAGTCAATATATTTTTTCATTTTAAACTTATTTTAATCATTTTGTCGGGCACCATTTCGATGCTAAAATGAATTACTTGGATTACTTATTCTCATTTGTATCCGCGAAAAGAGGAACGCGCCCTTGAATTCATGAAAACGTTTGACCGCAAACAGACGGGTGATTGAGACAAATCTTTAATAATTCGTACCTTTTTCGTGCATACAAAAAGAACCCGCATCATAGCGCAGGAGCATTAAGAAGTATTGCAAAAGCACTGACCTATGCCAAGGGAACGGAAACAAAGAAAACTCTATGTGAATGGACGAACCATTTGCATAGAGTTTTTCTTTTACTTTTCAAATTTGCAGCGTCCGCAGGACGCGCAGCCGTCACCGAAGAAGACGATCTTGGGGGCTTGGTGGTTAATCCCTCAACCAGTGTTTTGGCAGGTCGAATCCGGCCAAAACCGCAAAACATGTATATGTTTGCATGGCTTGCCAATCTGTATCTGAATCTAGCGTTGACCTTTTCTCGGATTCCATCGTACTTTACACGACTTCCAATGTGCCGACCTCGAACCTAAGAGGTAGCTTTGAATTTCGGTCACGTTAACAGCTGTTGTTTCGATGGACAATTAAGGCTTTCATTGCAAACTTCTTGACAAAAAAATTGGAATGCTTTAAAATAATGGTTAGCTGGAGGGCAAATCATTCGATAGAAATGATGAGCTGGATAAAGGCACGGACTGAGATGTCTGTACTTTTATCCAGCTTTTTTCATTTTAGAGGAGGAATTGGCGAAGTGGACTTTCTAAACGGAAAAATAAAAACACTCTATTTCAAGTATCTTGCGGCCGCCTTTGGCAGCGCCCTGATTACTTCCATCTATTCCATCGTGGATATGGCCATGGTGGGCCAGTATCATGGGCCGGAAGGTACGGCGGCTTTGGCAGTTGTCGCGCCCATCTGGAATATCATATATAGTCTGGGTCTTTTAATGGGAATCGGTGGTTCCGTTCTTTTCAGTACCACACGAGGCAAAGGGGATGGCCAGACTCGACAATCCAACGAATATTTTACCGTTTCCATTATCGGTGCTATTATCCTTGCGATCATTGCATGGATTGTCATTGCCTTTTTTGACCAGCCGCTGCTGCAATTTTTCGGTGCGGAAGGGCACACCCTCACTTTGGCCAGAGAATATGTCCAGCCGATCAAGTTCGTAGTGCCCTGCTTTCTGTTTACACAAACGCTGGCGGCTTACCTGCGGAATGACAAAAACCCGACCTTAGCTACCGCAGGGGTTTTAGCAGGCGGTATCTTTAATGTATTCGGGGATTACTTCTTTGTTTTCACCTGTGACATGGGAGCATTTGGCGCAGGGCTTGCCACCGCTATCGGCACGGTGATTTCGATCATTGTCATGCAATCCCACTTCTTCATGAAGAAAAACACCCTGCGGCTGGTTCGCCCCGCCAATCTGTTCCGGAAATTCCGGGAAATTTCAGTAACCGGATTTTCTACATTTTTCATTGATATTGCTATGGGAATCCTGACCATTTTATTTAACCGGCAGATCATGACGTATTTGGGCACAAACGCACTCTCCATATATGGAGTAATTGTCAATATCAGCACCTTTGTGCAGTGCTGCGCCTACAGTGTCGGGCAGGCATCTCAGCCGATTATCTCTACCAATTTTGGTGCGGGAAAAGGAGAGCGTATACGGCAGACATTGCGGTATGCCATCGGAACGACAACCTTTTTCGGTGTTCTTTGGACGGTGCTGTGCCTTGCAATTCCAAACCAGTTTATCCACCTTTTCATGTCGCCTACAGAGGAAGTTTTGCAGATTGCTCCGGCGATTATCCGGTACTACGGATTGTCCTTCCTGTTAATGCCGCTCAATATTTTCTCTACTTATTACTTCCAAGCGGTTATGAAACCAAAAGCGGCCTTTGTCGTTTCCATATCACGAGGATTGATTATCAGCGGTATTTTGATTTTGCTGCTGCCTATCGTAACCGGAGCAAATTCGATTTGGTTTGCTATGCCTCTCACAGAACTGCTTGTGGCAATCTATGTCGTGTGTATGATTGCCCGTTATACAAAAAAGATCCCACTCATGGTCGAGTCACATAGCAAAAAGCGGTCGACAACTCATCACGAATTGCCGACCGCAGGTCTGGTGACTCATCGGAGATTCGAACTCCGGACACCCTGATTAAAAGTCAGGTGCTCTGCCAACTGAGCTAATGAGTCGTGCGAACTTGTATATTATAGCAACCCGTCCAGGGCTTGTCAAGTAAAAAGCCTATTTTTGTTTTGCGGCAACCTATCCCCCTTCATCTTCCCCGGTTTGCAGCGGCTTATTCCACCTGAGAGGAGAGGATATCCCACTCATTCGGAATATCACACGCGGGATGCAGTGCAAGCGCCATTTGCGCGGCAGCCTCAGCCAAACACAGCCCCTGACGCTGCCATTGCGCGCTGTCAATGCCAACGACACGCCCCTTTTCCACCGCCGGGGAAGCGGCATAGGCGGAGGCGGCGGTCACCGAGTCGACCAATTCCATGTCGCAGAAAATGACCTCTGCCTGCGCTGCCGCACCGGTATCCTCCGCCCAGGTTTCACCGGCGGCCGTATTCTCAGCGCCCGCGGCTTGCAGCAACTCCCCCACCACGCTTTGCGAAGGAGCCGGCGTGTTCACATCCATCAGATAGCACGCTTTCACCGGCGGTTGGTCTTCCACCGCTGCGGAAACAGACTCCAGACGCTCCTGCAACATGGAATAGGCCCGCTCGCCGTTGCCCGGGCCCTGATTGGCGCCCCCCATCGCCGTCGCGAGCGCCACATAATTCGCCCGAACCTCTTCCAAGCTATCGCCCGCGGACAAGCAAAGCACCGCAATGCCGTGGGCATCCAGCCGCAGCATCGCATCCGATTCCAATGGCGAAGCCGTCAACACCAGGGTTGCCCCCGACTCGATGATGGCATCCACATCGGGATTGAGCGCCGTACCCATGCTCGGCTGCCCGGCGGCGACCGGCGGGTAGTCGCATTGTTCCGACCGGCCCACCAGGTGCGCGGCCGCGCCGATCGCATCGAGCATTTCGGTTGTCAGCGGCGAGAGGGAGACCACCCGCACCGGCAATGCGGATATGACGGTGCCTTCCACCGTGACTGGAAAATCCTCCTGCGAGCAGGACGCCAGCCCAAAGAGACAGGCAACGACCAAACACCAGCTAAGCCATCTTTTCTTCATACACTCCCGCCTCTTTTCCCTGTGGTGAATCCATTATACGGTTGAGCGACCCGCCCTGTCAAGGAAAAAGCCTGCGACGCAGAAAAATCGAGCGCCCCCTGCGTGCAACAAAATGGACTAGGCGCGCCCGGCTACCAAGACCGCCGGTCTCCAAAGGCCCATAGAACGCCAGCGCGTTCGCCCGATTTTCATCGATTATACATCGGGACGCTGAGTTGATTTAAATTTTATGCGACGGATCAAATAAAATAATATTGACAATGGGATGATATAAAGGTATAATTAGTTTCGTTGCCGAATAGAAAAGGAATGTTGCATCCCTTTCTCTACAATGCCTCGGTAACGGCCTTTGATCGTTCGCTATGTGCTGGTGTGGCTCAGTCGGTAGAGCAGCTGATTCGTAATCAGCAGGTCAGCGGTTCGAATCCGCTCACCAGCTCCACGTCGGAGCAAGCGTTTTATCGCTTGCTCCGATTTTTTATGATATTGAGCACTCTCTCACTGATCCTGCTTTATGTAAAAAGTCGCATATTGCTCACCGGGCCGGTTGTAAACGCCTCCCTGACGCTTTGCTTTCTATATCACTTTTGCGGCTTTGAGTCTCCATTCACTTTTTCGCCGGTATTGCCTATACTATATGTTTATAGTTCGTTGCAAGGGAAATGCCACTTGCAATGAATTTTTACTTTAGAATAAAACTCATGGTACACTTATGGTGCTACTCCTATTTTCAGCCGCAAGCCGTCCCACGTATGGCATTGTGATATTCTCATCAAAAGCATCGCTGGAGCCTCTTCCTCGCCAGAGCAAATCGAACCTTGCTCCGACATCTTTTTCATCGAACAACAAAGGGCATCCACCCGCGTTATTGCTCCTTATTCAACACGCGATCCTTTTGTTGCCTCGCGGCCAAGGACGCCCGATGGGCAGTTTTTTTGGTGGCCAGACGAGAACGACGCTGCTGCGCCTCATCCTAAAGAACCGGGGCCTCACCGATCCGTTCCTTAGGATATCTTTTGATAAAACGTAACCCCGGTTTTCCGGGAACAGCAAATAAGTCCCGCCGTTTCTCAATGGAAACGGCGGGATGAATCCTTTACCGGCACAAGAACCGATGGGGGCCAAACCGCGGGATCACGGTTATCCTGCTCGCGCTAATCTGCGGGGGCAGGCTCATCGTCATTCGCCCGCTATACCGGATGCACACAAGATTCCCCATTCGAAACCGGCGCGCATCGGGCGTATTGACCCGGACCTTTTGCACCGTCGAATGATCGAGCACAATCAGATGATCCGGCCGCACCTCGAGCACCGTAGCCTGCATGGTCATGTCTACCACCTCCAAAAGCAGCTACACTAACAGCATATGCCCGCCGGCGCTTCCTGCGCATCCACTGCGGGACAGGCTGACCAGAAGGAAGGCGCCCCCCTGCTCGACAAAAGAAACCGCCTGCAACCGGGCCCGGCGAGTTGAATCCGGTACAAAATAGGAGTAGTTGGTCCTTTGGCTGGAGACGCCTCCGACCTATTTTTTGTTTCCCGATATATGCCATCGCTTTTGACTCTGCCCGCCGTGTGAGATAATGCGACAAAGCCTTTTCCGCTCGTCTGCGCCTTGGGACGGCAAGCAAAGGCGGCCGATTGATAACAAAAAGCCATCCGTTATGCCAAACGGATGGCTATGCTGTATCCATGCCGGTCGATGACCATACCGGGAGCGTCATCCCGCGATTGCCGCCGAATGGGACGCCCGGCTCGTATTGCCCGAATAGGCCCGAACTCCGTGCGCCTGTCCGGGTATGTAACAGTGCCGCCGCGCTGGCAGACTCCCAGGAAGCCCCCACCGGCAACGGCTCAACGCCCCTCGCAGTAAGCGCAGGCGGCCAAGGCCGCGACCGCCCCATCGGCGGCGGCGGTTGACAGCTGGCGCACCCGCTTGGTGCGGCAGTCGCCGGCGGCAAAAATGCCCGGGGTGGAGGTTTTGCAGTCCTCCCCAGCGAGGATATAGCCTGCGTCGTCCAGCAGCGCCACGTCCGCAAACCTTTCGTTTTGCGGGATCTGCCCCACCGCCACAAACAGGCCGTTCACCGCGCGGTGGGAAACGGCGCCGTCGGCCCCTCTCAGACGGACGCCGCTCAAGCAGTCGTCCCCCTCCAGCGCATCGACCACCGTGTCGAGCACAAATTCAATATTTTCTTTCTCCCGCGCCCGGTCGACCAGGCTTTTTTCGGCGCGGAAGGTCTCCCGCCGATGGATCAGGGTTACCTTGCTGCAATAAGCGCTCAAAAAGAGCGCATCCTCCAAAGCGGTGTTGCCGCCGCCCACAACCGCGACCTCCTGCCCCTTGTAGAAGGCGCCGTCGCACACCGCACAGTAGGAAACCCCCTGCCCGGCCAGCTCTTCTTCCCTGGCAACGCCCAAGGGCCGGCGCCGCACGCCGGTAGCCAGGATGACGCTGCCGCAGCGAATTTCCTCCCCGTCGGTTTTGACCGTAAAACCGTCTTGTCCCGGCACGACGCCGAGGGCCTGCTCCATTTCAAGCTGCGCGCCAAGAGAAAGGGCCTGCTCGGTCAAATTGCTGGCAAATTCCGCCCCGCTGATGCGCGCCACGCCGGGGTAATTTTCCACAGCCGGGGCATAGAGGATCTGGCCGCCAAAGCTTTCCTGCTCGAGCACCAGCGCCTCTTTTCCGGCCCGGGCGGCATACACGGCGGCTGTCATACCCGCCGTGCCTGCTCCGATGATAACAATATCCGCCATAAATTTTCCTCTCACTGCGCCCTGGTAGCCTCAATATACTGCCGTATACTCGATACATTGGCGTGTTTGTGCGCCTGGCCGTCGTGTACCACGATAAGGGTGGGAGCCTGACGAACGCCGTATTCCCTGGCAAGGTCGGCATTTTCCTCGGCGTCAATAACCTCGTAGTCGACCGCGGCCTTTTGCAGCATGGAATTGGCCACCTTGCAGTTGGGGCAGGTCTTGGTGGTAAAGAGCATCACCCGCTCGCCATCGCCAGAAAGGCTGCCCGAAACGGACGGCTCGGCTTCCCTGCGGCCCGGCCCCTCGTGGGTCAGGCGGGAAGCGCCGATATTGTACACCTTACGGTCTTTAAATTCCTGGCTCTTGCCGTCGTTCCAGTTCTGCACCGGGCGGTAATAACCGGTAATGCGGCTATAAACCTCTGTTTTCGCGCCGCACTCGGGGCAGGTATACCTCTCCCCTGCCAGATAGCCGTGGTTCTTGCAGATGGAGTAGGTCGGCGAAAGGGTATAATACGGCAGCGTATAATTTTCGGCGATCTTTCGCACCAGAGAGGCAGCCGCCTTCCAGTCAGGCAGCTTTTCGCCGAGAAAGGCGTGGAACACCGTGCCGGAAGTGTATAAGGTTTGCAGCTCGTCCTGAATGTCGAGGGCCTCAAAAATGTCCTCGGTGTAGCCCACCGGGA
>CBCTCU010000014.1:0-57050 GCA_965145485.1 uncultured Eubacteriales bacterium | reverse complement strand
CATTGATTTTATTAGCTTTTTGCCGCTATCGCTATCACACCTCATTATTTGAGCGCCCCGGCTTTAAGAAAATCCTGGAACTGATTGAAAAAGGACAGGTAGCAACCCTTATCACCAAAGACCTGTCCCGGCTCGGCAGAAACTATATCGAGGTAGGCTCCTACACCGAAATTGTTTTTCCGAGAAACCATGTGCGGTATATCGCCATCAACGATAATTTTGATTCGCTGTATTCCGAGGGAAACGAGCTGGCCCCGTTTAAGAATTTGTTCAACGAATGGTTTGCTCGCGACACCAGCAAGAAAATCCGCGCGGTAAAAAGGGCGAAAGCAGAGCGCGGGGAGCGTATTGGTTCCCGCCCGCCGTATGGATATATCAAAGATCCGAATGACAGCAAGAAGATTATCATTGACGAGAAAACCGCGCCGGTTGTCCGAAAGATTTTCGCCATGTGCATGGATGGGCTCGGTCCGACGATGATTGCCAACAAGCTGAAAGAGATGGAAATCCTCACGCCTGTTATGTATGAGTACAGAAAATCCGGAACTGCGGTTACGGTTATCGATCCCGATAGACCATACGACTGGAATGCTAACACTGTTTCAGATATTCTATCAAAAGAGGATTATATCGGCAATACCGTCAACTGCCGATACACAGTGCCCTCTTTCAAAGACAAGCGGAAGGTGCGCCGGGATGTGTCTGAGCAGTTACGCTTTCAGCATACCCATGAGCCGATCATCGATGACATCACATGGGAAACGGTGCAGAAAATTCGTGAAGGGAAAAAGCGGCCGATGAAGATGGGAGGAATGGACAAATATTCCGGTTTGTTATACTGCGCCGACTGCGGGGCGAAAATGTATTTATACCGCAAGCGCAGCGAAGAACCGAAAAGCTATTCCTTCAACTGTTCAAACTACCGCAACAACACAAAGGAAAAATGCACGCCTCATCGTATCCGGGAGGTTGTCCTCGATCAAATCCTGCTGGAAGAACTGCGGCGGGTAACCTATGCCGCGAGAAGTAAGGAACGGGAATTTGCTGAGTATATCAACAAGAAAAGCTCCTCCGAAAATCGAAAGGAGCTGAACGCGCGGCAAAAAGAATTCGACAAACTTACCAAGCGCAAGGTTGAATTAAATGCACTTTTCAAGCGGCTGTATGAGGACAATGTCCTCGGGCGGATAACCAACGAGCAGTTCCGATTGCTGTCTGACGGCTATACAGACGAGCAGAAAGCACTCAACCTTCGGCTGCCAGAACTGGAAAAGGAAATCGGGCAGCTTACCGAGTCTGCAAGCAATGTGGACAAGTTTATATCGCTCGCGAAAAAATATACCCGCATCACAAGGCTGACTCCGGAAATTCTGCACACTTTCATTTCCAAAATCGTTATTCACGAGCGCAGTGAACGGTACAAACAACACGCAGAGCAGAAAATCGATATTTACTTCACCCACATCGGTATCGTGGGAGAGGCGTAAAAATACCAAAGGACAGGCGGTGCTTACGCACTTCCTGTCCTCTGATACCGATAAATACAAAGGTGTCTTTATCGTAGCCCTGCTAAAATCGGGCTTTTCGGGTGGCGATCTTTTTTGTATCACCATTATGGCCCGCCCGGAGGGATTCGAACCCCCGGCCTTCAGAATCGGAATCTGCTGCGATATCCAGCTTCGCCACGGGCGGTCAATGTTGTGATTATATCATAACAAAAGAGCAAATGCAATCCCCAAAAACGGGGAATATGGAAAATTATTTTTCCTCCGGCTTATTATGCTCTAGCTGCACGTCGGATTTCATCCGATCGAGGAAAGCCTCGATCAAAATTTTATGGACGCTGGCCGACATCGCCATCTGCACGACCAAATCGTCGCGCGCGGTATCGTCCGATCCCCCCTGTCGCTGTATCCTGTCCCAACGCTGGCGGGTGCGGTCCACCGTCTGCCGGCCCAGCAACTCATAGTTTTCGCTGAAGCGGTTGTACATCTGGCATACCGTACAGCGGCTCAGATAATTTTTCATGATCGCCTGGATGGAGGGGATGGGCAAAATCTGCTTGAAAATGCATATAATAATCAATTGGGCGATGTGTTCACGTCCATACCGCTTTTTCACCGGAGCAGGAACCGCTCCCTGCTTAACATAATTGTTGATCATGGAGGGCGTGATGGCCTTGTCGGAACCCTTTCCCAGCAGTGGCTCCAAATACTTCTGCATCAACGCGACCACCTGATCCATATAGAGATCGATCTCTGGCAACTCTTCAAAGCGGGGAAGATGCAGGCCCTGGATTGAGTCAAACATCTCCTCAGGCGATATGGTACTTGACACGCCGCTCACCTCGCTAACAATACATTCGCCAATGGTATCAGGCTCATTATACTCATAGCCCGTACAAATTTCAAGTTTTTTTAATTCGCCCTTGACAGAGTCTGATAGAAATGATAATGTAGTATTGTATATTACATTAAGCGGTTATTTGAATAAGATTTTGGAGGGTAGCTATGGACTACGAACTGATTACCGATTCCTGCGCCAATTTGACCGAAGCGTTGATTGATGAACTGGATCTTCCTATTATCCCCATGCTGTTCAATATTGGAGGGGAAGAATGCGTCAGCTATCTGAAGGGGCAGCACACCGATCTGAAACAATTTTACGACCGAATGCGCCAAAAGGAAAAGGTGACCACCTCCCAGATCAATGTGGAAACCTTTATCCAGACGATGGAGCCCATACTGGAACAGGGCAAGGACGTTTTGTATATTGCATTTTCGTCCGCGCTCAGCGGTACCTGCCAGGCGGCGAACATCGCGGCCGATACGCTGCGCGAGCGCTATCCCGGCCGGAAGATTCTGGTGGCCGATTCCCTTTGCGCTTCGATGGGGCAGGGGTTGCTGGTCTACTATGCCGCCAGGCAGCGGCTGGTCGGCAAAAGCATCGACGAGGTATATCGGTGGGTCATCGATAACCGCCTGCGCCTGTGCCATTGGTTCACGGTGGACGATCTCTTTTTCCTCCACCGGGGCGGTCGGGTCTCCTCCGCTTCGGCTGTACTGGGTACCATGCTCGGCGTCAAACCGGTACTGCACGTTGACGACGAGGGGCGGCTGATCCTGGTCGGCAAAACACGTGGCCGTAAAAAATCGCTCGACCAGTTGGTGGAGCATATGGCTCAAACCGTGGAAAATCCACAGGAACAAGTCATCTTTATCAGCCACGGTGACGCGCCGGAGGACGCGGCCTATGTCGAGCAGCAGGTGCGCGACCGATTCGCGGTCAAGGACATTGTAGTCAATTATATCGACCCGGTTATCGGCGGGCACTCGGGCCCCGGCACGGTGGCGCTTTTCTTTCTGGGCAGCAGGCGGTGATGTTTTCCACTCACCGCCAGCAAAGGAGGAATACCACGAATGAACCGGCCGGGCGATTGACTTTCCGGCCGGCGCGTTGTGCCGGCCGCCGGTCACCACCGTCGGGCTGTGTGCATACGATGCATTGTACGCGCCGGATCCCACGGTAAGGTTTTCCGGCGGGCGAATGCTGCAAACCCTCTTGACATCGCCGGAGGAATATGGTATAGTACATCCAACAAAAGAAACCGTTGACAAGGAGATAACGTCGACTACGCGCTCTCAGAGAGCCGGGGATGGTGGAATCCCGGCAGAAATGCGGCTCGGCAAATGGACCTTGGAGGGCCTGGTGAAAGGCGGATTCCGATCGGCTCAGTAGCTTGGGACGGTAGCCCCCGTTACAGGGCGGGAATGTGTCAGCATTCTGATAAGGTGGGCGGTCATGTTACCGCCAAGCAAGGTGGCACCGCAGGAGTTTCGGCTCTTGTCCCTGCAAAATGGAGGGACAAGGGCTTTTTTGTTGCCTTATTCCCTCAAAACACCAAGAAAGGAATGGTCATCATGAAAAAAATCCCCTACAAGATCTACTTAAGCGAAGAAGAGCTCCCGCGCAGGTGGTATAATGTCCGCGCCGACATGAAGACCGACCACGCCCCTATTCTCAACCCCGCCACGCTGCAGCCGGTCACGGTGGCCGACCTTGAACCGGTCTTTTGTACCGAGCTGGCCAAGCAGGAGCTCAATACCACCGACCGCTATATTGAGATTCCGGAAGAGCTGATCGACTTTTACAAGATGTACCGCCCCTCTCCCCTCGTGCGCGCCTACTGCCTGGAAAAGGAGCTGGGCACGCCGGCGAAAATCTACTATAAATTCGAGGGGAACAACACGTCGGGAAGCCACAAGCTCAATTCTGCCATTGCCCAGGCCTACTATGCCAAGCAGCAGGGCCTGACCCATCTGACCACCGAGACCGGAGCTGGTCAATGGGGCACCGCTTTGTCCATGGCCTGCGGCTATTTCGGGCTTAAGCTCAAGGTTTACATGGTCAAATGCTCGGCCCAGCAAAAGCCCTACCGCAAGGCGGTGATGGAGACCTATGGCGCTGAGGTGATCCCCTCCCCCTCCGACACCACCAACGTCGGGCGCAAAATTCTGGAGGAAGCCCCCGACAACTCGGGCAGCCTCGGCACCGCCATTTCCGAGGCGGTCGAGGTCGCCGTCACGAGCGAGGGGACCCGCTATGTGCTCGGCAGCGTGCTCAACCAGGTACTGCTGCACCAGACCATCATCGGCCAGGAAGCCAAGCTGGCCATGGAAAAGATCGACGAATACCCCGATATCGTCATCGGCTGCGCCGGCGGCGGCTCCAACCTCGGGGGGCTGATGGCTCCCTTTATGGAGGACCGCCTCCAGGGCCGCCACGCCCCGTACTTCATTGCGGTGGAGCCGGCCTCCTGCCCGTCGCTGACAAGGGGCAAATTCGCCTATGACTTCTGCGACACCGGCAAGGTAACCCCGCTGGCCAAGATGTACACCCTCGGCAGCGGCTTTATCCCCTCGGCCAACCACGCCGGCGGACTTCGCTACCATGGGATGAGTCCCATCCTGTCCCAGCTCTACCACGACGGCTTCCTCGACGAGGCCCGTTCGGTCGAGCAGAGCAAGGTGTTTGACGCCGCCACCCGCTTTGCCCGCTGCGAGGGCATCCTGCCCGCCCCGGAATCGGCCCATGCCATCCGCGTGGCGGTCGACGAGGCCCTCAAATGCAAGGAGACTGGCGAGCAAAAGACCATCCTCTTCGGCCTCACCGGCACCGGCTATTTTGACCTTGCGGCTTATATGTCCTACAATAATGGGACCATGACCGACTATATCCCAACCGACGAGGATCTCGAGCGTGGATTCGCCGGTATCCCCAGCCTTCCCGGAATTCAATAATACGACGAAAAACAGCCCAGGGTTATCCGCCCCGGGCTGTTTTTTTGCATATCTACCCATGCATGAGGTAATTTAGCGCCTCTTGAAAGGCAAGTCGAAGTCGGTAACAAGCCCATCGAGGGCAGGCGCCGTTGTGTTTGTACCCATAATAGACGCATGCGAAAATGCGTCTGCCCGCGCGCTTTGACCAACCCATGGAGGCACGTTAATTGGTCAAAAGGCACCCCAGCACCGCGTTGGAAACCAGAAAGCCCTCGCGCGTCAAGCGAACGCCTTCTGCTGTGGCTTCCACCAGGCCGGCCCGGACCAAAGGGCCGGCTTTTTCGCGCAGAGGGACAGGGATTGGGTGGCCAAAGCGGGCCTTTACCCCCCGCTCGGTCAGCCCTTCCCGCAGGCGCAGGCGCAGCATGGCATATTCGGCAAAATCGCCCCCCGCCCCATCGTCGACCGGCTGCATTCCCGCGCAAAAGCCGGCCGCGTCGCAAGGATAGTAAAAGCGCTTCCCATTCAGGAAGGAATGGGCCCCGGCCCCCAGGCCAAGATATTCCCTGTCGTCCCAGTAGGTCAAATTGTGGCGGCATGCATAGCCGGGGCGGGCGAAATTGGAAATCTCGTACTGCGCAAGCCCCGCTTCCTCCAGCCGGCGGCAAGCCTCAAGATACAAGTCACGCTGAAGCTCCTCATCCGGCATCCTGGCCTCCATCCCCTGCCGGGCAAAGGGAGTCCCCGGCTCCACCTTCAGGATATAGGCCGACACATGGGGGGCATCCAGCGAAAGGCAAAAATCGATCGAGCGCGCCACCTTATCGGCCGTCTGCCCCGGCAGGCAGAGCATGAGGTCGAGCGACAGGTTATCGATGCCCGCTCGCCTCGCCGCCTCAACGGCGCGACGGGCCTGCTCGGCCGTATGCCTGCGCCCCAGCAGGAGGAGCTCGTCGTCGTTGGCCGATTGCAGCCCAAAGGAAATCCGGTTCACCCCTGCCTCTGCCAGCGTTTGCAGCAAACTATCCATACTCGAGCGAGGATTGGCCTCGCAGGTAATTTCAGCATCCTCGGTCAAAAACAGGTCGCGCGCCGAACGAAGGATTCGCCCAAGCCGCTGCTCCCCCAGCAGGGTCGGGGTACCCCCGCCCAGAAAAAGGCTGTGCGCGCGCCGGTCGATCCGCTGCGCCCAAGCGGCCATTTCCCGCTCGAGCGCGTCGGCATACCGATCCATATCATCCCCGGACGGGGAAAAGGAATAAAAATCACAATACGGGCATTTCCCATCACAAAAGGGCAGATGCAGATACAGCCCTATCGTTTGCACAGCCGCTCCCCCTTTCCAGTATTCCCGTGCGCCGACCCGGGCAGGCGCGTGCGGGGTGCACTGCGTACGCTGCCATTCGCCGGCCCACCGCGTCACTCCCCAATGCTTTTTACCAAATATATCATATCGACCAGCTGCCTGCCGCCCTCAAAGATGGGCTTGCGGTAATGCTCGGTATAAAAGCCGGGCAGGCGGTGGGAAAAGACAAAGCCGCAGCGCTGATAAAAGGGCAGGGTGAGAGGGCTATCCCCTGTGCCCACCAGCAGGACGCGGCCCGCGCCGCGATACCGCCTGCAAACATAGTCGATCATCGCGCGCCCGTAGCCCCGCCTCTGCCAAGCCGGGTGGGTTGCCAGATTCTTGATCTCGTAGATTCCTTCCCCCTCGGCGGTCACCACACAAACCGTTCGGGCCACCCCCTCGGCGCGCAAAACAAACATCTCTCCCCTCTCCAGATAGCGGTCAATCATGTCTTCCTGCTCATCGGCCAACAAAAGCAGGTCGAGATAGCGCTTTTTATGGTCAGAAACCGGCTCGATTATCATACAGACCTCCTCCGATTCCAGTATAGTAGACGTTGCGGGCTGACCCATGTCGACGGGATCGGCCGGCAACGGCCCTGCTCCTGCGACGAATCAGGACACACCCTCTCCCATGACCCAAAGCTGAGTCATTCCATGGGCTGGGCATGGGCGCGCGGTAACGGTTCGCGCTCGGGTATCCGTGCAAAGCGCTCATCCCGGGCGGCGCGCTGGACGCTCAGGCCGGCAACGGCCCCGCTCCTGCGACGAATCAGGGCAACCCCTCTCCCATGACCCAAAGCCGAGCCATTTCACGAGCCGGGCATGGGCGCGCAGCAACGGTTCGCGCTCGGGTATCGTGCAAAGCGCTCATCCCAGGCGGCGCGCCGGACGCTCAGGCCCGGCGTGTTCCCCTAATTTCGTCGCCCGGGAGCATCCCATTCTTTCGATACCAGCGGTAGTACAGCACCCCTACGATATCCGCCAGAATCCACCCGATGGGGATGGAGGCCCATATCCCGGTCACACCCACAAAACGCGAAAGCAGATAAGCCACAGCGACCCGGGTGCCCAGCGAAACCACCGTAAGCACCACCGAAACGCCCGGCTTTTTGACCGCCCGGAACAGGCCGTAAAGCAAAAACAGGCATCCGATCCCAAAATAAAACAGGCCCACAATGCGCAAGTATCCCACGCCAACCGCCAGTATTTCGGTCTCCTGCGGCTGGACAAAAAGCGTCATCAGCGGCCTGGCGAAAATCACCACCACCGCCGAAACCAAGGCGCAAAAAAGAAAGGTCAACTGCACCGACCGTTTGATGCCGACGCGAATGCGCTGCTCTTTGCCCGCCCCATAATTTTGCGCCACAAACGTGGAAAAGGCGTTGCCAAAATCCTGCACCGGCATGTAGGCAAAGGAATCGATTTTCACCGCGGCGGCAAAGGCCGCCATGACAACCGGCCCAAAGCTATTGACCAGGCCCTGTACGAGCAGAATGCCGAAATTCATAATCGACTGCTGCACACAGGTGAGGATGGACAAACTGGATATCTCGCGCAGGATGCCGCCGCTCCAGCGAAAATCGCGGCGCGAGGGCCGCAGCTTTTTGCACCGTACCAACGTATAAACGGCGACGCCAACTCCCGAGACGAACTGCGCGATCACCGTTGCGGCAGCCGCGCCCCCTACGCCCCAGGGGAACACCAGGACAAACACCAGATCGAGCGCAACGTTCAGAAGCGCCGAAAGGGCAAGAAAGATCAGCGGCGCCGATGAATTCCCCATCGCACGCAGCAGGCAGGCAAAGAAATTATACAAAAAGGTCGCGCCGATACCCGAAAAGATGATCCACAGGTATTCCCGCATCAGGCCGTAAACCTCGCCAGGCACATTCTGGAAGGACAGGATGGGATCGATCAGCAGATACACCGCGACATTCAGCACCGCCGTGATGACGAGAATCAGCCCAAACGCATGCAGCATCGCCTGCCTGAGGCGGGCGATATCCCCTTTGCCCTCATAGATGGCAAAAACCGCCCCCGAGCCCATGCAAAGCCCAAGGATGACCGACGTGAGAAAGGTCATAAGGGTATAGGCCGACCCGACCGCCGCGAGGGCGTCGCTGCCGAGAAAGCGGCCGACGATCAGCGTGTCGGCAATATTATAGCATTGCTGCAGTAGATTGCCGGCCATCATTGGCAGGACAAACAGCAAAATGGTTTTGATAATCGGTCCCTGGGTCAGATCCCGGTACATAGGATGTTTCTCTCCATGAAAAATTGGTTATGCTTTGATCCAGCTGCCTTTCGGTCTGTAGAAATACGTTATCGGCTTAGCGCAACGGATCAAAATACCCTTATCCGCAACGGCAAGGGCATGCCCCTTTATCGCATATCGCATGGCGCGAATGTTTCGTCTTTGTCGCTCCTACCGCCACAGACAAAGCCCAAACAGGGTATCCCCCTTCCCGCCTGCGCTCATGGCCGGATCAAGGGCATACCGCCAGATTTTTCCGATACGATCGGGAACGCGGGGCACAACAAAATACCGCAGAAGCTTGTACGGTCTGCAGCGGCCAAGAGCATGGGGCTAGTGTGTAAAATCAAGGAAGGTAATATCCTCCCCCAAATCCTTGGCAATCAATTCCTTCATCTTTTTGGCAAACGGGCAGGGATATCCAATGGGCGTTCCCTTTTGTATGCAGGAGGCAAAGGCAATCGTATCCGCCCCGCGCCGGACCAGCTCCCTGGCACGAAGCACGCTTTTCTTTGCCGGGCAACCGCCGCAGTTGATGAACCCAATGATTTCAATCGCATCCCCGGCGTCAGCAAAAGCGCCTGCCTTTTCCCGAATGGCCCGAAAGCATCCGGTACCCGGGCAAAAATCCTCGGTCTGCATGCAGCGAATAATTCCTAGTTTCATAGCATATCCCCCGTTTATGTTAAAAGTACAAATCGGAAACGCCGCGTGGCATCACCGGCCGATCCGTCGTCGCCAGCGATCCCAAAAGGAAAGCCTGTATCGTCTGCAATTTTCATTTTGCGAAAGCCTCTCGTTGCGTTGTATTCCAAATACTTCCACATCGCGCCGATGTGGAAGATCAGCACAGAGTGCGAATGCGGTTCATGATTGGCAGCCATCGCAAACCATTGAGACCATCGTTTTTCCAAAGCAAATCGACACAGCGGGACAAAACGGCGAAAGTATTATTATTGTACCGAATCCATCGCAAAAAATCAAGCGCCCGCTTTTGCCCCGTTGTCAAAGTAAGGCAGCGAAACCATACAATGCACTGGTATATTGTCCTTGGACATGCGGATACTAGCAATGTTTTATTTTACAAAGCAAGGAGGCGAGGGAATGGCTCACGATCTCATCCGGCTGACCGGCATCTCCAAATCCTTTCCGGGGGTCAAGGCGCTGGACAACGTATCCTTTGATTTAAGGCCGGGCGAGGTGCACGCGCTGCTGGGGGAAAACGGCGCGGGCAAGTCGACCCTCATGAAAATTATCGCCGGAATCTATCAGCGCGACACGGGGGAATACCTGGTTCGCGGCGAACCGGTTGGGAACCTGACACCAAAAAGGGCACAGGAATTAGGCATCGCCATCATTCACCAGGAGCTGAACATGTGCTCGCATCTGACGGTGGCGGAAAACATGTTTTTGGGACGGGAGCCGGCCAAAATGGGGATTCTATCCCGCCGCGAACTCAACCGGATGGCCTCCGAGATCCTACAACGCCTGCATTTGGACATTGACCCCAATACCGTCGTCGGAAGGCTGACCGTATCCAAACAGCAGATGGTCGAAATCGCCAAAGCGCTGTCGATCGACGCCAAAATCCTGATTATGGATGAGCCCACCTCGGCATTGACCGACCGCGAAATCAACGATTTGTTCCGCATCATCGGGGAGCTCAAGGCGTCGGGGCACGGCATCGTCTATATCTCTCACCGGCTGGAAGAGCTCGCGCACATTACCGACCGCATCACGGTGTTTCGCGACGGACAATACGTCGTCACCAAAAATTTTGCCGACACCTCCATCGCGGAAATCATTTCGCTCATGGTCGGGCGCGAAATCAAAGAAAAATACCCGCGCATCCCCTCAAAGCGAGGCAGAAAAATCCTGTCGGTACGCAACCTGTCGGCCGGAGAGGAAGTCAAGGGGGTCAACTTTGACCTCTTTGAAGGGGAGATCATCGGTATTGCCGGCTTGATGGGCGCAGGACGAACCGAGATGGTGCGCTGCCTGTCGGGCGCCGCTCCCATCGACTATGGCGAAATCCGGCTGGATGGAAAAGCGGTGAACACAGGCACCCCAATCCGCTCGATAAAAAGCGGAATCGTCTGCGCACCCGAGGACCGCAAGCGGGAGGGGCTGTGCGTCAACCTCTCCATACGGGAAAACATTGCTCTGGCCAACCTGGATCATCTGTGCGGGCCGCTTGGCGTCGTCAACCGGCGCAAGGAAGCCGGGCTGAGCCAGAAAGCCATCGACGAGCTGCGCATCAAGACCCCTTCCGACCAACAGCTTGCCAAAAACCTGTCGGGCGGAAACCAGCAGAAAATCGTCGTGGGGAAATGGCTGATGCGCGATGCGAGGGTGGTCATTTTTGACGAACCCACCCGCGGCATCGACGTGGCGGCCAAAGTGGAAATATACAACATTATGAACCGGCTCAAGCAGGAGGGGATGGGAGTTTTGTTTGTCTCCTCCGAGCTGCCGGAGGTGCTTGGGATGTCCGACCGTATCCTGGTCATGTGCAATGGCCGCATTACCGGCGACTTCCCACAAAGCGAGGCCACACAGGAAAAAATCATGGCCTGCGCCACCAAATACGATCAAACCTAAACCATACGATCCACCTTTTGTGCCGCACCCTGTAACCGGCCATACAAGGCGAACGATCTCATCTTTGGAAAGGATGAAGCTTCATGTCAAACTCAAACCGCCCGGGCACCGGCATACGGTCCCTGCTCTCCCGACGAGGCGTGGGGCAGGTGGTGTCGGTCACTGTGGCGCTCTTCGTCATGGTCATTGTATTCGGCCTGCTCAACCCCTCCTTCTGGGGGGCCAGCAACATGACCAACCTGCTGCGTCAGGTGGTGCCCATCCTCATTATCGGCATCGGGCAGTCCTATGTGCTCATCACGGCCGGCATTGATCTGTCGATCGGGTCGGTAGCCGGCATGTCCTGCATGATATCGGCCACGCTGATGTCGGCCGCCCACATGAACCCCTGGCTGGCCACCCTCATTACCCTGCTGGCCTGCTGCATCATCGGCCTGATCAACGGCCTGCTCATCGCCAAGGCCAAGCTGCCCGCCTTCATCGCCACTCTCGGCACCATGATTATCGCACGCGGCATCGCCCAACTGGTCAACAACAACCGCAACACCGACAGCATCGGCCAGGAGGGTTTTCAAAACTTTTTCTACTACGGCAGTTTTTTGAAAATCTACACCCCCATCTGGATCTGTCTGGTGATCTTTCTGATCTTTAACTTTCTGCTCTCGCGCACCCGTACCGGCCGCCACACCTACGCCATTGGCAGCAACTACGAGGCGGCAAAGCTGTCCGGTGTGAACGTGGTGCTGGCTGAAACCAAGGTGTATGTGTTCAGCTCCCTGCTCGCGGGGATAGTCGGATTGATTCTCACCGCCCAGAGCGGCATGGGCAACATGGACGCAGGCAACGGCTATGAGCTCAACGCCGTGGCGGCTTCGGTCATCGGCGGCGTCAGCACCATGGGCGGGCAGGGCATCCTGTTTGGCACGGTGGTGGGCGCTTTTATCTGGGGCGTGCTCCAAAACGGGCTACAGTTTGCCGGAGCGCCCGCGGCGCTGCGAAACATCGTCATCGGCATCGTGGTCATTATCTCGGTGCTCTTTGACCGCATCGCCCGGGGCGGTGAGGGCGGCAAGCGGCGTTTTGGGCTGAAAAAAGCGCAAAGCACCAAGTAAGGCTCCTTCTTCGCCCACAAGCGTCCGGAAATGACGACATTGGGTTGTATCCCAATATCAGAATGAAATCAATAAGCTGAATAGAAAGGATAGGTCTATACCATGAAAAAACGTATTTTTGCCCTGATAACGGCAACGCTGCTTGTTATGCTGGCCTGTACGGCCTGTTCCAATACCGACGGCGGTGGCGCCACCGCCAACAACGCGGACAAAAAGGTTTACCTTATCACCATGGATAAGATGGATCAGCACTGGGTCTCGGTAGACAGCGGCGCGAAAGCAATGGCCACCCAACTGGGAATCACCTATAAGTGGGACGCCCCGGACAAAAAGGACAACGCCCGACAGATTGAAATCATTAACAACGCGGTAGCGGAGGGAGCCGATCTGATCCTGCTCGCCGCCAACGATCAAACCGCGATTTCGACGGCGGTGCAAAACGCCATTGACCAAGGAGTTAAGATTATCTACGTCGACTCCCCCGCCGACGTGCCGGCCATCACCACACTGTCGACCGACAACACCAAGGCAGGGCAAATCGCCGGACAGACCATGCTCGACGAGCTCAAGAACGCCGGGATTACTTCTGGCAAAATCGGCATTATCGGCGTCAATCTCGCCACCAATTCTACCATCAACCGGGAAAACGGCTTCCGTGAAGTGATCGAAGCCGACGGCAATTTCACCCTGCTCACCACCGAATACAAGGAAGGGGATTTTCAGGCCTCACAGGATGCGGCCAACGGCTTCATCACGGGCAACAGCGATCTGGTTGGCATCTTCGGCACCAACGAGGGCGCAACGGTAGGCACCGGCAACGCCATCAAGGCCTCGGGCAAGGACATCATCGGTATCGGCTTCGACCGCTCGGATACCATCCAAAACCTGCTCAATGAAGGAGCTCTCAAGGCCGCTATGGCGCAAAATCCCTATACCATGGGGTATCTGGGGGTCGCGCAGGCCTTCGCGGCGCTGACTGACGCATCGACCGGCCCGGACGTCATTGACACCGGCGTATCGGTATTGCGTGCCAACCAGTAAAAAATAAGACGACTGCCCAAGGATCAACTTACGGCCGCCGCCAGTTGAGCGGTGGCCGTAAGTTAAAAATATTTCTATGGACCAGCGCAGGATCAGGGCCATTGTCCTTTCCCATCGAATGCGCCGGACTCCCCGATCGACCGGCACGAATTTCGGTTGATTCTACTTCATGCTGTATCAAGTACATAGCATTGCCCCTTTGCATGCGTCCGATGGGTTATCCGGCAAGCGAAAAGACCCATGGGTTCTCTGTGGTGCAGGCCGATGGTCTATCAGAATCGGCTTGTGTGCGTTGTCGGTGCATCGGCGCTTATCCTTCTTTTACATGCTACCCTGCTTTCGCCCCGCGGCATAACGGCAGAGAACCATTGTTAAGCGGATACTCCTAGATATAGCAAGGCGCCCCTGCCTTATCCAGCAGGAGCGCCTTTAGGAGGGGGTTTATTCCTCTACGGGAAAATGATCAATCAGCTCGACAGAGTATTGCAGAATATTCAGCGCGTCGGCAGCGTCTACCGACCCATCGTTCGTAACATCCGCAGCTGTAAAGGCATCCCCTTCCAGCGTCGTGAGCTCAACGCTGTGCTGCAGCGCAAGCAGGGCGTCGGAGGCATCGATTGTCCCGCTTCCATTGATATCGCCATAAACGATGGGACGCTCCAGAATATAATCACTGTAAAAATTCGGATTATTAATATAAGCAGTAGGATAATCCAGGATCTCGACGTTACCATCGGCGTCATACAGGGCCGATTGCCCCTTTTTCACAATGGTTTTCATATCGTCCTGATCGTACTGGATGTTCATCATGCCCTTGAGCGACCAGCCCAGGAAATAAGGATTGATGTCCGAGCAGTCGAACACGCCGGTATCGTCGCAGGTAGAAGCACACATCTTCAAGACATGGTCAACAGCTTCCTTATCTCCCATATGGCCTAGATATCCAAGATCGCCTGCCCCATTAAATATAAAATGTGGACGCAGCGTCTCATCCTTATACACAATGTATTCATCGGTATAGGTCAGGGCGTCGCGGTAACGCCGGATGGCCTCTTCGTAGCTTGTTAAGTCAATAATTTCATAAACCAACTGTAAGGTCAGCACATTACGCGGGTCAAACCAGAGGAAGGTTCCGTCGCTGTTCTGAGAACTGAGCACAAATTGTCCATAGTAACCCGCAACCTCGACAAACTCATTGTATCCCATCATATTGAGGAACATGCATCCCTGAATTCGGTCGAGATAATACGACGGGGTATGATTGCGCTCCACCGACGCCTGGTAGGCATCCCGGTTGGCCTTGAGAGCCAGGGTCTCGGCCTCTTGTGCCAGGGGGCTGTCGTACTTTTTGAAAATATAGGCGGCCGCAGCCAGCGCGCCCGGCCCCAGACCCTCCCCGCCGCAAACATAGGTAGGATCGTAGCCATTTGCGCCGTAGGTGCCTTCCGCAACGATGTGCTTGGCGACCCGGTAAGCCCAGCTCAGGTTCACATCAATGCCTTCAAACGGCACCGAGCTGATAGTAGGCTTATCGCTACCGGTATAGACAAATTCGATGTCGGTATAGGCGGTGTTGTCCATGTTGGTTTTGAGCAAAATTTTCTGCGGCTTGACATCCCACGTGATGATGATCGGGTGGGCATACCAGCCCTCGTTTTTGGACAGGGTGATGTATCCATCGTCCGGGGGGACGATCTCGGTCACGCCATCGGAACTGACGGCCAGCGTGTTGTTCTCCGTGGATATGACGCTGAAATTCGCCGCCTCGCGTCCGAGCTTCTGGAAATTGGTAAAGACAACGCTGTACTCGTCGGCACTGTCGGAGGAGAAGGTCATGGTGGTCGGCTTGTCGGTCATGCAACTCGGCCAGGTGATATCGACCAAGGCCGAAACATCGCCGGCAGTGTAGGTGCGCATGAGTCCTTCCTCTTTGGCCTCATCCTCCACCTGCAGCGCGCTCAGGGAATATTCCTCTCCCCCTTTGGTCATTCTAAGGTATACATCCACAAAGGGTTCGGCAACATCCTGGTTGGTCACCATCTGGAGAAGTTTTTCGTTGGCTGAGGAAGTGCGGACGTTTTTCGGCCTCGCATCCACCTTTAAAAACATCTCATAGCTGCTGCCCGGCACCATGGCCGCCTTGACGCCCTCATAGAGCTCTTCGATGGTCTCCAGCCGCACGATGGGAGAATACATCTCCTCCATCGCCATGGCGGTAAGGTTGCGGGAGGTATCGTGTGCGTAAAACAGCTGATTGCTGCGCATCATGCCGTTGAAGCCAACCAGCCCAAAACGCCCGTCATACAACGTCGAGGCATAGTTTCCGGCAAGGGCGTTGAGAAGCACCAGATCGGTTTCATCGGTAAAATAGTTCTCGTGAATCTTTCGGGTCTCGCCATCAAAAGACCAAGTCGACTCGGGCATCGTAATCATGTCGATAAAGCCCATGCGCACCGAATCCCAAAGGCCGCACCTGCCGTCCTCGGTGGCCGTCGTAACCACCTCCACCCTCACGGACTTGCCGTTGCTGCCCTCGGGCAGCGGGATGGTGAGATTATTGCCGTAATAGCTGACCGAATCGACCTGGGTGCCGTCAATGCGGACCACTGGTGCCTGACCGCTCTCCACCCAGGAAAAGCTCAGGCCAAGCTCGCCGCTGATCCAGTTTTCGGGCACGAACACTGTTTTTTCGAACGTCACCTCGCTGCCGGCTGTGGCTCGGACGGCTTCCCCCGCGTTGAGGGTATCGCCGGTGGAGGCGGTCCAGTTCTCGGAAATATCGCGATAAGCGGGCAGTTCCCCATTGGGACCGGTGATGGTGACATACCGCAGGCTGCGTACCTGCCCGCCCCAGCCGTTTTGCGGCGCGGAATCCGACACCTTCAAATATACCTCAGAGGAAAATTCAAAGAAAGAGGTCAGGTCAATCCCCCGCATTTCGCGGAAAATCCCATCGCGGGTGCTATTGAGCACCTCGGTCCAATTCTTATTATCGGTGGATATCTCAACCACATACTCCATACCGATATCCAACACCGCATAGGCCATCTGCCCAACTTCGCCTGTCAAGCGGTAAACAAAGAAATTGTATCCGTCGGCAAAACGGTAATAATCGGTGCCATAAACCCCCAGGATTCCGGAGGCGCCGTATATCAGCTCATTCTCCGCGGCGGTGTTGGGCATATAATCGGTTGCGGTATACGTCATGGTAAGCCCTCCTGACGTGGTGACAGTTTCGGTCTGGCTGGGTGCCGACTCCACATCAGCGCCCTGCGCGCCGGCCGGCAGCAACGTCCCAAGCAGCATAGACGTACAGGTGAACATTACCAGCAGCCGCTTGAACAGTGATTTCATTTGATTGCTCCTTTCCGTTAGCAAAGACAAAGGCCGGGGACGGCCTTACCGCCCCCAGCGAACGGACTTATTCAGCGCTGGAAAACTCGGTAATCAACTCTACCGAATACTGGAGGATGAGCAAAGCGTCGGCAGCGTCTACCACCGAATTGCGGTTGACGTCGGCCGCCGTAAATGGATCCCCCTCCAGCGTAATCAACTCAACGCTGTGTTGTAGCGCCTGAAGCGCGTCAGAAGCGTTAATATTGCCGTCATTGTTGACGTCCCCCAGCGTAACCGACGGGTTCAAGGCATCGTATGCCTGCCGTGCCTCTTCCAGCGTGTCAAGGTTACCGACCTCGTTGAGCACGCTCTGTCCATATTCCTCCGCCAGCGCGTCGCGCGCCTGCTCGGCTGCCGTGATTTTTGTCAGGGCCTCTTCGCTGTTATCCGCATTTACCTCGCCAATGGCGTCGATCAAAGCTTCCAGAGCGGCGATATCCTCTTCTTTCTGCGCGTCGAGGAAACCATTGTAAGCTTCCTCTGCCGCCGTCAGGACGGAGAAATTGGTGATCAGGGTATTATCATTGTACTCACTATAATATGTATCATACAAATCCCGGGCGTTGAGAATGGCGTTGCCCTTTTGGGCATAGTTCTCCGCCGTCACTTCCCCGATGGCATCGATGGCCGCCACAACATTGGCAGCCGACCTGTACTGACTCACAGTCTGCTCCATCTGCTGCAATGCGTTAAAGTTAACCACCAACTCCTGCTGAACGGCGCTCAGATTATCATAGGCGCTGCGGGCGGCAACGACGGCGTTGCTCTGTTCTGCCGAGGTAATCTCCCCAATCGCAGCAATTTGATCCACCACCGCATTGGCCTCGTCTACCAGACCCTGTACATCGGCGCCCTCGTTGTAGATGGCAAAACCGTCGGCCTCTACGGGCGTATTCGTCTTAGCGCCGTTGCGGAATTCGACCGTGACAATGGGAACGTCCGAATTCCAGTCGTCGGAAGTCCACTTGGGCCATGGGTTACCGCCCTGTGCATTCTCCGACTCATTAAACTTCATTTCATAAAAAACCCACTTATTGGGCTCCATGCCAAGTTCGCCAAACCATTTGTTCATTTCCATGACCTGACCCGCAGCATTGTGCAGACGCACCGAGACTATCCCGTCTTCCTCGCTGCTGCGCAGGACGTTTACCCCCATTTTGAGCTGGTCAAAGTCGTATTCGGAAATATCGATCTCTACACTTCTCCATACAGACCAGTCGCCGGTCGGGGTAATCAGCCAGTGATCGGGGTGATCGTCGAGCGTGCCCAACGAAAAATCACAATTTTCGGAACTCCAGCCGTCGGTAGTGGAGGTATCAAAATTGTACACAATTTTTAAGTTGTCCGCAGCAGCAGCCAGGCGGTCGTATTCCGCTCGGGCATCAACGAGTACCTGCGCGTTGGACACCTGCCCCTGCTCGGTTTCATCCAAGCCGTTCCAGGCCGCTTCAGCCGCCTCAATAGCGCTGAGCACGCTATCGCGATAGCTGACCAATCCAATTTCGTCAATCGCCGCTTCTACCGCAGCAACCGCCTCGTCATCGGCCAAGACGACCGCTGAGCCAAAGGAACTGAACAAAAATATCAAACTAAGCGTGAATGCCAATAGCGAACGATGCCATTTCGTTTTCAAGGTAATCATCCTCCTCATACATTTGTCCCTATATTACCTCATCTGTGCCTTTAAGTCAAGATAAATTTGACATATTGTCTTGCTAAATCATAACAATTTATATTGAAATGTGGGAAAAAGCGCAGTCCTTATCACTCAATTTTAAGATCAATTGAAATTTGTTATTTTTTTATTAGGCAGGCTTGGCACATACAGAAAAACCGCTTCATTCCGTTGCGTGCTGATGCATAGGCGCCCCAACACAACATCCGGCTTAACTTCACCATGCTGCAAAACAAAAACAGCCTTACGGCTGTTTTAAGCGTTGAGAGGTTTGCCCGTCGACTCTCTTTTAATCAAGGTAACGGGAAGTATTTGCTTGGTAACCGGATACGCCGGGTTTTTGAGAAGCTGTAGCGCCAACTTGGCGCCATATCGCCCCATCTCATAAAAATCCTGTTGTATGGTGGTCACCGGGCGCCGGATATCATGATTATCAAAGCCGGCAACCGAGATATCCTCCGGGATGCGAAGGCCGCGTTCATCCAAATATTCGGTCATCCAGTCGGCCACCGCGTCGTTGAGACAAAATACGGCCGTCGGCCGCGGCCTCATGGCCAGCATGCGCTCGAACGCGCGGGTAAAATGCTCCCAGGTCGTCTGGCAATCCTCAAACAGGTAATCCTCCCGGTACCGGATTCCCTGCTCGTGCAGGGCGTAGCGATAGCCCTCAATCCGGTGGGCAAAATTCGGGTTGACCAGCGGCCCGGAATGCACCGGGCTGAACACGGCGATATCCCGGTGGCCGAGATCGATCAGATGCCTGGTGATCAGATAGCCGCCCAAAGCATGGTCGCTGTAAACCGTATGGCATCCGAAAAAGTCGTCCAGCGGGGTATCCAAAAACACAAAACGCACACCGTCGCGCATATGACGCCGGAAAAAATCCGCGTTGCTCACCGAGGGCAGCAGCGTCATGATGCACCGGTTTCCCCGCTCGACCAGATGGTCGATCATATCCTCGCAGTCATGCTGCTGCGCATCCTCGCTTTTGAGGCAGTGGGGGGATAGGTGACAGGAATGGGAAAACAGAAATTCCTGTGCCCCCCGCAGGATGTCAAAGCCATGCAGCGCGTTGAATCCCGCGTTCATCACCAGTGGAACCATGATGCTGGATTCTTTTCGGTCGGTAATTTTGCGCACATAGGTGCCGCTGCCCTGAATGCGGTAGACAAAGCCATCCTTCTCCAGTTTTTTGATCCCCTGCTGGATGGACACCCGGCTGACGTGCAGCAGGCTGGACAACTGCTGCTCGGTCGGCAGCTTATCCCCGTCGGACAGGTCGTTGTCCTGAATATATTGCATGATATAATTGATGACTGTGTTGTATTTGTATTGTTTCTCCGCAGACATTGCCGCACCCCCCATAAGCTTTATGTTAGCATGATAAGACATATTTGTCAAACAAAATACGTTTCCGCCGGCATTCCGCCCCATGCCGGCCGTTTTGGTGCAGCCGGCCGAGAGGGATAGCGACGATGCCGGCATGCCCAACGCATGCGGTGCGCGCCTGCATTTCCAGACAAATTCACCCACATTCCGGCGGTAGGGCACAGGCCGCTTATGCCGCCTCCGCCTGAATTTTGATGCCGCTGCGTGCGGACATTCGACAGATACGGCATGCCAGCATCCGCCGATTTTTGGCTGGCATCACGGCTTGTCACATAGCGGGCGCCCATGGCGCATATATTGATTTGTAGTGTGAATATCCGCTTTGGAAAGGAGAACGCCCATGCGAATGCGACAACTGCTTGCCTGCATGCTGTCAACCGCCCTGATGATCCCGGTATGCCTCACCCCCTCCTCGGCCGCTTCCCAAGCCCCCTCCGTTTCGGCAAAATCGGCCGTTCTCATCGACGGACTGACGGGCGAGGTGCTCTATGAGAAAAACGCTTACGAGACCATGCCCATGGCCAGCACGACCAAGATCATGACCACCTTACTCGCCATAGAATCGGGCGATTTGGCCCGTGAGGTCACCACCACCAAGGAGATGGTGTCGGTCGAGGGAACCAGTATGGGGCTGCTTGAAGGGGACACGGTCAGCCTGGAGGCGCTTTGCTACGGCATGCTGCTGTGCTCGGGGAACGACGCGGCCAACACCACCGCCATTGCCCTGGCCGGAAGCATTCCCGCCTTTGCAAAAATGATGAACGACAAGGCCAACGAGCTGGGGATGCAGCAAAGCAACTTTGTCACCCCATCCGGCCTGGACGCCGAAGGCCACTACTCCACCGCCTACGACATGGCCCTATTGGGGCGCGCGGCAATGAAAAACGAAACCTTTGCCGCCATGGCCGCCTCCCGCACCGCACGGGTGTGTTTTGGCAACCCTCCCTACGAGCGCACCCTGTACGGCCACAACAAGCTGCTGAGCATGTACGCCGACGCTGTCGGCATCAAAACAGGGTACACCAAAAAATCGGGGCGCTGCCTGGTCTCGGCCGCCGAGCGGGACGGCGCGCTTTTGATCGCCGTCACCCTATCAGCGCCCGACGACTGGAACGATCACATCAAGCTGTTCGACTACGGCTTCTCCCACTACAGCCAGCAGTCCCTGGACACCGACACCGAGCAGGTGCGGCTGCCGGTGACCGGCGGCGCGGCCAATGCCGTCGGGGTCATGTGCGAGGAGGTTAAAATCAGCCTTTTGCCCGGTCAGGCCGAACGAATCGAACGCACCCTGCTGCTGCTGCCGTTTGCCTATGCGCCCATCGGATTTGGCGAGAGTATGGGCGAAGCGGTCTTTACCCTTGACGGGCAGGAGGTGGCCCGCGCCAAGCTGGTCGCCGCCTGGGATGTCGCTCAGGCCCCTCCCGTGGAGATAAAGCCCCCCAATTTATTGGATTACCTGATCGCCCTGCTGCGGGAATTCTAAACCGTCACGTGAGATTTCGTAGGGCCCTCTGCCCAAAGTGGCATCCGCCTCTTTTGGGCGGCCGCCAGACGTTTGATATCTATGCCTCTACAGAGCGTTTTGCGGCTATTTTCGAGAGGCCCTACGGCCTCTCTTTTGTCAAACCCGCCGCCCTTTGCGTTATCCACAGTGGATCGTGCCCTCTCCCCTTGAATGCGTGGCAGCGCGCAGGAACGGTTCATCGGGCGCCGCTCACATAACGGCTGGATTCCTGCCTCCCTTATCGGCCTGTCCACTGCATCCCGCAAGTACGACGGTCAAAACCGGCGATAGTGCCGACCAGGCTCATCCGGGCGCCCGCGCGCTGCCGGGCCGCACAAAGGCCGGCCAGCACGCCTGAGCCGCAACGACAGCCGCAGCATTTTTTGACGGCGTCGCCGGAATACACGGATGCACGCCTCCGTTTCAGCTTTTCCCCTTTTTCCAATCGCGCGGGCATACGCCGTAATACTGGCGAAAGGCTTTGGAAAAATGGAACGCATCCTCATATCCCACCATCCGCCCGACCACGGCGACGGGATAATTCTGCCCGAGCAGGCGGGCCGCCTCCTCCATTCTGCGCTGCGTCAGATATTGCTGCATGGTGACCCCGTTGCCCCGCTTGAACAGGCGGGATAGATACCTGCGGTCCAGCCCCAACGACCGGGCGAGCTCCTCCAGCCGCACCGCGTGCATATAATTTTGATCCAGATAGTTTTTGGCTTCCTTTGCCCGGTCGACCGGCCTGTCCCCTTCCAGAAGGGAGGCCAGCAGCAAAAAGAGCTTACCGGCCAAAAACTCCTCCCGCATGCCCATACGCTGGAAGGCGTCGAGCATGCCCTCCATCAAACGGCGCTCGGGCCGTATGACGGCGGGAAAAGCGTGAAACTGCTCGGCCAGCCGGCCGGTAAAACCAATCCACAGGTACTCCCACGGCTTTTGCGTATCCGCGCGGTAGGTGGTCACCTCATCCGGTCGGATGAGAAAAGCCTCCCCTTCCCGCACAGGGTACTCCTGACCGCGCGCAAAAAAATGCCCTCTCCCCTCCAGCACATAATGGATCAGGGTGTATCTGCGGACGGCCGGGCCAAAAGCGTGCCCCGGACGGCAATCCTGCCAGCCGCAGGAAATGGGGTTGAGATCGCCCAGATGCTTATTGACCAAGCCGAGCTCGACCATGCTCCCGTCGTGTTTCAAGCCGTACCCTCCCGTCTGTCAATATTGGTTCCATTTTACCATGTTTTGGTTCCCTTTTGCAATGGCGGCATAACCTTTTATATGATATCCTGCTTCATGGAACGAACCGGCCTGGGTTGTTGGATGGGGCGCGCCACGCAGCGTCTTTGTTCGAACACCCGGCTGGAGCATGAGGAGGTCATGCGCACGCCTGTGTGAATGGCATCTTAGATAAAAAGACGGTAACAGAAGCCGTATGCGGCTAGGATATCATGCTGGAAGAGGAGGAACCACGATGATAAAAATAGCATTTCTGGGCGCGGGAAGCACAGTGTTCGCCAAAAACGTATTGGGGGACACGATGCTGTGCGAGGCGCTGCACGATGCGGACATTGCCCTTTATGACATTGACCCGGGGCGGCTGGAGGAATCCTTTGACCTGATCAGCGCTCTCAACCGCGACTGCAACGATGGCCGTGCGCACATCCGATCCTATTTGGGCGAGGGGCAGCGCCGCCAGGCGCTCGACGGGGCGGACTTTGTCATCAACGCCATCCAGGTCGGGGGCTACGACCCTTGTACCATCATTGATTTTGAAATCCCGAAAAAATACGGCCTTCGGCAGACCATTGGGGATACGATGGGCATCGGCGGCATCATGAGGGCCCTTCGCACCATCCCGGTGCTCGAGGGATTTGCCCGGGATATGCAGGCGGTTTGCCCGGATGCGCTGTTTCTCAATTACACCAACCCAATGGCCATGCTCTCCGGTTACATGCAGCGGTACACCGGCATCCGAACAGTGGGGCTGTGCCACAGCGTGCAGGTCTGCTCGGAACACCTGCTGCGTTCGCTGGGCATGGAGGACCGCCTGGAGGGACGAAAGGAACTGATCGCCGGCATCAACCACATGGGGTGGCTGCTGGAGATCCGGGACCGGGAGGGGCGTGACCTCTACCCGGAAATCCGCGAGCGGGCGGCCCAGAAAAACGCCGGTGAAAAGCACGCCGACATGGTACGCTATGAATACATCCGCCGGCTGGGGTATTACTGCACCGAGTCGAGCGAGCACAATGCGGAATACAATCCCTTTTTCATCAAGTCGCGTTATCCCGATTTGATTGAGCGATACAACATACCGCTGGACGAATATCCCCGCCGCTGCATCGTCCAGATCAACGATTGGGCCGAGACCAAAAAGTCATTGCATGCCGGCGGAAGGGTCGAGCACAGCCGATCGATGGAATATGCCTCCCGTATCATGGAGGCAGTGGTGACCGCAACGCCCATAAAAATCGGAGGCAACGTGCTCAACACCGGCCTGATCGACAACCTGCCGGCCGACGCCTGCGTCGAGGTTCCCTGCCTGGTCGACGGGCAGGGGGTTCATCCCTGCCATGTCGGGCGGCTGCCCGTCCAGCTCGCCGCAATGAACATGACCAACATCAACGCGCAGCTGATCGCCATCGAAGCAGCGGTTACCAAAAAGCGGGACCTGATTTACAACGCCGCCATGCTCGACCCGCACACGGGGGGAGAGCTTTCGATCGACGACATGGTATCGATGGTGGACGAACTGATCGAGGCCCACGGCGATTATCTTCCCCAATATCAATAAGCCCGCTGGCACGATCTGCCTGCCCAATCACCAAAGCCTCCTTTTGACGCTGGGGCGCATCCGCCTGTCTCCCGCGTCGAAAGGGGGCTTCTTTGACCATTGCCAAGACTCTTCCCTGCCCATTCCCCGGTAACAATACGGAGCTTGAAAACCCGGGGCAATCGCATATTCTCCGTCGAGCTTTTCAAAGACGCCGGGCGATGATTTGTTGGCGCCGCCCACACATGGGCACAAACCGGCCTTTTTCACTCGTTATAGACGGCGTTTGTATCCCCTGGCTTGCACCCGCCGGCCCGCTTGGCCCGTTGCTGAAACGGGACGCATGCTGTGGCCTGCATTCCCGTTCCAGCAGAACAAGCTCACGACGAATCAACGGCTCTGAGAAAAGAGGCCGGGATACTCGACATACAAAAAGGGGGCCGGTTTCATCCAACCGGTCCCCTTACCAAGGCAGCAACGCCAAGCGTCAGCCAGCCTGACCATGCCCATTATTTTTTCAGAATATCCAGCAGGCAATCGGCCACGTATTCGACCTGCTCGTCGCTCAGGCAGGTGTTCAAAGGAAGGCTGATTGCATTGCGGTATAAATCAAAAGCATTGGGATAATCTTTAATATCAAACCCCATGTTCCGATAAGCCGTAAACATGGGAAGCGGCTTATAATGGACGTTGCAGGCGACCTCCCGCTCCCCCATCTGGGCGATGATCTCGTTGCGCTCCTGTTCGCCGGCGCCCTCCACACGGACGATGTAAAGGTGGCCGCTGGAGCGAAAGCCATCGCCCGTATGCTGGAGCAGCCGCAGCCCGTGCCCCGCCAGCCTTGCGTCGTAACGGCGGATAATCTCATGCCGCCGGTCTAAAATGGCGGCGTAGCGTTTGAGCTGCGCCAGACCAAGCGAAGCCTGCATGTCGGTCATGTTGCATTTATAGTAGGTGCCAATGATATCGTATTCCCAGTCGCCCGGGCGGTTCTTTTTGAGGGCGTCCTTGTTTTGCCCGTGCAGGGAAAGCAGCATATACTGCCGGTACAAATCCTCATCGTCCATCCCTGGCAGGGGCAGCCAGGTGACGGCGCCCCCCTCGGCCGTTGTGAGGTTTTTGATCGCGTGAAAGGAGAAGCAGGTGAAATCCGCGGCCTCGCCGCTGATCTTTCCGTCGCGCACCGCGCCCAAGGAGTGGGCCCCGTCGGCAATCACAATAATCCTCCCAAAGGCTCTTTGCAGATCGCTGGTTGGACGAAACAGTCCCTGCTTGCGACGGACGATATCGTACACGCGGGCGTAATCGCACATAATCCCGCCGACATCCACCGGAATGATCGCCTTGGTGCGCTCATTGACGGCCGCCTCCAGCGCGTCGTAATCCATCTCATAGCTGTCCTTCGCCACATCGATGAGCACCGGCCTGGCGCCGACGTGGCAAATAACGCTGGCACTGGCCGTGTAAGTATAGGCGGTGGTGATCACCTCGTCACCCGGGCCGATACCAAGCAGGCGCAGGGTCATCTCGGCGGTGGCGGTCTGCGAATTCATGCACGCCGCCCTGGCGGTATGGCAATACTGCGCCAAATCGCGCTCGAATTGCTTGGTTTTTTTGCCGGTGGTAATCCAGCCCGAACGAAGGGTGTCAACAACCTCAGCGATTTCAGCTTCCCCGATATCGGGGGGGGAAAACGGGACTTTCAATGCAGTGCCCTCCTATTTGACGATTTTCAGCGAGATGTCCAGGGCTTTTACCGAATGGGTCAAGGCCCCGATGGATATGATGTCGACGCCGGTCTGCGCAACCGGCCCCAAGGTGTCGCTGGTAATACCGCCCGACGCCTCGGTCAGTGCGCGGCCGTCCACCAGCTCGACCGCCTTTCGCATGGTATCGCAGTCCATATTATCGAACATAATGATGTCGGCGCCGGCTTCCACGGCCTGGCCCACCTCGGAAAGGTCGCGGACTTCCACCTCGATCTTGACCGTGTGCCCCAGGCATTGGCGCAGCTTCTCCACGGCGGGCCGAATCCCCCCGGCGGCGTCAATGTGATTGTCCTTGAGCATGGCGGCGTCGGACAGGTTGAAGCGGTGGTTTTTCCCTCCGCCGCAGGTCACGGCGTATTTTTGCAAGGCCCGCAGCCCGGGCAACGTTTTTCGGGTATCGGAGATGGAGGCCCGCGTTCCCTCCACGAGAGAAACACAGCGCGCCGTCTCAGTAGCGATACCCGAAAGATGCTGCAAAAGGTTCAGCGCGGTTCGCTCCCCCTTCAGCAGCAGGCGGGTGTTCCCGGTAATGCTGGCGAGCACGTCGCCCTTTTGAATGCGGTCGCCGTCGCGCCGGTAACATTCGGTCTGAAAATCGCCCAGCAGGGCAAACACCCGCAGCGCGATCTCCATCCCGCACAACACCCCGTCGGCCTTGGCCAGAAAGCGCGCGGTGGAGACCTGCTCTTCGTCAATCAGATAATCGGTGGTCGTATCGAGGTAATTGATATCCTCCCGAAGGGCCGTGCCAATCACATCGTCTACCAATAGTATGGGCAATCGCATCACTTTTTTATCAACTCCCTGAGAATAATGGCGGCGGCGGTCGCGATGCTCAGCCGCTCGCAGTAGGTCTGCGTAATGGCAAAGCCGCCGGTGAGAAGCCGCTCCCGGATGGCGGCGGCCTGATCGAGGCCCCGTCGGGCCGCGTCGTAATCGGGCAGGACAAAATACGACTGCTGCATGATATCGTGAATGCGGTCGGCCAGCCCGTGGGGCAGCGGCGCCCCCGAGACATCGAGCTCTTTGGAGGGTACGGCGGGGCAGCGGCCAAAGGCAGCCGTCCTGCCCATGATATCCTGCGCCGCGCGGCGGCCAAACACCAACGCCTCAAGCAGAGAGTTGGAAGCCAGCCGGTTTGCCCCATGCACCCCGGTGTGGGAACACTCCCCCACCGCGTACAGACGGTCGAGGTCGGTGCGCGCGTTCAAATCGACGTCGATGCCCCCCATCAGGTAATGCTGGCAGGGGAATACCGGAATGCAATCCTTCGTGATATCGACCCCTTCCTCCAGGCAGCGGGCGTAGATCATGGGGAAGCGGTCTTTGAGAAAATCCGCCGGTTGGTGGGTGATGTCGAGATAAAACTGCTCGCTGCCGCAACGGCGGCTCTCCAGGATGATCGACTTGGAAACCACGTCGCGCGGCGCCAGCTCCAGCCGGGGATCGTACCGGTCCATAAACCGCTCATGATAGCAGTTGAGAAGCGTCGCCCCCTCCCCCCGTACCGCCTCGCTGATGAGGAACCGCTCCCGCGCGGGCGCAGCCGCAAAGGCGGTGGGGTGAAACTGGACATAATCCAGATGCCGGATGCGGCATCCCAGCTCATAGGCCAGGCGGATGCCGTCCCCCGTGGCAATTTTTGAATTGGTGGTATATTTATAGATACGGCCGATGCCGCCGGTGGCCAGCACCACAAAAGAGGAGGCCAGCGTCACAGCCCGGCCTTCGGAGAGAACGTAAACCAAAAAACCGCCGCTGACTCTCTCGAGGCGGAACAGGGTGGTAAACTCGGCCACGTCGATATTCTCCCTGCCTCGCACCTGCTGGGAGAGGCATTCGGCGATGGCCTGTCCGGTCGTATCGCGGTGATGGACAATGCGGTGGCGGCTATGCCCCCCTTCCAGGGTAGAGCTCAGCTTTCCATCCGGACCCTTGTCAAAATCGACCCCCATCTCATAAATGCGGCGGACATCGCCCGGCCCCTCTTCCACCAGAGTGCGCACCGCCTGAGGATTGTTTTCATAGCCGCCGGCAATCATGGTGTCCTCAAAATGAAGGTCGTAGCTGTCGCCGGCAAGATCGAGCACCGCCGCTACGCCTCCCTGTGCCAGGGCGGTATTGGTCAGCAGCATCTCCTGCTTGCACAGCACCAGCACCCGCAAGTTGGGGCTGAGGTTGAGCGCGGTGTACAATCCAGCCACCCCGCTGCCCGCTATGATAACATCGTATTGATCGAGCATAGCCAACTGTTCCTTCTTTCCAAAAAAACGCTTTGCCGGCATGCGCCGGCTGGCGTGCGCCTTGGCGGACATCCTTTATGACCGGTGCGCCGGAGGGCCGCGGCGGGGCAGCCATCTGCCTCACAGCGCCGCTGCGCGAGCAGGTTGCTCCTGGCCTTCGGTCGATTGAGCCCGCTCCCGGGCAGACATATCCGGCACGCTATCGCGCCGGCCTGCGGGCGGTCCCGCACGAAATCCCGCCCTTGCCGCATCCATCCGAAGCGGCCCACGGGCTAAAATATGCCCATCCGCCCGGCGGCTTTGACCGCTTGGATGCGGCAAAGCCGGTCATCCGCCGTAGCGCAGCATAGCGTCGATGCTTTTTTTCGCCCGCAGGCGCAGGCCCTCCTCCAGTTCGACGGCGAGGCCGCCCTCCCCCTTTAAAGCGAGCGCAAGCCCCTGGAGGGTGGTCAGCTTCATATCCTCGCAAACCAGCTTGTGTGGGCAAAGCTGGATGAGCGTCTTGTCCGGATACCGAATGGACAGACCATCCACCACGCCCCGCTCGGTGGCCACAATGACCGGGCGGTCGGTCGTTTCGATAAAATGGATGATCTCCGCGGTAGAACCGACCATGTCCGCCAGCGCGACCGCCTCGGGCGGGCACTCGGGATGCATGGCCACCAGCGCGCCCGGATGCGCATCGCGCGCGGAGGCGACGTCCTGCCCCGCGATCTGATTGTGCACCGGGCAGTAGCCGTCCCACAGCACAATCTCTTTTTCCGGCACCTGCGCGGCGACGTACGCCCCCAGGTTCTTGTCCGGTATAAACAAAATGCGGGATGCGTCAAGCTGCCGCACGATGCGCACGGCGCTCGAGGAGGTGACGCAGACGTCGCACTCGGCCTTGAGGGCGGCCGATGTGTTGATATAAGCGCAGACCGTCACATCGGGATTTTCCTGTTTATAGGCGCGCACCCTCTCGGGCGATATCTGCTCGGCCATGGGGCAGGTCGCATCCGCCCCGGCCAGAATCACCTGTTTTTCGGGCGACAAAATCTTCACTGCCTCGGCCATGAAGCGCACACCGCACATCACGACCCTTTTGCAGTCGAGCTCTCTGACCGCGGCAGCCAGCTTAAAGGAATCGCCGGTGATATCAGCCACCTCGATAATTTCGGGATTTTGGTAGGTATGGGCCAAAATCACCGTATTTGTCTGTTGCTTGAGCTGCAAAACCTGCTCGGATAAGTCCAGCTGTTTCATGGGGTTATCTCCTTATAAAAAGACGGGCGACTGGTGTATGACAAGGCCGTCTCCATCCATCGTACGTATCACAAGGGGGAGGGAGCTTCCCCTCGCGAAACCGCATCCCCGCCCGATAAAGCATGGGGCCAATCCCCGATATGGCATAGAGCGGCGGTTTATGCCAAGAGCAATTCTTTCATGATTCCAAATGAAAGATTTTAAGATTATTCTACCACATCTCCCCCCAACAAGCAACGATAATTTCTACGATACTCCGCCATGACGAAATAGTTTGCGGCTCTTTTTCGGTAAAAATTTATTTTGAAGGATGGCGTTTTGCTGGGCTATCTGTTATAATACACAAAAACAAACATTATTTCTAGAAAATAACCATTCGTATTGTCGGTTTACTGCCTGCTTTGTAACCAGAAAGGGAGGAATCTATGGTATGAAATCATCTGTTTTAGGCCGCGCGCTGCCGCTCCTGCTGGCGGTATGCCTGCTGCTGTGGCCGCTGGGAGGGGCAGTCGAATGGGCGCCCGGCCTGGCCGGCGACCTCAACCGTGATCAAAAAATCGACGCGGCCGACGCGCTGGCTATTCTACAGCATTGCGTCGAGCTTGTCACCCTCTCGGCCGAACAGCAAAATTTCAGCGACCTCAACGGGGACGGCGCAATCAACGCATCGGATGCCCTGCTGATCCTGCAACACTCGGTCAGCCTCATCGAGGAATTTTCACACTCCAAGGAGGATACCCGCATGGCCCTTCCCTGGCTCGGCGCAAGCACGGTTTACGCCCGGCATTCCGAAGCGATCGACCCCGGTGCGATACGCACCACCTACCAATACGGCGGATGGTATTCCCCCACGGTCGATTTACCCATGGACTCGATTATGGTTTACATCAATTCAAGCAACAACGTCGACACCATTCCGGGATGGCAGAATACCGGCAAGGAAATCTGGGTCATGCTGCCCGCCTACCGGGACGGCGACGAGTATTTTGGCCTCTATCCCGACCGCGCGGATACCGAGCGGGAGCAGAACGCCGACGGCTCCTTTGGCGGCGTGATGCCGAACGAGAATTACACCGAGTACAAATGGAGCGTGGTCGAACGCTGCATCGACGCCGGGGCCCGGGCGGTGGTATTGGAAGAGCCCATCACCGGCTTTGCGGGAGTATACTCGGACTATTTCAAGGCCGAGTGGCAGGAATATTACGACACACCGTGGAGCGACCCCGACTATTCGGCCGAGGCCCGCTACCGGGCCAGCCGGCTGGTAGAACATCTGGCGGTCGAGATGTTCCGCACCATTGGTGAGCGGATCAAGCAAAAAGATCCCACCGTACCATTCTATATCGCCAACCACAACGCCTACCGGGCCATCGGGGATTTCACCTGCATCAACTCGGCGATCTTGGAGCTGGACTGTGTGGACGGCATCATCAACCAGACCTGGTCGAACACCTCCCTGCTCTCCAAACCCTACGCCGGCACATCGGTCTGCCGTCCCTTCCAAAACAACTATATTGAGTATGGAAACGCAGTCGCAGTGGCGGGGGAGAAAACCCTCTTTGCCCTGTCCGACCCGATGGCGGACTACGCCGACGAGGATTATGAAAAATACATTACCCTCTGGCAGGAGCAACTGGCGGCCCAGCTGCTGCATCCCGAAATCCATCATTTTCAAAACAGCATCTGGACCGGCCGCCACTTTGGCGAAGCGGTTCCAGCCGCCTTTTCCACCACCCAGCTTTCGGTGTTTCAGGCCATGAACGATTTAAGCGGCAAGGAAAGCATCCTGTACGCCGGCACCGGCGGGATCGCTCTGGCCATGAGCGATTCCATGACCTGGCTGACCGGCGTGGACGGAGCGATTACCACCTCCAGCGCACGGGAGGGAATGTACGGCCTTTCGCTGCCGCTGGTGGAGAAGGGGATTCCATTGGCCTCGGTCTGCCTCGACCGGCTGCACAGCGCGGCGCAGCTCGAGGAGGTGAAAATCCTGCTTTGGCCGAGTGACGTTGTACACCCCCAAAGCCAGGAAGCCCTGCAAATCGTCGCCGACTGGGTGCGTGCAGGAGGCGTTTTGATTGAGGTCGGCGGCATCAACGCTTATGAAAACCTGTCAGGCGAATGGTGGGGAGAGCGGTCCCCTCTTGAGCGCCTACTCTCTCTGCTGGAGCTGGATAACCTCAGCCGCACCCCCTTCCAGGATGTGGCCATGCTGGAATGGTGCGGCCCCCGCGGCTACGGCCAACACATAGGCGGGCTGCTGCCATATCAGCAATCCATGAACGCTTACTGCTGGGAGGGGGCGGGCAGCCCTATTTTGTCGAGCAACCTGGGCGATACCCTTGGGTTGGATGTCGCGGCAGGGAAAGGCCGATTGCTGCTGTGCGGCCTGCCGTCGGCTTACTTTTCGGTGGCGGCCGAAGGCCCCGGCGCCCTGCGCGACCTGGTGGAATACGCCGCCCGTTATACCGACGTCCTGTATCAGGAAAGCGGGGCCATGGTCATCCGACGGGGGGATTATCTGATCGCCCATGCGCTGGAGCAGGAACAGACCTTCACCGGTCAGTTTGTCGATTTATTTGACGCTACGCTGCCCCTGATCTCCTCCAAACAGGTGGAGCAGAACGCTTCGGCCATGCTGCTGGATGTCTCGTCCAAGCTGGAAGGGGGCACCCCCCGCCTGCTTCACACCGGCGGTACCCTCTCGGCCCCCGCACAGGAATCGGCCGAACAAACCCAGTTCGCCATCTCGGTGCCGACCGGTGCGTCCGCATCCACCCGTCTGGCCGGAAACGGACGGACCATGGACTCGATTTCGGTCACCCTGTCCGGCCAGCCCTACGAGCAGTATGAGACCGTATGGGACGAGGCGGGCGGCACCCTTCTTCTCTCGCTCGAGGGCAACGGAGAGCCGGTCGATATTACGGTGGAATGGAGCGCTCAATAAAGCGCGCACGGCCCCGCTACCCGCAAATCACCTGAAAACAACCCTGTCAGCCATAGCCGCCGCCCTTGCAGGCGGCGGCTATGGTCTATTCTTTTCGGCAGGAATTCACAAAAAATCATCCCTCATATCATGCAACTCCTACATTGACACCATCCGTTCGGACGGATACACTGAATAGCGTAGACAGGATATCTGCGTGCGTCCGATGGTACCCGTTTGCCATCATCCGATCTCGGTTAAGGGAGGAAAATCCATGTCAAAAACCACGTTGTTTCGCCGGTTGCTGGCTCCGGCCCTGATTTTTGCCCTTTTATGGGGCGTCTGTTTGACCGGCTCGGCCGCCGGGCCGGGCGGCTATGATTACGGCGACGTCAGCGCCGACGGCCGCATCGACGCAACCGACGCCCTGTGGGCCCTGCAAAACTCGGTCTCGCTGCGCGAGCTGACCGCGGAAGAACGCGAGCGCGCCGACGTCAACGCCGACCATGCGGTCAACGCTTCCGACGCGCTGTTTATCCTTCAATATGCGGTCGGTCTGATCGATCAATTTGACGTAGAAAAGAAAAATCAACCAACGGAGGGGTTATACGGTATGACCTATCGGTATGAGGACGGCAAATACATCCAGTATCGCGACGCGGTTGAGATCGACGGCTACCGTACCGTCAACAGCAACGACCGCTTTTATGCCCCGGCCATGCACGTCAATGTCGACGCCGCCCTCATCAACCGGGACAATGCCGAAAGCTGGCGCAGGGCGGGCCTTCCGGTCGGCACCTCCGGTTCCTTTAACCACACCGACGGCGGGGAATACGAGGCGCTGCACCCTGAAGACCTTCAGCTCGATGTAAACGGTAGCCCCGACGCGGCGTGGAACTCCCTGGTTCTGACGCCGGGGGCCATCCAGCACGTCATCGACCACCGCATCACCAGCGACCTGACCATCCAGCCCTGGGTCATCGATTTCGTCGAGCCGGAAATGTTCCGCCGGGGCCTGTACGGCGAGGGCTATAAAAAGCTGTGGAAGGACACCTATGGCACCGACTGGGTCGACCCCCTCTCCTCCCCCGAGGCGGTTTTCCTGTCCCAGCGACTGAACATCTCCACCCATGTCAACGCCATCAACGCCTACGCCGATTACATCAAGGCCAATGCCAGCGGGGTAAAATTCGGCATCGCCCCCCACAGCACCATGGCTTACAGCAAATTTGACCTGGGTATCACCGACGGATATCATCATATGCTCTCCACCGGCAAGGTCGACATGGTGACCGGGCAGACCTGGTCGAACACCATCATCAACCCCTTCCTGTATGGCGGGGTTTCGACCACCGACCCCTTTCTGCACGGGGTTTTGGGGTATGGCTCCTATCTCGACGCGGCGATTCACTACGGCGTTGACTTTTATGCCCTCAACGACGCCATGTCGGATACGGCGAACGGCCAAAACGAGCCCTACTGGCGCGGGCTCAACCACGACCAGCTGGTCGCGTCGCTGCTCTACGGCGAAATCAACCGCTGGCAGTTTATCTGGACCAACCGCAGCTTTATGTACGTCAGCCCCGAATACCGGGCGGAACAGATGAACATCTACAACGCCATGAAAGATATCTCGGGCCGGGAATACACCCTGACGGCCGGTACGCCGGGCGTCACCTATCTGCTCAGCGACACCCTTGCTTGGCAGATCGAAGGGGATGGCTGGTGTAAAAACCCCTACGAATCCTTTTACGGCGTGACCATGCCGCTGCTGCGCGACGGCATCCCGGTGCGCACCAAGGCGATGGAGCTCATCGACTCGCCCGACGATCTGGCGGGGGTCAGCCTGCTCATTGTCTCCTACGATAATATGAAGCCGCTGTCGGAGGAGGTCAACATCGCCCTCTCCGACTGGGTCAAGGCGGGCGGCACCCTGCTCTACCTCGGCGGGCCGGACGCTTATGTCGACCTGGAAAGCGAGTGGTGGAACGCCGCCGGCAAGGGGGGCTCGCCGCTACAAAACCTGCTGCAGCACCTCGGCTTGAACGCGCAGGCAACGACCTATGAGGAGGGGATGACTTACCTGCAATGGGCGGCCGGCACGCCGGACGATAAGTTTGACCCCCACATGCTGACGGGATTGGACAGCTTTACCTACTCCTTTACCGGCGAGGGCTTCGAGCCGGTCATGACCAGCCTGTACGGCGACACGATTGCCATCGAGAGCAAGGTCGGGCAGGGGCACTTTATCGCCGCCGGGCTGCCGACGCATTTTTACGCCGAGAGCGAGGGCGACGCCGACCTGATGCGTATCTTGACCGAGTACGCCCTGCGCTACACCGACTTTGATTATGTCACCTCCGACAGCTTTATCGTCCAGCGGGGGAATTACACAGCAGTGCACTCCCTGACCGGGGGCACCACCCTTGAGGGCCGGTATGTGGATATCTTCAGCGATACCCTCGACGTGGTCAGCAACCCCACGGTCGCCGCCCGGGAATCCCGCCTATTTTATGAAGCCGCGCAGGAGCTCACCATCCCCTGCCTTGGCTATACCGGCGGGATTCAGGACGCGCTGACCGAGTCGGCCGATACCACCACGTTGACCTATCACGGGGCGGAAAACGCGCTGGTTGCAAGCCGTTTCCTCGCCCCTGAGGGCATGGCCCCCTCGAGCGTGACCGCTACCGACTCCAAGGGGCATACCATCACCCCAGCCACAAGCTGGGACGCTGCTTCTTCCTCCCTGCTGGTACAGACGTTTACCACCCCGACCAACCCGATCACCATCGAGGTCGAATGGGGCGGCGCGGCCTCCCAGGTTCCCAATAACCAATACGAGTACTTTGAGCTGGCGGTCAACAGCGAAGGTCAGGATAAACCCTACATTGTGCGCGACACCTCGGCCGCGCGGGAGAATTGCCGCTTTACCGACGGCGACGCCGAGCTGGTCTACCGGTTTGATATCTCAGGATATGCCTCCAGCCTGTTTGCCCTCTCGCTTTACTCCAATTATCTCATTGAAGTATCCCCCGACGGCGAGAGCTGGACGACCGCGGTGGATTTCTCGGCCGAAAGCGAGCAGCGGGCCACCGCGCTGAACACCGCGGTGCGGGTGGTCAATCCCGACGACTTCGGCATTCGGGACACCATTTATATCCGCATGCGCAACACCGATCCATCCCAGGGTTGGGGCGGCGCGCTGGAAAAAATCACGGTGCAGTACCTGCCTGTTTCTTAACATGTTGCTATAGCCTCTTTTCCGATCCCGCGCGGTCCAAAGCCGCGCGGGATTTTTGCGCAGAAAACCGTAGGCTGGGCCGGTGGACGCGGGTGCTGCCCCCTTTTCTACCATCCACTCCCCTTTTGCCGGGCATGACCGAAACAACCGATGGGCATCGCAGATTTGCCGGGCAGGAAGATGCGTCCGCTGGGGCGCACCATAGGATGGTCGCGAAGAAAGGCAGCCTTACTCCCGCTAATAGGCCGGGGGCGTGCAAAGCGGTGGCAATCCTCCCTTCTCAATCACTCCAACCAGCCTTGCCCCTTTTGGGAATCCAATCGTTGCGTCGGGAACGGACGGAAATCACGGCGCGCCTCTTTTATACCGCAGGCATAAAAGTAGCCCATTGAACTGCAAACGCCCCGTTTCCCCCTGTTGCGACCTGGAAAAACCAAGGCGCGTTGATGTTTCGTTCACAATTATCTGATATACTGGGGGGCACGATACAAAGGAGTGGATTCTTTGCTACAGCTTAAGGAGATCACCAAAAGTTACACCACCGGGGAATTTACCCAGGTGGCGCTTGACCATGTCAACCTTAATTTTCGAAAAAATGAATTTGTCGCCATCCTCGGCCCGAGCGGGTCGGGCAAAACGACCTGCCTAAATGTTGTGGGTGGGCTGGACCATTACGACAGCGGCGATCTGATCATCAACGGCCGCTCGACCAAGGACTTTAAAGACGCCGAGTGGGACGCCTACCGCAACAACAGCGTCGGCTTTATTTTTCAAAGCTACAACCTCATCCCTCATCTGAGCATCGCGGACAACGTCGAGATGGGCATGACCCTCAGCGGCGTCTCGGGCGAAACCAAACGCCAAAGGGCGCTGGAGGCGCTGGAACGGGTGGGGCTCAAGGACCACATCCACAAAAAGCCCAATCAGCTCTCCGGCGGGCAGATGCAGCGGGTGGCCATCGCCCGCGCGCTGGCCAACGACCCCGACATCATCCTCGCGGACGAACCCACCGGCGCGCTCGATACGGCTACAAGCGCGCAAATCATGGATTTAATCAAGGAGATCGCCGCGGAAAAGCTGGTGATTATGGTCACCCACAACCCCGAGCTGGCCGAGCGGTACGCCGACCGCATCGTCCGCTTTCAGGACGGGCGGGTGGTGGACGACTCCAACCCCTTCGAGGGAGGGCCGGAAGACAGCGGCTATGCCCTCAAGCGCACCAGCATGAGCTTTTTTACCGCGCTGAAGCTATCGGGCAAAAACATCTCGACCAAAAAATGGCGCACGATATTGACCTCCTTTGCCTCCAGTATCGGGATCATCGGCATCGCCCTGATCCTGAGCCTTTCTTCCGGCTTTCAGATTCAAATCGACCAGTTTCAATCCGACGCGCTCAGCGAGTTTCCTATCCTGATCTCCCGTTCGGCCATGAACCTGGATGAGGAGACTATGCGCCAAATGCACGACCAGATGAGCGACGCCACGGCCAACGAAAATGAATACACCGACGCGCGGGAGGTCTATCTTTACGATCCCGAGGATTACCGGATCACCCATCAAAATGTTTTCACCGACGAATATCTCGATTATATTGAGCAGATCGACCCGGAAATCTGCGGCAGCGTGGGGTACACCCGGATGGTGGGGATGAACCTGCTGCGCATGGAGGACGGCCAAGCGATGCCGGCCACGCTGACGATCGGCATCAGCCAGGGCGGCGACAACGCCGGCAGCATGACCAGCATGAGCGAGGTCGGCCTCGCCTCCTATCCCGACAGCCTCGACGGCTCGCAGGATTCCTATCTGCAAAAAAATTACGACCTGCTCGCCGGCCAGTTTCCCACCGACGAAACCGGACTGGTGCTGGTTGTCGACAGCCAAAACCGCGTGGACATGAACGTTTTTGCCGACCTGGGGCTGGACGTCGAAGGGGTGGAGGCGATGTCCTTTGACGATATCGTGGGGCTAGAGCTTCTGTTGGTATCCAACGACGACTATTATGTCAAGACCCCCATGGGCAGCTTTGTGCCGGGCAGCGACTATAACGCCATGGCCAACGCGGAGGACACCCTGACCCTGACCGTGACGGGCATCGTGCGCCTCAAGCCCGATGTCCAGATCGGCCTGCTCGGCAGCGGGCTGGCTTACAGCGACAAGCTGGTGCAGCGCATCACCGAGCGGGAGGCCGATTCGGAGATCGTGCAGGCCCAACGCGAATCCGACGTTAATGTGATCACCATGGAAAAGATGGATGAGGAAACCAAGAAATCCACCCTGACCTACCTGGGCGCAGACGCTACCCCCTATATCATTTATCTGTATCCCAGCGATTTTGAATCCAAGGACGCGGTGCTCGCCTACCTCGACGACTACAACGCCGGGAAAGCGCAGAAGGATACCATCGTTTACACCGACCTTGCCAAAACGATCACCGACATGTCGGGCAGCATTATGAACGCCATCACCCTGGTGCTGATCGCCTTTGCCGCCATTTCGCTGGTGGTGTCGCTGATTATGATCGGTATTATCACCTATATTTCGGTACTCGAACGCACGAGAGAGATCGGGGTTCTGCGCGCGCTTGGCGCAAGGAAAAAGGATATTACCCGGGTGTTCAACGCCGAAACCTTCCTCATCGGCGCCTGTTCTGGATTCATCGGTATCGGGCTTGCCTATCTGCTCACCATCCCGGTCAACGCCGTGATCTACAATATGACCGAGTTGAGCAACGTGGCCCAGCTCAACCCGCTATACGCCCTGCTTCTCGTTGCCATCAGCGTCGCGCTGACCCTGCTGGGCGGCTCGATTCCGGCAAAATTGGCGGCCAAAAAGGATCCGGTCGAGGCTCTGCGCAGCGAATAGGCAACGGTTCCGGCATCCAGCGGCTTGCGCGCCGGCGTATAAGCTGGCGTTCCCCCCTGCGAGGCGCGCCCCCCCGGCAGGCCGCCCGGACGGGAACGGCCTATCCTCCCCTTTTTCGCGCCAGGTTGGGAGCCGTTTGACAGCGCTGTGTCCAAGCGGTATAATGGGAGAGACAACTCGTCCCTCCCAGCCCAATGGCCGGCGCAGCGTGCTGGCCAGAATGCATTGGCCCGCCCATCCACGGTTTCGACGGCCAGACGCGCGTTTCCCCTTGCCGCATGCGCCTGTTTTTCAGCGCCGGCTTTGCGCGCCCTTTCCGGCCGGCGGGAGTTCACGTCCACCTCGAAATATGGCCGGCTTTCTCTGGCGCTCAGGTTAGGCAAAGCCTGGGCGGAGAGCACGGCCGGATGGAAAGTTCTCTCGCGACTGGTGCGGCCATATACCGCTGGTGCGCAGGATGGCTATGCAAGCGGTATCAAAGCGCGGCCAAAGGGGCCGTTTGCGGTAATGGCGGTGGCGGGCGGCGTTAAAAACCAGGATATATTGCATATCCATGTCACAGGGGGTGCCCGTGTTATGAGCTTTCCAGCAGCGGTTGCGCTGTTTGATTCAACCCTGCGCGACGGCGCGCAAGGGGAGGGAATTTCCTTTTCGGTCGAGGATAAGCTGCACATTACCCGTGCCCTGGACGAGCTGGGGATACAGTATATCGAATGCGGGAATCCATCCTCCAACCCAAAGGACATGGAGTTTTTTGAGCGCATCCGCTCGGTTCGGATGGCCCATGCCACCCTGGTGGCTTTTGGGGCGACCTGCCGCAAGGGGGAGGCCCCGGAGGAGGACGAGGGCCTGCGCGCCCTTCTGGCGGCGGGCACTTCCTGCGTGGCTGTGTTCGGTAAATGCTCCCTTTTGCACGTCACCGAGATTCTCGGCACAACGAAAGAGGAAAATCTGCGCATGATCGGGCAGACCTGCCGCTTTTTGTCCGCTCAGGGCCGCAGGGTCTTTTTCGATGCGGAGCATTTCTTTGACGGTTACCGCCTCGACGCCGGCTACGCGATGGAGTGCCTGCGCGCGGCGGCCGAGGGCGGGGCGGTCTCCCTCTGCCTGTGCGATACCAACGGCGGGAGCCAGCCATGGGAGATTGCCGATATCACCAGCAGGGTGTGCAACCGGTTCTCCGTTCCCGTGGCCATCCACTGCCACAACGACGGCGGCACTGCCGTGGCCTCTACCATCATGGCGGTGCGCGCCGGCGCAAGCCAGGTGCAGGGCACCTTTCTCGGCATCGGGGAGCGGTGCGGCAACACCGCGCTGACGGCTGTCATCGGCAACCTGCAGGGCAAGCTGGGGGTGCGCTGCATCCCAGAACAGAGCCTGCCCCTGCTGACCTCCACCGCGCGGGAAATCGCCGAGCTGTGCAACATCCCGGTGGACAGCTCCGCCCCCTTTGTCGGCCACAGCGCCTTTGCTCACAAGGCGGGCATGCACGTCGACGGGGTTTGCAAGCTTCCCGCCTCCTTTGAACATATCCCGCCCGAAAGGGTCGGCAATGCGCGCCGGCTGCTCACCAGCGAGATCAGCGGGCGCGCCGCCGTATACGAAAAGGTGCGTAAGATTCTGCCCGGCCTGCCCAAGGACTCCCCCGCTCTCGAGCGGATTTTGGGCGAGCTCAAGCATTTGGAGCACCTGGGGTATCAGTTTGAGGGCGCAGGCGGCAGCTTTGAGCTTCTGGTCAAGCGCCAGCTGGGGCTGTTTCACGACTCCTTCCGCCTGGTCAGCTATAAGGTCATCGATGAACTGCCCTATCCCGAGGGATGTTCCGCGACCGCCACCATTAAAATCCGCGTGGGCGACCGGCTTCAGATTTCGGCCGCCGAGGGGGAGGGCCCGGTGAATGCCCTCGACCGGGCGCTGCGCGAGGCGCTGGAGGTGTTTTACCCCGCGCTGCACGACGTGCGCCTGATCGACTACAAGGTGCGCGTGCTCGAGCCCAAGGAGGCCACGGCGGCCCACGTTCGGGTTCTGATCACCTCGGCCGACAGGCAAGGGGTTTGGACCACGGTCGGCGTGTCGACCAACCTCATCGAGGCAAGCTGGCTGGCGCTGGTCGACTCGATGGAATACAAGCTCAACCGGGAGCGCTCGAAGGAGGAGGAAAAATGGAACAAATCGTAACGGCGCGCAATCTCCGCCAGTTTGCCGCCCTGCGTGAGGACGGTCTGCGCTTGCCCATACGGGCGGTGCTGCTGACCTTTCACGGCCTCGGATGGCGGGACATGGATCCGCCCGCGTCCGACTTTGACCTCGAGTGCGCCCGGGAGGGGATCCTGCCGGTCTTTCCGTATTACGGATGCTGGAGCTGGATGAACGAAACGGCCGTGCGCCTGACCGGCCAGATCGTTGCCGCTGTATACCAAAAATATCGCCTTGATCCAAACCTCCCGCTCATCGCCAGCGGAGGAAGCATGGGCGGGCTGGCCAGCCTGATCTACACCCGTTGGGCGCGGGAAATGGTGGAGGGCGTCCCCGCCCCCTCCGCCTGTGCGGCCGACAGCCCGGTCTGCGACCTGCCCTACCACTACACCGAGCGGGAGGATCTGCCCCGCACCCTGGTGTCGGCCTTCGGCCATTATCCCATGCCGCTGCAAGAGGCGATGGAAACCGCCTCGCCTCTCCACCAGGCCGGCCGCATGCCCGACATTCCTTATTTCATCGTCCATGGCACGGCCGATAGCGCGGTAAGCAAGGCGCATCATTCCGACCAATTGGTCCCCCGGTTGAGGCGGCATTGCCGCGTTACCTACCTTGAGGTTGAGGGCATGGAGCATTGCGCCATGCCGCCCGACGCATTCGCGCAGTACCGTCAGTTTATTTTTTCGGTCGGCGGCCTGCTGCAGGGGTGATCCAAAGCCTTCCATCGGCTGCGCCGCATCGCCGGATGGTTCCTTATCGACGAACGCGGACATGCCCGTCGTATCGCAGGTGCTTCCCCCTCCCCTGGGGAAGCTCCGGGAGAGGAGACGGCCGCCGGTACCATTCGTTTTGGTTCCCATACCGGACACGGATTTGCCTACGCATCGGGGCACAAGACCATTCTTGCCCCGAAATTATCCGTATTACCATCTCCTGCTCCTCGCAGGGGGCCGACCACAGCCATAACATGTGGCTGTGCACATTGATTGTCCAGGCTTTGATACCGACTAATATTTTACTTTAAATACATTGGAAAGGACAGGGATACGTCCATGGCAATGACAATGACCCAAAAAATTCTTGCCGCGCACGCCGGCCTTGACGAAGTGAGACCCGGCCAGCTCATCGAGGCCAATCTCGATCTCGTGCTGGGCAACGACATCACATCCCCCGTGGCCATCAACGAATTCAACCGCGCCGGAGCGGACGGGGTATTTGATAAGGATAAAATCGCTCTGGTACTCGACCATTTTGTGCCCAACAAGGACATCAAGGCGGCCGAGCAGTGCAAGCAGGTGCGCCTGTTTGCCGGGAAATACGACATCCGCAACTTTTTCGACGTGGGCCGCATGGGGGTTGAGCATGCCCTGCTGCCCGAGCAGGGGCTGGTCGGCCCGGGGGACTGCGTCATCGGCGCGGACTCCCATACCTGCACCTACGGCGCCCTGGGCGCTTTCTCAACCGGCGTCGGCTCGACCGATATGGCGGCCGGCATGATCTCGGGCAAGGCGTGGTTTAAAGTGCCCTCTGCCATTCAGGTGGTACTGCACGGCGCCCTCCCCCGCTATGTCAGCGGCAAAGACGTCATCCTGCACCTGATCGGCCTGATCGGGGTGGACGGGGCGCTCTATCAGTCGCTGGAATTCTGCGGCGACGGGGTGGCAGCCCTGTCGATGGACGACCGGCTCTGCATCGCCAACATGGCCATCGAGGCCGGTGCGAAAAACGGCATCTTTCCGGTCGACGAGGTGACCCTCCAATATTGCAAAGGCCGCTTTTTGCGTCAGCCCCGGGTTTATGCCGCCGACGACGGCGCCGTTTATGAGCGGCGGGTGGAGATCGATCTGGGCAAGCTGCGGCCGACCGTGGCTTTTCCCCATTTGCCCGAAAACACCCGTACCCCCGAAAACTGGGGGACGGTGGAGATCGATCAGGTCGTCATCGGCTCGTGCACCAACGGGCGCATGGAGGACCTGCGGGCGGCAGCGCAGATTCTCAAGGGCCGCAAGGTACACGACCGGGTGCGCTGTATCGTCATCCCCGCCACCCAAAAAATCTGGACCGACGCCATGCATGAGGGGCTCTTTGACATTTTCATGCAGGCCGGCGCGGTGGTCAGCACCCCGACCTGCGGCCCCTGCCTCGGGGGATACATGGGCATTCTAGCCGAGGGGGAGCGGGCGGTCTCTACCACCAACCGGAACTTTGTCGGCCGTATGGGCCACACCGGCAGCGAGGTTTACCTCGCCAGCCCCGCCGTCGCCGCCGCCAGCGCTGTGCTCGGCCGTCTTGCCGAGCCGGCCGAGGTGATGGATACGCCGGCCCAGCCGTAAAATACGCCAGGCGGACGATCCCCGCCGGAAAGGATGCAACCGTTATGAAAGCACAAGGCATTGTTCATCGCTTTGGGGACAACATTGACACCGACGTCATTATTCCCGCCCGCTATCTCAACACCTCCAAGGCCGAGGAGCTGGCGGCGCACTGCATGGAGGATATCGACGCGGGCTTTTCCACCCGGGCAAAAAGCGGCGATCTCATCGTTGCCGGGCGCAATTTTGGCTGCGGCTCCTCCCGCGAGCACGCCCCCATCGCCATCAAGGCCACTGGTATTAGCTGCGTCATTGCCCACAGCTTTGCCCGCATTTTTTACCGCAACGCCATCAACATTGGGCTGCCCATCCTCGAATGCCCCGAGGCGGCGGCCGACGTTCAAGAGGGCGACCTCCTCTCGGTGGATTTTGAAACCGGCGTGATCCACAATGAAACGACCGGGAAAACCTATCGCGCCGAGCCCTTTCCTCCCTTTATTCAAAATATCATCGCCTGCGGTGGGCTGCTGCCCTCTCTGAAAGGCGGCAAGCAATGAGCTTTCTGCACTTTCTCGAGCAATTTCGCACCGGCTGGCTGACCTCCTTTTTCACCTTGATGACCGCGCTCGGGGAAGAAATGATCTTTATCGGTGTGTTCCTGGTCGTGCTCTGGTGCTGTGACCGGAAATACGCCAACCGGCTCTTTTGCGTGTTTTTTACCGGCATGTTTTTTAATCAGTTGCTCAAGCTGATCTTTCACGTTCCCAGGCCCTGGGTGCAGGACCCGACCCTTCATACCGTCGAGAGCGCCAAGGCGGGGGCCAGCGGGTACTCCTTTCCCAGCGGCCACACCCAGTCGGCGGTGGGGCTGTACGGCTCCTTTTTCGCGGTGACCTGCCGGCGGTGGGTCCGCATCGCCTGTGTGGCCGTGATCGCCCTGGTGGGGTTTTCCCGCCTTTACCTTGGGGTTCACACCCCCTACGATGTGCTTGGAGCGCTGGTCATCGGCATTCTGGTGCTCGTTGGGTATCGCTATCTTTTTCGGGCGCTGGAAAAAACCCGCCTGGGCGAGCTGTGGGTCCTGGGCGGGTTATGCATATTGGGCGTTATCTCGGTGAGCGTGGGAGCGCTGGTCCCCTCGCTGCGCGAGGAGGTGCTTGGCAACGCCTGCAGGCTGCTTGGATGCGCGCTGGCCATGCTGCTTGTGGCGTGGTTTGACCGCCACCATCCGGTGGACAACCACGCCTTGTGGTGGCAGCAATGCCTCAAGGTCGCGATTGGTCTGCCAATATTCGTCGCGCTGCGTTCGCTGCTGAAAGCGCCGCTGCGCGCACTGCTGGGGGAAGCGTTTGGCGACGGCCTGCGTTATGGCATTCTGCTGCTCGTGGCGGGAATTGTCTACCCCCTCTGTTTCCGGCTGTTTCAATCCAAAGCGCGGCTATCCCGATCCGAGCGTGAAACGGAGAAAGCGGGCCGCTAATCGAAGCGCACGCGGCGTCATCCACCGTGTCGCTCGTCCGATCTAGAGCTTTGACCCACTACCTGTCCGAGCGTGCTTCCTGGCCGCCGGAGCAGTGGCTTGCCGCCTCAGCGGGCGCTGTATTGCCCTGCCGATCATTCCCGGCCAACCGCCCCGCAACGACCGGCGACACAAAGCGCGTGAGCAGTAAAATCACGCCGCAGCCAGCGGCGGTCAAAACAGGGTACCAACCCATCCCCTCCTGCGGAAGGAGGAAAGGCAGCAGGCCGATGGCGCAGGCAGGGGGAATGAAGGCTTGCAGCAGCGCCTGAAGGCCGAGCAGCAACGCTGCCGCAATCGCCCCGCACGCCACCACCGGCCAGCCCAGCACGCCGCACAGCAGCAGCCGCGCCGCAATCCCTATGCATGCCGAGCCGACGACCGTAGCGAGGATGCGCAGGCGCTTGCCGCTCCAATCATGAAAACATCCCTCCACCCAGGTGACGATCAAGGGGGGGATCATCAGATATTTCGCCCCCAGGGTCAAAGCCGCCGTTTCCAGCAGGGCAAAGCCGGCAAAGGCCACGCCCCACGCGCAGAACATCCCCCGGGTGGGCTTACGCCACGAAAACCGCTGCGGCGCGGGGCGAAGACCCGTCCGCTCCAGCGCCCACTGAATCAGAACAAGCGCCAGCATCATGATTACGACCGCCAGGGGATACACCATGGTTTCGGTGCCCAAATACATGGGCAAAATGCAGGCGGAAATCATCGGCGCGAGGGAGCAGTCGGTCAGAATCAGGCAGATTGCCACAAACCCAAACCCAATCAGTGCCTGGCCGAGCAGCGGCAGAGGGACATAACGGACAACCCCCACCCCCACCAGGGCCGAGCCGGTCATCAGCAGAACCATGAGCGGACGGCTGACTCTCCAGGGCTGGCGCTCCATGCACAGCGCCCCCAAAACCAGGGCGAGCATTTCGGGAAAAATGACCTCCCTCTCCCCCGTAGCCTGCGAAACGGCAAACATCATCAGGACGAAGCCAAAGGCAACGCCATAGCGAATCCATTTTTTCAAAACTATCCCAGTCCTTCTAATATGGCTTTTGTATGGCTTTTGGCAACCGAACAGGGCGCGCCTGCCCGCATCCATGCTATGCGACAGCCGCGCCCTTATTCGCCCGCCCCTCTCTTCCTTCCAGCGGCGGTACGGCCGCCGGGCGCTTTTTTTGCCCGGGGCAATCTCCCAGAGCAATCTGCCCCCCCGCTACAGGGCATACCGGACCCAGGCAGAACCCGTTTCCTATGTTTGAGATGGCACAGGCCCGGCTCTCCTTTTCCACGGCGCAAAAGGCACATTGCGCGGTCGGACGCATCCAGAAAAAGGCTGAGCAAAGGGAGAGCCTCAGCGCCCCCGTCGCGGTGCGTGCCAGCGCCGCCTGTCACACGCACGGGGATGGGCAAAAAGGGCGCTGTGATGCGGCGGGCATTCCTAACATCCGGTTAATCTACCGGGCGGGTGGTCAGCCACTGCACCGCCCGCTCTAGGGAATCCCTGGCATTGCCCCAGTCGGCCTGTTCGCCGTTGTTGCGGTAATCAAACATATCGCAAAAGTGGCGGACATCCCCCCGCAGCCCATCCAGATAGCCGCCCGCCAAGCGATGGAGGGTTTCGATAAACTCCCCCTTTGTGCGCTTGGATAGGCGCTCGTCGGCTTTTTCCAGTAGCAGGGCGTAATGGGGCAGGCAGAGCTGCGGCTGCTCGGAAAACATTTTGCGCATATCCGGCTCGGAATCCACCAGATCGAGCAGGTTAGCCACCATGCGGCTCATCCCCCACTCCATACGGTCGCAGACAAAGCAGGTTTCTTCCACTCGGGCAGTTTCGTAACGCCTCTTTTTGTTCGATGGGCGCAAAACGGCCGGGCGGCCCTCGCCAAATACCTTTTTCTGGATTTCCCCCAGATGGGTCTCTAAGGTCAAAGCCACCGCCAGACGGTTGCGCACCGACAGCATCCCGGTTAAATGCCGGTGGCAGAAGCCAAGCTCATTGGAGCGAATGCGCACCTCCGGCTCCATCATGGCCGGGCCGGTGATATATTCGATGACCCGCTGCTCGAGCATGTCCCGCATACGGCAGAGAGGGCAGCCATCCCTCTCCCCCAGCACCTCGGTGAGCGGGATCGTGCAAATGCTTTCCATCATATTCCAACGCCGCCTTTCGGTTGTTTTTGCTTTTATCGTCCCACGAGGATCTCATTTGGTGTTATCCTGATTCCAGCGCCGCAGCGGCGTTAGAGTATTCGCCGCCCGAGCTTTGACCGGCGCTTCCCAAGCCGACAGCCGCAACAGTGCAAAGCCCAAGTCGCGGCCCCGGATGCCGCCGGTGGATACCATGACCGGCCGGAGGATAGCTTAGCGCGGAGCACGGGCCCTGCCGTCGGGCGTCGCCGGGCTGATCTATCGCGCAAAGGCGTTACCCGCCTTTGAATGGGGAACTGGAAGCGTTGCGTCCGGCGCCCCATCTCCATTTCATCCAAAGAGGCGGGATACCCTATTATTCTATCACAAAGTGCACATATGCGCAACGTATTGGTATGGTAAGGAGGAAACGTATGAGCCCCACCCTTTGCCCGGTCGGCCCGGATATCGCCCTGCAAATCCCCTGCTTTTCCCTCGAGCGGACGTTGGACTGCGGCCAGGCCTTCCGCTGGAAAGCGTTGGCAGACGGTTCGTTTGAGGGCGTAGCGCACGGCAAGCTGCTTCGCGTCGCACAACAGGGGGAGCAGCTTCTCTTTTTCGACACGTCGCTGACCGACATGGCCTTATACTGGACCGATTATTTTGACCTCAACCGCGACTATGAGGCCATCGACCGGTTGCTCTGCCGGGATGAGCGCCTGCGCACGGCGGCTCGCGACGCGCGGGGAATCCACATCCTGCGCCAAGAGCCCTGGGAGGCTCTGTGCACCTTCATCCTATCGCAAAACAACAACATCCCCCGCATCAAGGGTATCGTAGAGCGTCTTTGCCGCGACCTTGGCGAGCCATTGGGCCAGGGGCATTACGCCTTCCCCACCCCCGAGCGCCTCGCAGGTTGTTCGCCGGATGATCTGGCCGGCGCCCGCTGCGGCTTTCGCACCAAGTATTTGCTCGACGCGGCGCGCAGGGTGGCGGGCGGGGAGATCGTCCTGCGCGAGATTGCCGTCATGCCGCTGGACGAGGCGAGGGAGCGGCTGACGTCGATCTACGGCGTGGGAGCCAAGGTGGCCGAATGCGTGCTGCTGTATGGTTTTGGGCGCATGGAGTGCTTTCCCATGGACGTATGGATGAAGCGGGTGATGGCATCCCTCTTCCCCGACGGCCTGCCGGCGGAGTTTGCCCCGGTGGCCGGTATTGCGCAGCAGTACCTCTTTCACTACGGCAGATTACATAAAATAAAATGAGACGGCGCGTGTAATTTTTTCCTCCCGCTTCCCTTTTCATTTCCCCTATTTTGTGTATAATAAGAAGTAGACAGCGGCATCGGGCCGCTTCTTGAAATAAAGCAAAGGAGTGTTATCTATGCCACTGGTCAATTCAAAGGACATGTTTCAAAAAGCGTACGAGGGCGGCTATGCCATCGGCGCGTTCAACTTCAATAACATGGAGGTTTTGCAGGGTATCGTCGACGGCTGCCGCGAGCTCAACGCGCCGGTCATCCTGCAGGTTTCGTCGAGCGCGCGCAAATACGCCCGCCCGGCCTATCTGATTAAAATGGTCGAGGCCGCTGAGAAGGAAACCGGCCTGCCCATCGTGCTCCACCTGGATCACGGCCCTGATTTTGAAACCTGCAAAGCCTGCATTGACGACGGCTTTACCTCGGTGATGATCGACGGCAGCCATCTGCCCTATGAGGAAAACGTGGCGCTTACCCGGAAGGTGGTCGAATACGCCCACGAACGCGGCGTCACGGTCGAGGGCGAGTTGGGGCAGCTCGCCGGCATTGAGGATGAGGTCAACGTCAGCGCCGAAAACGCCTCCTTTACTGATCCCGCGCAGGTGCAGGATTTTGTCGAGCGCACGGGGGCCGATTCTCTGGCCATCGCCATCGGCACAAGCCACGGCGCTTACAAGTTCAAGCCCGGCCAGAAGCCCCAGCTTCGCTTTGACATCCTCGACGAGGTCGCCCGCCGTCTGCCCGGGTTCCCCATCGTGCTGCACGGCGCCTCCTCGGTATCGGCCGAATACGTCGCCATGGTCAACCGTTTCGGCGGCCAGATGCCCGACGCCATCGGCATCCCGGAGGAAATGCTGCGCAAGGCGGCGGCCAACGCGGTATGCAAAATCAACATGGATTCCGATCTGCGCCTGGCCATGACGGCGGAAATCCGCCGCCACTTTGCCGAAAAGCCGGCCGACTTTGACCCGCGCGGCTATCTTGGCGACGGAAGAAAGGCGGTCAAGGAGGTCGTCATGCACAAGGTCGACGCCGTGCTCGGCTGCAAGGACAAGGCGTAACCATCCGAAAGCCCGATCAACTGCATTCCCATCCCGCCCCGCTAGACAGGGCGGGATTTTTGTGTCTGGAAAGCTTCCCGCCAGGCGCTCGGTCTAAGGATGGCTTGCACTGGCGCATCGAACCAAACTTTTTCTTTACCAACGCATCATCTGTGGCAGCCGGCCGCGCCTGCGCGATACCGGCACGAACCATGCTTTTCCTGGCTTTCCAGTACCCTGCAATACCACTCAGCCGCGCCCTTTATTTCCCGTATTTTACAAAATCTTCTCTTGCAAATTTCCATGCCATATAGTACACTTAGGATAAATACATTGCAGCGTGCCCCTTCTTCCATGGGCTTGCTCAAAATGCTTCGCTGCAAAACAAAAAGGGAATGGTGATTGATTTGAAGATGCGAAAAAAGATCGTGTCCATCCTGCTGGCGTGCGTCCTGCTCTGTGCCATGCTGCCTGCCGCCAATGCTGCGCTGCTGCCAACAGAGGAAACCTATGATTTTACCCTCGACACCGTGACGGCTTATGACTCCGTAGCGGCTTTCATGTTGTTACGGGCCAATGTACCGGTCAGCGAAGAGGTTACTTTGACCATCACATACGATCCCAACGCCGTAATACTGGGTGGAACAATCAACGGATTATTATATCAGGGGGATTTATATGGTGAGGATGGGCCGCTCCAGATAGACCTAACCAATGATAACGGTCTGATCCGGCTTACCCTGAATGCTGGTAACTTCGCCGGCCCTGGTGTCGTGGTCGGACTTTTTTTCGGCCTGATGGAGGGAGTGTCTGAGGCCTCCGTTCATCTGGAGGCTGTGAAAGCGGACGGCACGCCGATGTCTACGAAAGATGGCCTCATTCAGGTGTCGGACATCGATTATTCCGTGATCTCTGTGCCTATGATGGTCTGTGGCGGTGCGTTGGATAATATTAACGTCGGGCAGTCCAAGGAACAGTTGCCCCCTCCCTCAGGATACTCACAGGAGGCTTACGGTCCGAGCGGCGCTCCATTGGCAGACAGCGACCGGCTGGGCACCGGCTGCATCTTGACCTATAAAAAAGAGGATAAAATTATCTCGCAGGCATTTTACCTGCTGTTCGGCGATTTGGATGGTAATGGTCTGATCAATGCTTCCGATGCTCTGCTTGCTTTACAAAGCTCGGTACAGCTAACCACACTGTCAGATATACAGACGGCCGTGGCCGACTGCGATTTAAGCGGATCCATCAATGCCAGCGACGCCCTTACCATGCTGCAGTATTCGGTCGGCCTGATCCCATACTGCCTTGGTTTTTCCTTTTAAGTCCTTTAACAATACCGATTCCCGTTGCGACTTGCGCAACGGGAATCGGTGTTTTCTATCAGATCAATCCGCTTTCCATCGCTGTGCTTGCTTGATTGTGCGGGAGATTTATGGTGAAGCCAGACGCTATACTTCCCTGTCCAATGAACGGGAATGCGTCCACCGGGGTGAAGGGGGGTTCTCCCCTAGCAAAACAATGCCGCCGTTTGCACGGCGGCATTGTTTGCATCATAGCCAGGATCGCAAAGGTCAAAAGAGAGATGACGGCATAACCTACAAAAAATGATCCGTTGCAAAAAGGAGATCATTAGGCTTTGGCCCGGACAGTATCGTCCCACGCCTTGGTCCAGGGGCCGAGCCCCAGCAAACAGACCTCCTCTGCCGGGATCCACAGCCTCCCGTCCACCGGCGGCGGGCCGGCCAAAGCTACCGCCGACGCAAACCCATCGGGCAAGGCGACCCCTTCCCCGTCGCACCAGCGGTTGACAGCGATGAGCAGGGCGTTCTCTCCCGCCCGCCGGAGGTACACGGCATGCCCGGCGTGAAAGCGTACCGGCTCCAGCGCCCCATCGTGCAGCGCGGGGCAAAGGGCGCGCAACCGACCGAGCAGGCGGTACCAGTCCCGAAGCTGGCGGTCCCCTTTTGCCCAATCATAGGCCGCGCGGTTAAAGGGATCGCCGCAGCCCGGCATCCCGATTTCGTCCCCATAATACAGGCAGGGCATGCCGGGCAGAGTATACTGGAGCGCAGCCGCCATCCGCACCCGGCGGCGGCCGCGGTCGAGCGCCGGGCCGTCCATCACCGCCGCGGCCTGCCAAGCGCGCGGCTTGCCCGTCCCCGGGTCGCCCCCCAGTTCGGTGATCAGACGGGCGGTGTCGTGGGTTCCCAGATGGTTCATCAAAGCATGGACAGCCGGCGGCGGGTACCGGGATACAATACCGTCGATGGCCTTCCACAGCCCTTCCCCGTCCCCACCTCGAAGGAATTGGAGCACCGCCTCCCGCCAGGGATAGTTCATGACCGAGTCGAGCTGCCCGCCCAGAAGATAGCGCCTCCTGTGGCCGTAGCTGACCTTGGTGGTCGCATCCTCCCAAACCTCGCCGAGCAGCAGCGCGTCCGGCTTCTCCGCTTTGACAGCCGCGCGAAACCGCTCGAGGAAGCCGTCCGGCAGCTCGTCGGCCACATCCAGCCGCCAGCCGTCCGCCCCCAACCGCAGCCAGCGGCGGGCAATGCCGTTTTCCCCGGTAATGTATTCCAAAAAAGAGGGTTCTTCCTCCCGAACCTCCGGCAACGACGGCACGCCCCACCAGGCGTCATATCCGTCGGGGAATTGCGTAAAGGTATACCAGCTAAAATAAGGCGACTGCCGGCTCTGGGCGGCCCCCAGCTCGGGATAGCGCCCCGCCGCATTAAAATAGCGGCTGTCACTGCCGGTGTGGGAAAAGACCCCGTCGAGAATTACCCTCATCCCCCGCCGGTGGCACGCGTCGCACAGGGAGACAAAGTCCTCTTCGCTCCCCAGCAGGGGATCGATACGTTCGTAGTCGGCGGTATTGTAGCGATGATTGGAATGGGCCTCAAAAATCGGATTGAGATACAGGCAGGTCACGCCGAGGGTGGCGAGGTAATCCAGCTTTTCCTCCACGCCCGCAAGGTCGCCCCCGAAATAATCGTTGCCCAGCACCCGGCCCACGGAGCCCTGCTCATAGGCAGGCTGATCGGTCCATTCGGGTACCAGGAAGCGATCGCCCGGCACCCCCTTTTTGGGCCTGCCGCTGGCCGAAAAACGGTCGGGAAAGATCTGATACATCACCCCGCCCGCGCACCAGCCCGGGGTCGTGAAGGACGGATCGTAGACCGTCAGCTGCCAATCCCCCTCAGCCGGTCCCAAGACGCCGCCATTTTCGTCGGCAAAATGATAAAAAACAAGCCCTGGGCGAGGCAGGGCAACCTCACACTCCCAGACGCCCTCCATTTCCGGTAGGTCAACGCGGGCAAGCGGGAGGGCTTGCGTCGCCCCGCCGTCGGGCGTGAGCAGCGCAACCGGCGCGGATACCTCCCACGAAAAGCAGGCGCGCAGCACGGCCTGCCCCGCCGGGATGGCCTGCGTGGCCATGTGGACGACCGTGCGCGGCGTTGCGTCTTGCATTCCCCTCCCCCTTTCCAAACAACATCTCAAGAAAGCCGTCACCATATCTGGTGTTTTCCGCTTATGGCTCAACCCCTTGCAGCCGAGCCATCTTTGGAAAACGCCGAGTTGTCGCGCGCCGCCTTAATCGACCGGCGTGATCTGCCAGATGTCGCGCGCATACTCCGCAATCGCGCGGTCGGCCGAAAAACGGCCGGCCTTGGCAATGTTGACCAGCGACATGCGCCCAAAAACCTCGGGCTGCTGATAAAGCTGAGACGCTTTTTTCTGTGCGCGGCAATAGTCGTCGTAATCGGCCAGGGCCATATAGGTATCGTGCTCGGTCAGGATGCGCGAAACGTCGCCAAACTGCTTGCCGCCGATGCCCCGCCCAATGAGATCGATCGCCTGCCTCAGCAGCGGATTGTTGTGATAAAACTGCTTTGGATCATAGCCCCTCGCGCGCAGCTCGCCGACCTCCGCCTCACGCAGGCCAAAGATGATGATATTTTCGTCCCCCACCGCTTCGTGGATTTCCACATTGGCCCCATCCTCGGTGCCGAGGGTGACCGCGCCGTTGAGCATCAGCTTCATATTGCCGGTGCCCGACGCCTCGGTGCCGGCCAGCGAGATCTGCTCGCTGATATCGGCGGCAGGGCAGAGCATCTCGGCCAGGGTCACCCGGTAATCCTCGACATAGACCACCTTGAGCTTATCGCGTACCGCCGGGTCGCTGTCGATGAGGGCGGCGATCGAACAGATCAACTGGATAATCTGCTTGGCAAGGAAATAGCCCGGCGCGGCCTTGGCCCCAAACAGATAGGTCTTGGGCACAAAAGGCTGATTCGGGTCTTGCTTGAGCGAGAGGTACTGCCCCAAAATATGCAGCGCGTTGAGGTGCTGCCGCTTATATTCATGCAGCCGTTTGATCTGCACGTCAAAGATCGAGTCGGGGTTGATCGCACCGTACCCCTGCTTCTCCAGAAACTCGGCGAGCCTGCGCTTATTTTCCTGCTTGATCTGGCGCAGGGAGCGAAGCACATCGCTATTGTCCTTATATTCACACAGCCGTTCCAGCTGGGAGGCGTCCTTGACAAAGCCGTCCCCGATCAGCTCGCTGAGATAGGACGCAAGCCTGGGGTTTGCCTGGCATAGCCAGCGGCGATGGGCGATACCGTTGGTCACGCTGCGGAATTTTTGCGGCTCGAGGGCGCAAAAGTCGGCAAAAACGCTCTGGCGCAGGATCTCGCTGTGCAGCCGCGACACGCCGTTGACGCTGTGGCAGACCAGCACGGCCAGGTTGGCCATGCGCACCACGCCGTCGGAGATGACGGCAGTGCGCTCCACCATGCCCGCGTCGCCGGTGCGTTCCCAGATACGGGCCCGCTCGCGGCGGTCAATCTCGGCCACGATCTGATAGATGCGGGGCAGCCGGTCGCGGAACAGATCGACCGGCCAGCATTCGAGCGCCTCGCGCATTACGGTATGATTGGTATAGGCGACCGTACGGCGTACGGTGTCGTACGCCTCGTCCCAGCCGTAACCGCATTCGTCGAGCAAGATGCGCATCAACTCGGGGATGGCCAGCACCGGATGGGTGTCGTTGGTATGGATGGCAACCTTGTCGGGCAGGTTATCCAGGGTGTTGTACTGGGACAGATGCCGCTTGATGATATCCTGCACCGAAGCCGACACTAAAAAATACTGCTGGCGCAGCCTCAGCGATTTGCCCTCGCGGTGGTTGTCGGACGGATACAGCACCTTGCTGATGACCTCGGCCATGGCGTTTTTTTCCATAGCGCGCATATAATCCCCTTCGTTAAACAGTTCCATGTTCATATCGGAGGATTCGGCCTTCCACAACCGCAGCAGGGCGACCCCTTTGCCGTCCTTGCCGGCGGTCATCATGTCGTAAGGCACTGCCTTGACCTGGGTTGCGCCCTCGACGGCGACATGGTGGAAATCATTTTCCCACCACTCCTTCACCTGGCCGTCGAATTCGACGGTGCAGGCGTGCTCCGGATGGGGCACCAGCCAGACCTCCCCGCCCGGGAGCCAAAAGTCGGGCAGCTCGGTCTGCCAGCCGTCGACCAGCTTCTGGCGAAAAATACCGTATTCGTAGCGGATGGAATAACCCATGGCCGGATACTCGCCGGTAGCCAGCGCGTCGAGGAAGCAGGCGGCCAGCCTGCCCAGGCCGCCGTTGCCAAGCCCTGCGTCGGGTTCGCAGTCAAACAGGCGGTCGAGCTTTACCCCAAAGCTGTCGAGCGCCTGAGCCATGGTATCGGTCAAATTTAAATTATACAGGGCGTTCTTGAGCGAGCGGCCCATCAAAAACTCCATGCACAGATAATACACCTGCTTTTTTCCCTGCCCGGACGAGCGCTGCATAAAATCGGCGCGTGCGTCCCGCATCAAATCACGCAGAATCAGCACCACGGCTTTATAGAAAAACTCGTCGGATGCACTGTCGGGCGATACGCCGAAATAATGGGACAGCTTTCCCTGGATTTTTTCCTTTGCCTGTTCGGGGGTCATGGTGGTTGTCATAACTTCGTCCCTCCTGCTATCATTCGGGTGAAACCGTATCTCGCCGTAGGAAGCTTTGCCCTGCCAACGGTCTCCGTTTCCGGGCGGCCAACGGCGGATATTAATTTTATTATACCAAAACCGCTTTTGAATACAAGCCGCGCATAGAAAACAGGCCAAAATCTCGTGTCATCCTCTAAATCCCGGTGGTTTGGCGCGGCGGATTTTGTTGAAGCAGGCGCAAGCATAATTCGTTCAACGAAAGCCGCCCAAAGCGGATTGCTTTGGACGGCTTTTCACACCCGGTCCTATTTTTTGCACATCAACCAGGCGCTTCCATGCCCGCCTGCGTCGGACGGCGCCAACACGCCGCAAGCTGCGTTTCCCATCGCCGGATTGGATGCGGTATAACACGCGGGTCAGGCCTTGCTGGTATCCGGCGCTTCTCGTTTCTCGTTTTGCGGGAGAAGGTTGAGGCCTTTCCATCCAAATCGGGCAATGGAAAGGAGGATCGATACGATATTGAAGCTCTCCGTGATAACACCGGAGATGGAAAAGACCGAGAGATTGTATGCGATCCAGCAGGGAGAGACGACAAAAAGCTGCGCCAAACGAATATTTCTTCCATTTTTATTCCACATCGCCACAGTGCTGGCGATCATGGCCACAATGGGCAACAGGCTAAACCAATTCTGCCAGGTAATCACGCCGCACACCACGAATGAGATATTCAGCAGCCAAAACCAGACGGGATTTCGCGCCCACTTTTTCCCATCCAGGCTCAAAAGGCCATTGCGCATCATGCTCATGATGTTTTGCGCCATACCGGCGTATGCGCCCAACAAGCCAAAATGGAATACAAAAAACAACGCTGCCATCATTTGCAGCACGAATAACCTGCGCCCGCGAAACTGAAAGGATACTATTACCAAGGCCGTCCCCACGATACCGATGCCCTGCGCAAACCATTCCATCGAAATCAGCCCTCCCCTTCGAAATGGTTTTATTATAAATTCATACAATATGGAATGCAAGCAATATTTTGTTTTTCAGGTAAAATGTGGCTGGGCAAAATGAAATCAATCTTTCCTTTTCATCGCATAAAAAACTTCCCCGGGTAAACAATACGGTTGAAAACAATTTACAAATCGGCCAATTTTGCCGGCATGTAAAATACAAATGGAGGAATATGAGTGAAAGCCACAGGAATCGTTCGACGTATCGACGACCTTGGACGGGTCGTCATTCCCAAAGAAATCCGCCGTACCATGCGCATCCGGGAGGGAGACCCCCTGGAAATTTACACCGACAACGACGGTGAAGTCATCTTCAAAAAATACTCGCCCATCGGCGAGCTCGCCACCTTTGCAGGCCAATATGCCGACGTACTGCTCAAGGGCACCGACCTTCCGGTCGTCATCTGCGACCGGGACATCTGCGTGGCCGCCGCCGGCATCCCCCGCAAGGAGGTGCTCGAACGCCGCGTTACCTCCCAGGTAGAGGAGCTCATGACCCAGCGTCATTCCCATGTCACCACAGCCGGCGACGGCAAACGAGTCACCGTGCTCGAGGGGGTAGATAAACCGGCCTCGGTCGTGATTCCGATTTTAGCCTCCGGCGATGTCGCCGGCGCGGTCTGCCTGCTCGCGGCTGAGAGCGGCGCGGTCCCCACCGAGGCCGACATCAAGCTTGCCCAGGTAGCCGCCGCCTTCTTAGGGCGCCAGATGGAGGAATAAGCGGCCCGCGGCGGCCATTATTTCCATTGTTCGGCCCGTCGCTTCCCGCCCTTATAGCACCCTTATATGAACAAAACATCCGATCGATACGATCGGATGTTTTGTTTTGTGAAAGGATAACATAGCGGGCTGTGTGTCTGACGCGGGCCACCCATCGCAGCGCCATAGAACCTCTGATTTACAAAAACCGCCCGCGAAAAGCACGGGCGGTTGAACTGTATAT
>CBCTCU010000013.1:0-57648 GCA_965145485.1 uncultured Eubacteriales bacterium | reverse complement strand
CACATCCGCCTTATCGGCGTATTCCAGCTCATCCACCGCCGGCAGCGCGTCGATCCTATCGTCGACCGCCTTGGCTGCAGCGATGTCCTCATCGGTCGCGGCTACCAGCTTCTCCATACGCGCTTCGGCCGCCTCGAGCACGCTCAGCGTAGTGACCAGCGACTTCTGCGTGTCGGTCAGGGCGTCGTAAGCGTCGCGAGCCGCCTCTACCGTGCTCTGATCCGTTTTGGCCAGATTCTTCAGCGCTGGCAACGCATTGATGGTTTCATCCACCGCGGCCGCGGCTTCCTGATCCAGCTTGGCCTGTTCCTCAAGTTCCTTAATTTTTGCCACTGCCTGATCTAGCTTCTCAACATTGATAACAGCAGCCTTCTGTTCGTCTGACAGGTTATCATAGAGTTTTTTCGCGCTGGAAACAGCACCAGCATCATCCAACGTCAGCGCATCCACAGCCGGAAGCTCTTCGATCGCGGAAATTACACGCTGGATCGCTACCTCCTCCGCGGAGAGCATCTGATTCAGGGTTACGCCCTTGAGATAGAAGTCCGTATTGTTGTGCAGATCAATCTTGAAGCCAACCTTAGTCTCCTCATCCACGTAGAAGGTCAGCCGGTTTGTCTTGTACACGCCATTGTAGTAATCGGTAATGACACGGCTGTTGAGCACTTCGCCGTCTTCGGTTACAGCAGAAATGGTGGCCTTTTCCGACCCGTTGTTACCCAATGTGGTATAGTTGAAATCATAGGAATACATACCGGCAGGCAAGGTCTCAAAGCCCCCGTTGACCAGGGTAGCGTCGCCGTACCCGTTGACGCGTTTGCCGACAATACCGCCGAGAATGCTGTCATCCACCATCAGCTCGCGGGCGCCCTGGGCAGCCGTCGTATTCAGGCTGTCGGCATCGGCATACATAATGACCGTATCGGTGCTGACATTATACAGGGTTATGGAGTAGACGCGGAATGGATAATCTTCCTTCGGGAGCACATGAGTACCCACCAGCATCTTGAAGCCGTAGGTCTGTACCTTTTCTTCCGCATCATCGGGAATGACAAACGAGCGAACAAAACGCTTATAAGGCTCGCCGTAGTACTCATCATCCAGCATCAACTCGGCATCGTTATATTCCGCCGAAGTTATGATCACCTGCTCGTCGGTGACAAGCCCCACCGTGGTATCCTCCGGATCTATATCCAGCTTAGCCGCCATCCGTGCCGCATAGCCGCTGGGGATCTCGGTCAAATCCGACCCCTCAATAAAGAGGTCGACCGTCATCTCGATCTCATCGCCTGCATGCATGTAAGGATCGCCAAATTCATCCAGGCAGGACGAACGCATATCGATAACGGTGAACCAATCGCTTCCCTCATAGGAACGCACCGCGATACCGGGCGCAAAGGGCTGGTATGCCTTGGGCAGCAGATTGAGAGCCGCCGGCGTGCTCGCTGCGGCCGCCGCGTCCAAAAGTGCCTGGCCAGAAAGCTCCAAAATTGTCTTTCCAGAGGTTTCATTGATAATGGCGATACGGTAAATTTTCCGCTCCACCGTTGCGGCACTGCTAAGGCTCAAGGTAAAGCCCTGCTTTTTCAGATTGTCGGTCAGAGTTGCGTTATCTTCCGGCAGGCGTATCTGGGCCGATACAGTACGGTAAGTATAACCATAGGTAGCATCGGTGTTCTCCCTCAGTTCGCCAAATTCCGAGCCGGTGACAGAAGCGTTCTGGGTATAAGAACCATTGGCAATCGTAGCAGAGAGAACCTGCTCGTTCGCACCGGCACCGGTGATATCGGCGTCAACCTCCACACGGACACGGTCGCCTGGGTTGAACAAATAACTGTCGCCAGCCAAAGTAGCTTCTCTCAACGTCAGAGTACGGATAGCGCCGCCCCAGCCGCCGCTTGCGCCCACGTTGCTCAGGCGGACATAGCCCGTGCCGGTGATGCCCAAATCGGAAAAGATAATGTCATAAACCTGCCCGTTGGTTTCCCCTTCAATACGGGTACCGCCGCCGATGACGCCGTAGTCGGCGATCATGGTCCACGGCCCATTGGGATCTGCAGCAGCCTCGAGAACATAGTTCTGGCAGATATCAACCGTGACGCACAGATTTTTAAACTTGCTCAGATCAAATTTGTAAATAATATATGCGTCATTGTCGCAGTACCGAAGCCCTGCGTTAGAGGCAGCCTTGTCCTCATATATGTACGCAGCATCTGCATTCGTGTTGTTGGTAGCATATTGCTCCTTAGTCTCAAAGGAATAAACCGGATCGCCTAAATACTCGGTCACGATGCCCTCATAGAGAGCGCCGGCTGCGCCGGTGTGGGAAACGCCGGCCAGTTCTTCAGCCGGGGCACCGGACACCGAGGTCTCCTGCGCGATTGCAAGAAGATCCTCCGGGGAGTAGCTTTTGTACTCCACCCCAGCCAGAGCCTTCAGGAAGTCGTTGTAAGCCTCCTGCGCCGCGACGAAAGCGTCATAATTGGAAATTTCGGTGTCTTCCGCCTCTTCATTATCCGCTTTCCAGGCGTTGTATTCCGCCCTGGCTCTCTCAATGGCCATAGACTTCTGGTTAAAGTTCTCCTTCGTAATAGCGTCCGTGCCAATCGCCTCAATAGCGGCTACCACCTCTTCAACCAGTACCCCTTCCGTTGGTACTCCTTCTGTGGTCGTATCCGCCAAAGCCCCGATGCCGAATACCGGCAGCATGCCGATGACCAGCATGAGCGCCAGAATGACCGAAAGGGCGCGAGACGCGATCCTTTTTTCCATTTGGATATCCCTCCTACAGATTTTACCGATCGGTTCCGTCCGGAATAGACGGACCTTTCCAGTTATTAATATATTAGCACAGCTTTCTATCAAACACTATACGGCAATTGGCACAACTTTGGGCGTCATACTTTATGCAAGGTGACAAAAAACAGAAAATGCTTCTTTTTTGTTTGAAATCTGTACCAAAGTCATATAAAGTAGTCTTAGCAAAACCAACGACCCATCTGGGTTAATTTGCAAGGAAATGAGGTTATGCTGTATGAGTCAAGGAGATGTGGCGCTGCATACCCTGCGTCATCGCATGAATCGCTGCGCGCATACCGAACGCATTTTGGGCCAGCTGTCGTTTGCCAACGAGATGTCCAAGGCATGCGACGGGCAATACGATGCGATCGTGGCAAAAGCTTCGCAGTATCTGCTCGATCAACTACAGGCCGACGGCTACGTGGATAAAGCCGGCGCCCTTGCGGCGGAAGAGATCCTTTCCCCGCTGGCTGAAAAGGCCAAAACCTACACCATGCACTGCGTCGCGCACGCACACATTGATATGAACTGGATGTGGCGGTACGATGAAACGGTGTCGGTGGCGCTGGATACCTTCCGTACCATGCTGGATTTGATGGAGGAATATCCCCAATACACCTTCAGCCAGAGCCAGGCGTCGGTATACCGCATGGTGGCTGAGCATGGTCCCGAGGGCATGCTGGAAGACATCAAGGCCCGGATTCACGAGGGCCGTTGGGAGGTCTCTGCTTCTACTTGGGTGGAAGCGGACAAAAATACCCCCAGCGGGGAGTCCATGGCCCGTCATCTGCTTTACACCAGGCAGTATCTGGCCGATCTGCTTGAGCTCGACGGTAAAACGCTGCAGCTCGATTACGAGCCGGACACCTTTGGTCACAGCAAGAATGTACCTGAGATTCTCACTGCCGGCGGGGTGAAATACTATTACCATATGCGCGGCTCGATGGATCCTTTCCTCTGTTGGTGGCAAGCCCCGAGCGGCGCACGGGTGTTGTCGTATCATGACATTCTCGGATATGGAGGATTTATTGACTGCGAATGTGCCAGCTACATACCAGGGGCCTGCAAAGAGTTGAAAGTAGACTCTCTGATGAAAGTCTACGGCGTGGGCGACCATGGCGGCGGACCGACCCGCCGCGACCTCAACCGCCTGATCGATATGCAGTCCTGGCCGGTCTATCCCAAGGTGATTTTCTCCTCGTATCGCGCCTTTTTCAGCGACATTGAAAAGAGGTTTGGCGATATCCTCCCGGTGCGCGACACCGAGATGAACTCCATCTTTACCGGCTGCTACACCTCGCAGACCCGCATCAAAATGTCCAACCGGGTTGGCGAAGCGACCCTTGGCGAGGCTGAGCTCTTCTCCGCTGCCGCGGCGTTAGAGACCGGATACCGCTATCCCACCCAACGTTTTGCCGAGGCTTGGCAGCGCGTCCTGTTCAACCAATTCCATGATATCCTGACCGGCTCGGGCGTGCGGGATACCCGTGAGTTTGCCATGGGGGAATTTCAGCGGGCAATGGCGACCGCGAACACCGAGCGTTCGGGCGCCATGCGGGCGATTGCCGGGCTCATCGATACCTCCGCTTTTGCCTGCGACGCATCCGATCCGCATTACAACGCCGACGGCGCCGGTGTTGGCAACGGTATCAACGAATTCCAGATCACCCAGGTGGGCCGCACACAGGGCTCGACCAGAGTGTACCATCTTTTCAACTCCGCTTCTTTTGAGCGTACCCAGCTTGCCGAGCTGACCGTTTGGGATTGGCCGATCCCCGATGTCTCCCTGCTTGAGGTATGCGACGCGCAGGGGAATAAGATTCCCTGCCAGATTGTCGACCATGGGCACAACAATTACTGGGGGCATGACTTTGTCAAGCTTCTCATTGAAGCGACGGTGCCGGCCTGCGGTTACGCAACTTACATTATCCGCCGCAGCGAGGACGCCATTGCGGCCAACCGGTTTGGCGAAGGTAACTGTTATCATGAGGATACCGATCCCAACTGGCAGTATGTCAGCGTGCCTTATGAATATGTGCTTGAGAACGACTACCTGCGCGCACAGTTCGACCTGCAAAGCGGCGACCTCTGTTCCCTGATTGATAAGGAAAGCGGCAAGGAAATGCTGTCGGCCCCTGCCGGATTCCGCATTATCGAGGAGGATCCCGACCGCGGAATGGCCTCCTGGCGTGTCGGCCGCTATATGAACATCGGCAAGCCAACCGATGTGCACATCAAGCTCGAAGGCAACCTTGGCGACCGTCTGCGTCAGGTGCTGACAATCCGCTCCTCCTTTGGCCGCAGCGGCATGACCGTGATGGTCAAGCTCGACGAGCACAGCCGCCACCTGATCTTTGACGTCGCATGCGATTGGCATGAGCAGGCGCAGCCCGGCGTTCGCATCCCGCAGCTCAACTTTATCGCTCCTCTGGGCTTCGAGGCCAATGCATACAAATACGATGTTCCATCCGGAATTATCACCCGCGCGCCGATCGATCTTGACCAGGCTGGCAACAGCTTCATCGCTGCTGTACCGGCCAATGCGGGCTCCTCCCTGATGTTGTCGAGCGACATGAAGTACGGGTTCCGCGGTTTTGAGAACGCTGTCTCGGCCGCTCTCATCCGCCAGTCGTATGAGCCCGATCCCTGCCCCGAATATGGCATGCATCGTTTCCAGCTTTCGCTCGGCCTGGCCGATATACAGGATGAGCTGGCTCTCATCCGCACCAGCTATGCGCTGTGGCACCCCATTCACTCCATTTCGGCTGGCGCGCACAAGGGCACGCTGCCCCTTTCGGGTAGTTTTGCCAGCCTGACCGGCGGCAACGCCGTTCTCCAGAGCGTCAAACTGGCTGAGGATGGCAGCGGTGACCTGATTGTCCGCCTCTATGCGATCGGCGGGCCGACTACCGCAACCCTGGCCCTGGCCAAGCCGCCAAAAGCAGCGCAGAAAACCGATCTGCACGAGACGCCCAACGATGCCGGCGGGGTTACGATCAACGGTAACCAGCTCAACATTGAGCTTGGAAAGGAAAGCCTGGCAACCGTACGCGTAGCTTTTTAACCCCCTTGTGTGAAAGTGTGTACTGTGGGCTTTAACCACCACGTGCCAACCTCCCAGTCAACTCCTTCTAAGGTATTTCTAGCCGGAAAAGGATGATATGGAATGGATACGGTACAATATAGGCGGTCGCTAAAAGCGGCCGCCTTTTCTTGTTTTCCCATTCATAAACGAGTCTTCGCGTGCGATCTGTTTGAGTCTGTGTCGCCCTCCATACTGCCGAAATATGGATGGATGATCGGTCTTTCGCATAACCACGGTACAAAAAAACATATGCCCAACCAGCTCGCACGGCAAAACCTATCCCGGTAAGGTTCTAAACAAGCGATGTTAATTCAATGCAGTGGCCTGCAACCGACGTATGGCTTCGACGTTAATCCTCAATCCTATCTTGCATGGAGCGCGTGCGCTCCCCCTCCCAAAGCCTATTGATTTTCTTCTAAAAACCGCATTGCCTCCTGCGCTGGGCTAGGAAAGATATAACGAGAACATACAACAAAAAGAGCCGGGAGGCAAAATACCTCCCGGCTCTTTTTTGTAACTGAAAAAGCCTTGAATTAGAGCGATTCCATTGTCTTATTCGCTTGTTTCGGGGGTGTCGCTGGATAAGGGTTGCCGGTAATTGATCGTGAACGAGGTAATACCCGTACCGTATTGCTGCGATGGGTCGACGTTGCCCAGTCGCACATACACTATGCCATTGCTCCCTGCGTAATCAGACAGGAAGGCGGTCACCGTCGTGCGGTTGGTCATGTTGGTTACATATTCACCATCATAAACCGCTACCTCTTGATAGGTTTGATTGTCTGCTGAAACCTCAATCTTATAGTTATAGAAAACATCCAATTCTAAGAAAGCATCCGGATACTCATTAAGATCAAAGCGGTAAATCAGCTGGCTGTCGTATTCGCAGCGTTTGAGAGAACGTGTGGCGTTGGCCTCATCCAAGTAGACAAAGGGGGCGTCGTCGTTGCTTTGGGAAGTGGCTACTTCAAATTCAGCACGCCGGTACGGCTCAGTGGTATCCACCTCGTCATCGCTCCACGTAATGGTGAAGGTAATGTTTTGGGTGGGCGTATGCTCAGCCTTAATCAAAAGGGAAGCGGTCTCATTATCCCACATAGCTGCAAAGTCTCCATACCTTTCCCCATCCACGGTGGCCGTGATGCTTTGGGGATAGCGGCCATTGCCCAGAATGCGGGTGGCTGACTCGGTATCCGAAGGGCCGGAAATGGTAAATGTGGTGGTATCCGCCGTTTCGGTCGCTTCGCCTTTGAGGTCGCCGCCTGTGAAAGCAATGCGGGGAGTTCCCTCGGTACGGAAGCTGGTCAAATCCAGCAACAAAGCCGAGCCGTCCGGGGCCAGCACTTTCTCATCGATCACCGACAGGTCGCTGTCAAACAGGTCGACAAAATCACCGGTCAGGGTCTCGCCTTCGCTTGTGCGCAGGGCCTCGGCAATGATATACTCACCGCGCTGCATGGTCATCAGGGTAGTCTCATGGTAGATCACGTCGGTATACTGAACCGCGTATTCTACCAGCTCGCGAATCTGCTGCGGCCCAAAAGGATCGTCCGCAAAGTAGGACGAAGGCAGACCGACCGAGATGAAATGCCCTTCGCCAACCTCAGCGTCAAAACCAATGACATTTTCCGTGCCCATCATCATGATCGGCTCAAAGCCGCTGCCGCTGTAGAGGTTGGTAAACTCGAACAAATTGGCCGAGCCGTAAATGTCGCGAATGGAACTGCCGTAATTGCTGTCCCCACACCACTGAATCAGGTCATAGGACTCTGGAGTCGACACCGTCACATCCAGGCCCAGATGGTCGATGAGGTTTTCATAGGGGGTCTGATTTTTATCGCTCCACCATTCGCCTGGAATGGTGTCATAAGCGTCATGTCCACCCAGGTAGAGCACCGTTCCGCCCTGCTTCACCCAGTCGGCGATGGTGGCATTGGCCGATTCGCTCAACGGCTTTGTCGTATCGTAGCTGAGCAGAAGCACCTTCACATCCTCCAGATCCTCGACCGAATCGAGATAATCCAGCGACGTGACGGTAATGGGAATGCCTCTCTCGATGAGCGGGATCGTCATACCGTACAGCCCGTTTTGAGCGGTTTCGGTGGACATCCAGCCGGATGAATAATTTTTCTGCCAGGTAAAGCTGTCGCCCAAAGCAACCGAAATTCCCGGAGTACCGGCATAGAAGTTGGTTGCCTTGCCGCCAATGTCGCGCATCATATTAAAGACCGTCATCTGACTGGTCTTATATTCCTGTGGCGCGGGCGTGAATCCACGGCTCGGCCAGACGCATTCCTGGAAGTTATTCACACCGCTTTGCATCAGCTGCGCTGTGATACTCTTTTGCCACAAATAATAACATTTATTCCAGTCGTAGATAGGGTTATCCGCCTTGGCGTCGGTCAGGGTGAACAGGGTCTGCCCCTCCTGCATCGAATCGGGGAAAGAAGCATATCCCAGGAAGCCCGCCTCAAAGGCCCTCTCCTGCATTTCTCCGCGATAGTTGACCGGAACGGCGCACGTATCGCTCCAAACCTGCGCGATAATACCTGTCACATAGGGAATGTTGGTATACGAGTTAATAGCCGCCGCAATACCGTGACGGATATAGTTCGGCCCGCTGTGGGTAGCAATCACCAGGCCGATATCCGGATACTGTTCGTGCATCCGCTCGCCAATCATTGTGATCATATCGATCCACAGCTGCGCCATCAGTTTGGAAGCTTTGTAACGCGCCTCAGGAGATGAGGTCGGATCCTGCCATTCCTCCTCGTAATAGTCGAGCCACTCCTCTTTAAAGCCCTCGTTATATCCACTCTCAAGCCAGCACTCCGGCTCTTCAATGGTGATAAAGCTTGGCCCTAACTTACAACAGGCCTCGACCAACTGCCACTTATACTCCGCATACGACTTGGTAGGCATCATGTAGGCCACGGGCGGCGTATGATAACGGATGCTGCCGTCGGCATACTTTTGAGCATCCCAGTCCTCACGTTCCGGGTACATGCTGTAATATTCCGAGCCATTATCACGCCCGCCCGGAATCATGATATCCAGCGATTTGGCCGCGCTGTTGTTGGCCTCTTTCCAGGCCTCATAGTTCTGCCCCTCCGCCTCGGCGATGGTGGACATATAGACCATGGTCGAATCCGACTGCACATCAAAGGTCTCACTGTAAGCGCCGCTCTGCTGGAAGGTGGTGCGAATCTCGCCAGCGTCGAACGCCTCGGTCGACTGCTGATAAGCCACCGTCCCAGACGACCAGGGGTTGACGCTCAATCCCCCGGCTTTTTCAGCCGGAAATTCGGTGATCAACTGCACCGAATGTTGTAAGATGAGCAGCGCGTCGGCCGCGTCCACCTGGCCGTTGGCGCTGACGTCCGCTGCGATCAGCCGTGTCCCATCTAAAGTTGTCAGTTGCACGGAATACTGTAAAACGACCAGCGCATCCCCAGCCGATATCCCATCCACTCCATCAACTTCTCCATAGACGATACCGTCCGCAGAAGCCTGCATCGCCGGAACAGGCCCGGCCAAAACCAGACCGAGCAACAGCACCAGGCTCAACAGACCGGACAGAAACCGTCTTTTGGCAATATGCATGGTTACCCCTCCATATTCATCATAGTAGAGATATTATAACGGACAACCGCCGAAAGAGCAAGATCATACAAGAAAAACTGTCATATTAGTCTGTTTTCCCGTCTCAATTTTAGCAATTGTGCTGTAATACTTTGACTAAAATAAGGATTGACAGGTAACATTGTCCACGTTATTATTAGTTAGTAAACTAATTAATGAAATCGGAGGGATACCATGCACGGCCCGGATGCTCCTTTTCCCCCAAATGGAACCCTTTCGATGCTGATCAATGATATAAGCAAACTATTTGACAACCGAATGCGCCGCGAAACCGAAAGCATTGGTGTAAGCTCAGGATACCGCCGTTTGCTGTTCCACCTGGCTCGCAACGACCGGCTTACCCAGCTGGATTTGGTACGGCGTACCCATCTGGCCCCGCCGACAGTCAGCGTGACGTTACAGAAAATGGAAGCCGAGGGCCTGGTAACGCGACGCGCCAACAGCGAGGATCTGCGCGAGACACTGGTTTCCCTGACCGAGCGCGGCCGTAAGCTGGACCGCGCCATACGCAGAAAACTGGAGGAAACCGAGCAGATCATGGAGCGCGGGCTGTCCGATGAGGAAAAAGCCATGCTCAATCGGCTGCTGCTTCAAGTCCGAGAAAACATGGTTGCCGACGGCGCGTCGGCACAGCGAAAGGAGGAGCCGCGGTGAAATTGGTCCGTTATCTCAAACCCTATGGGTGGATCGCCCTCCTGACTCCGCTGACCATGATCGGCGAAGTCGCGGTCGATCTTTGGCAACCCAAACTGATGTCGGAAATTGTCGACCAGGGCGTTTTGAGCAATAATGTAAACTTGATCCTACACACCGGACTCCAGATGCTCCTTCTGGTCGTAGCCGGGGGATTGTGTGGGGTGGGATCGTCCTTATTCAGTGGACTCGCCTCACAGAACTTCGCTTATGATCTGCGCAACGATGTTTTTCGTAAGGTAATGAATCTATCTTTTGAGCAAACCGATCAATTCACCACCGGTTCGCTGGTCACGCGCATGACCAACGACATTACAGCCGTGCAGCAATTTGTCGACCTGGCCCTTCGGATGTTCGTGCGTTCGATCATGTTTTTCGCCGGCGGTATTTTCATGATGTTACAGCTCAATGTATCTTTCGGGCTGGTGCTGCTTTGCTCTCTTCCATGCGAAATTTTGATCATGTTCTTTCTGCTAAAAAAGGCGGGGCCCCTATATTCCATGGTACAACGCAAGCTGGACCGGGTCAATTCGGTGATGCAGGAGAACATTTCGGGCGCGCGGGTGGTGAAAGCCTATGTGCGTGAAGAATATGAAAAAGGACGTTTCGGCGGGGCAAACGATGCGCTGACGAACACCAACTTGCGGGTGCAGAAAATTATGGCGGTGCTCAATCCCCTGCTGATGATCGTGATGAACCTATCGGTCATCGCCATCATTTATATCGGGGGCTGGCAGGTGGAAGCACAAAGTATCGGCGTGGGCGAGGTCATGGCGGCCATCACCTATATTACGCAGATTTTGATGTCCATTATGATGGTTAGTACGATGTTTCAATCCATTTCCCGCGCAAGGGCGTCGGCGCAGCGGCTGATGGAGGTGCTCGATACCAGCCCGGCGGTACAAAGCGGTGATATTCCTGCCGAGACGGTGGGCGATCTGGTTTTTGACCACGTGAGCTTTCACTACCCCGACGCATCGGGCCGTCCGGTCTTGACCGATTTCAACTTAACCATCCACGCGGGGGAGAACATCGCCGTTCTCGGGGTTACCGGGTCGGGAAAATCGTCTTTGGTACATCTGATTCCCCGCTTTTATGATGTTACGGGTGGAGAGATTCGCCTGGGTGGGCATCCCATCCAGCAATTTGACCTGACCTCCCTTCGTCAGAAGATCGGCATTGTGCTGCAAAAAAGCGAGCTGTACTCCGGAACGGTGGCCGATAATATCCGCTGGGGACGCTCCGATGCCACCGACGAGGAGGTTCGCCATGCGGCAATCGTAGCGCAGGCCGACTCCTTTATCCAGGAAATTCCCGGGGGATACGACGGACGCATCGCCGAAAAAGGCGCCTCGCTTTCCGGCGGTCAAAAGCAGCGGCTGTGCATCGCCAGGGCCATTTTAAAACGACCGCAGGTATTGATTTTTGACGACAGCACCTCGGCCCTCGATCTGAGCACCGAGGCGAGTTTGCGCAGCGCTTTGCGGGAGGAACTACAAGGCACCACGATGATTACCATCGCGCAGCGTATCGCCAGCGTCCGAAACTGCGACCGCATTGCAGTGCTTGAGGACGGTCGCCTCGCCGCCTGCGGCACCCACGACGAACTGCTGGCAACGAGTGAAATATACCGTGATATCTATCGTTCGCAGAATCAGGAAAAGGAGGAATCGAAATGAACATGCCCCCTCCCCGTCCGGGCGGCCACGGACCGCGCGGCCCGGTCATGCAGCGGGAAAAGCCCAAGGAGACCGGAAAAACGCTCAAACGCCTGATCCTTTATATCGGAAAAAGCAGGTACCTCTTCTTTTCCTTAATATTGGTGATGCTCGTCATAACCGGGTTGACGCTGGCCGCTCCCTCCATCCAGCAGGTCGCTATCGACGCGATTACCCTCCAGGAAGGCCAGCTCCACATCGACGCTTCCAGGCTTACGCTCATGCTGGTGATCCTGGGCGCGGTATACGGCGCGAACTCGCTGTTCACCTATTTACAAGGGGTATTTTCGGCCAGACTGTCCCAAAACACGGTGCGGACCATGCGCCGGGATTTGTTTGACCGTTTGACCGCCCTTCCCATCGCTTATACCGATACCCACAACCACGGCGACCTCATGAGCCGGATGACCAACGACGTGGAGAATATATCCAACACCATCGCCCAGTCGATCGGATCGCTGATATCGGGGGTTTTGACGGTAGTCGGCTCGTTTGCCATCATGTTCTACTACTCCCCTCTTATGACGCTGGTCAGCATGTCCACCATCGTGTTAACTCTGGTATGCAGCTATTTTATGTCGAAATTTATGCGCCGGTATTTCACCAAGCAGCAAACCTTGCTTGGCGAGCTCAACGGCCATGTGGAGGAGATGGTGACGGGATACAAAACGGTCGTCGCCTTCAATAAGCAGGAGGACGCTGTCTCGACCTTTCAAACCATCGGCGGGAATCTGCGGCGCTGCGGGATAAAGGCGCAAATTTTGGGCGGCGCTATGGGGCCGATGATGAACATTATCTCCAACATCGGTTTTCTGCTCATTGTGCTGTTTGGCGGGCGTCTGGCGCTGCAGGGGGCGATATCGGTGGGGACGATCCAGGCCTTTATTCTGTATTCCAAACAATTTACGCGCCCCATCAATGAGATTGCCAACCAGTACGCCCAGATTCAGACCGCCATTGCAGGCGCCGAGCGGATTTTCGATGTAATGGACGCGCAGGCGGAGGAAGATTCCCCGCTCGCCCGTCAACAGCCCGAAATAGAAGGGAATATCGAATTGGAGCATGTCGTGTTTGGTTACCGCAAGGGCGAGCCGGTTCTCAACGGGCTTGACCTTACGGTGAAAAAGGGGCAAAAAATTGCTATCGTCGGCGCCACCGGCTCGGGCAAAACGACCATTGTCAACCTGCTCACCCGTTTTTACGAGATCGACGCGGGGCGCATTCTCATTGACGGAAAGGACATCAGGGAATATCCGCGCGACCAGCTTCGACACAGCATCGCCATTGTATTGCAGGATACCGTGCTCTTTTCGGACGACATCGGCTCCAACATCCGCTATGGAAAGCTGGACGCGACCGACGATGAGGTGGCTTTGGCCGCGCACACCGCCAACGCGGACCATTTTATCGACCGCCTGCCGGAAGAATATCATACGGTGTTGTCCGAAGGGGGAGGTAATCTGAGCCAGGGGCAAAGGCAGCTGCTATCCATCGCCCGAGCCGTTTTGGCCGATCCCAAAATATTGATTTTGGACGAAGCTACCTCCAACGTGGACACGCGCACAGAGATGCAGATACAGTCGGCTATGATTGCCCTGATGAAAAACCGCACCAGTCTCATCATCGCCCATCGCCTATCCACCATCCGCGACGCCGATCAGATCGTTGTCATTGACGGCGGGCGCGTGGCGGAAAAAGGCAGCCATGAGGAACTGCTCGAGCAAAAGGGCTGCTATTACCGCCTGTATCAAAATCAATACGCCGGTCTCGAAACATAAATCCTCTTGCGCGTTTTTTCGGCGGATTCTTATTAGGATGACAGAAAGGCCCGCTTATGCCGGTTTTGTCGCCGTCTAAAGCCTTGCATGGCCCTTCCTTGCCGCCATGCAAGGCTAGGCCGATTCCAGGAACCATGGCACACAATCGACGAGGGGCTTGCTAGTTCTCATGAATGGCTTGTATGGTTCAACATCAACGGGATTATCGGCAAAACGCATCGGACACATTGCATCCGTAAAAGATGAGAAGCTATCCGCGATCCTTTTTGATGCCAATGCACGATCTGTCTTCCAGTAACCATTACAATAAATTCTCTTGTATCTGAATTAATTATGTGCTAAAATTGAAAAAGAACGACAATTTTCATTGCGGGCAAAATACGGTTCCAATCAGCGGGAAGGTGAAGAATGGCAAAAGCCGTACAGTAGCCTACCGCGTGAAGGAAAATATAAAAAGGAAGGTGAAGCTTGATGGAGACGATCTTTAAACTCAAGCAAAACGGGACCACGGTGGGAAAAGAGGTGATAGCCGGCTTAACAACATTTTTTGCAATGGCGTATATCATTGCTGTAAACCCCACCCTATTAAGCCAATCGGGTATGGAATGGGGCGCCGTATTTTTGGCCACCATCATCTCGGCCATTATCGGAACCCTGATTATGGGTCTGGTTGCCAATGTGCCCTATGCGCAGGCGCCGGGGATGGGCCTGAATGCGTTTTTTGTTTACACAGTCTGCTTCACGCTTGGTTTTACGTGGCAGCAGGCTTTGTCGATGGTGTTTATCTGCGGCATCATCAACATCATCATTACAGTTACCAAAATCCGAAAATACATTATCAAGGCAATCCCCCGCAGCCTACAAAACGCCATCGGCGGCGGAATCGGAATTTTTGTTGCCTACATTGGATTGCTCAACGTAGGAATTATTAGTTTTGACTCTGGCGTACCGGCATTGGCAACTTTAAATGAAGCTAAGTTTTGGCTTTTCCTCATCGGCTTGGCACTTACCGTTATCCTGCTGGTGTGTAAGGTAAAAGGGGCTATCCTGATCGGCATTATTGTGACGGCGCTGCTCGGCATCCCGATGGGCGTCACGGTCACGACCGAAACCATCAGCTTTACCGAAGCCTGCCGGCAACTGCCCACGACCTTCGGCGCTATCTTCACCAGCGAGGGCCTGGGTTCGTTGTTCTCAGACGCGTCAAAGATTCCGTTGGTTCTGGTCACCATTTTCGCCTTCAGTCTCTCCGATACCTTTGACACGATCGGAACCTTTATCGGCACTGGCCGCCGTACCGGCATCTTCAGCGACGAGGATGAGCACGCCATGGAAACCACCGCCGGCTTCAAATCCAAAATGGATAAAGCCCTGTTTGCCGATGCGACGGCGACATCCATTGGCGCCATCTTTGGTACTTCGAATACGACAACCTACGTCGAAAGCGCTGCCGGCATCGGAGCTGGCGGACGTACCGGTCTTACCAGCGTCGTCGTTGCCATCTGCTTTGCGATCAGCGCGTTTCTTGCAACCTTTGTCAGCGCTATTCCATTCGCGGCTACCGCTCCCGCATTGGTCGTAGTCGGTATCATGATGATGTCGGCCTTCAAAGAAATCCAATGGGACGACTTTGACGAAGCGGTACCGGCCTTTTTCGCGGGCATCTTCATGGCGATTTGTTACAGTATCTCCTACGGTATCGCGGCGGGATTTATTTTCTACTGCATCACCAAAATCTGCAAAAAGCAGATTAGAGAAATCCATCCCATTCTATGGGTTGCCACGGCTCTGTTTATCTTGAACTTTGTATTGCTAGCCATCATATAAGCCCGTCAATGATAATTGATAGCCCGCTATGGCACGCCATAGCGGGTCTTTTGTCTGTTAGAAAAAGTATGGTTGTAAGGTCACGATTTAACAAAACCGGCGCAAGGCAAAACGCAATACGTCGCCCTCCCAAAAACTCCTGGTAGATTCACTTTTAAATTTAAAAAATGGCCAAAACCACATCACAGACCCTTTTAATTTTTGGCATTTCTTTTCTCAATCTTTGGTTGATTTCCCTATCTTGCGGAGTTAAAATATTAGTACTGTTGTCCCAATCCATGAATCGGCTTCTTGGGACGCACTTCACCGCCCTTCTCCAAAAGCTTTGAATCTAGGCGCCAGTCAAGCGCGTCGGTGTACTACCACCCCGGCCATGGGGGAATTTCCATAGGTTTAGCAGCAAAATCAGTGGTAACGGCTGGTAATCCATTGTGAATGTGACAAATGAGCATGATAAATTTCGGAAGGTGTGTGACAGATGGTTTTTTCCAGCCTGTTTTTTCTCTATGCATTTCTCCCTCTCAACCTGATTTGCTATGCCCTTGCGAAAAATTTGCACACCAAAAATATGGTCATGATGGTCTTTTCCCTTGTATTCTACGCCTGGGGAGAGCCGGTTTACGTCCTGCTTCTGATCGGAATGGCTCTGGCAGATTGGCTTTTGGCTTTGTTCATCGGTCGGCAGGCGCCCAAATCATCCGCTGCAAAATGGGGATTAGTTGCAGCCTGCTGCGTCAACCTCGGCTTGCTGGCGGTCTTTAAGTATACCGGTTTTGTGCTGAGTAATTTACAGGCTTTGACCGGTTTCCCTCAGACCATTCCCCAGATCGTGCTGCCCATCGGCATCTCCTTTTACACCTTTCAGTTGCTGTCCTACGTGGTGGACGTCTATCGGGGGGAAGTGCAAGCGCAAAAGAGGTTCTCCATCCTGCTGTTGTATGTCAGCCTGTTTCATCAATGCATCGCCGGCCCGATCGTCCGTTATCAGGATGTGGAAAACGAGCTGTTTTACCGCACCACTAATTTAAAAGAGCTGTATGCCGGTATCAGCCGGTTTACCATCGGGCTCGCCAAAAAGGCGGTGCTCGCCAACGCCTGCGGCGCGATTGCCGATTCGCTGCTGATCAGCGATGCCGCAGCGGCCGGCGCCGATGCTGCCGCACAATTAGCCGCGCGCCCGGCGCTCGCGCTTTGGGTGGGTATGCTGGCCTATATGCTGCAAATCTATTTGGATTTTTCCGCCTATTCGGATATGGCCATCGGCATGGGGCGGATGATCGGTTTCCACTATCGTGAAAACTTTGACTACCCCTATCAATCCACGTCGGTCACGGAATTCTGGCGCCGTTGGCATATGTCGCTGAGTCTGTTTTTCCGCGATTACGTCTACATTCCGCTCGGTGGCAACCGCAAAGGGAGCGGCCGCACCATTTTGAACCTTTTTGTTGTCTGGTTGCTCACCGGCTTTTGGCATGGGGCGAGCTGGAATTTTGTGCTGTGGGGGTTGTATTATTTCGTCTTTCTGGTGATTGAGCGAACCCTCTTAAAAAACCGTCTGTCCAAATGGCCTTCTTTTTTCTCTCACCTTTATCTTCTAGTCGTGGTCTATTTCGGTTGGATACTATTCAAATTCCGCGATCTGTCCCTGGTGTGGGTCACGCTCAAAGGGATGTTTGGATTTAGCGGCAGCGGCTTTACCAATTTTGAAACCACATCCCAGGTAATGGGCAATCTCTTTATCCTGATTGTCTGCGTCCTTGCCTGCACCACCCTGGTTAAGCTGGGAGGACAGCTCATGCGCGGGCTTTCGGGGCACTCTACGGTGGTGTTTGGGGCCTACCGGGCGATCCGGATCGTCGCTCCCGTCCTTCTTTTGCTGCTATCGACCATCGTCCTGGTGGGCAATAGTTATAATCCATTCCTTTACTTTCAATTTTGAGGAGGCATCCGTTTATGGACCGGCCCAGCCAGCACGCCAGGCATGAGGCGCAGGGATTGCGTACCCGTCGCCAGCGCACCCAGAGGATGATGTTTTTTCAGGTTGTCCTCTTTTTCTCGGCTTTGTATATCATGACGTTTGTTGCCTGGATTTTACCCCTGCGCCCCTCCTTTTCGGACGTGGAAAAGCGTGAGCTGACTGTCTTTCCCTCGTTTGAGTGGAGCGCTTTGTTAGATGGCAGCTATTTTGACGGCATCAGCACCTGGTTTGCCGACACCTTCCCATTTCGCGAGGGCCTGATCACCGCCAACGGCTACCTCCACTCCCTGTATGGCGTTGCCGGCACCGAGGTGCACGGCAATGTGGAGCAGGGGGACGAAATTCCCGATACCCCACCCGTTCCCGGTGACCTGACCCCCTCCGATATGGACAGTACGGTCGCTGCCGGCGGGGAGGAAGTAGATTCATCCTCTGGCACGTCATCGGAAGAGACCGTATCCGAACCGGAAGAAGAGGATCTGGAAGGGGTGGACACCCAAACCCTTGGCGCCGTGCTCATCGTGGGAGACAGCGCTTATGAATACTATAATTTTGTGCAAAGCGCGGCCGATATGTATTCCGCCGCAATCAACAAAGCCGCCTCCCAGCTCAACGGAAAGGCTTCGGTGTACGACATGATTATTCCCACGAGCATGGACATCACCCTGCCCAGCTCGGTGCGCTCGGGGATTTCCAATACCTCTGACCAAAAAAAGGCGATTGAATATATGTCCGGCTCGATGTCCTCTCAGGTTCACAGCGTGGAGATTTTTGACCTGCTCAAAGCCAAGCGCAACGAATATATTTATTTCCGTACCGATCACCACTGGACAGCGCTCGGCGCCTATTACGCCTATGAGGAGTTTGCCAGGGTCAAAGGGATTACCCCTACTCCCCTGAGTGATTTTTCCCTGGTAGAATACCCCGGCTTCATCGGTTCTTTCTACGGCGAGACACAAAAGAATCCCGCTTTGGCCTCCAACCCCGATGTGGTGCAGGCTTACATCCCCAAGGACACAAATAAAATGAGCGTAACCGACAAATCGGGCGAAACCAACGAGGCCTATATCGTCACCAACGTATCCACTTGGGCCGCTTCCTCCAAATACAGCGCCTTTATTTCCGGTGACAACCCCTACTCGGTGATTGTAAACGACGCGATCGCGGACGATTCCACCTGCGTGGTGGTCAAAGAGTCCTTTGGCAATGCCTTCGTCCCCTTCCTTGTGTCCAATTATCACACCGTTCATGTCATCGATTACCGCGATTTTTACAAGCTCAAGCAGCAGACCCTTACCCAGTTTGTCGAGGGGCTGGATTCGCAGAATATCGACGTTCTATTTCTCAACAACATCTCGGCCACCCGCAACAAGAGCCTCATGCAGTCGATCACGACGCTGGTCGGTTAGCTTGTTAGCTTGTTGTGGCTTGTCTCCGGCGGCTGCGTCGATGGTTCTCTGTCCCTGGGTCAGCGCAGTCTCTTGGCAAATGGCTCACAAAAAGGTCGGACGGTGGCGTCCGATCTTTTTTATGAAATCGCCTCAAGCCGCATCCTGAAAAATGCGATATTGCTGCCGTCCTCTTTGGCTTATGATATGGAATGAGAGCCATACCGTCGACCAGGACAATGCGATTGTATCGGTTGCCATAGGGATAATCACATCCGTGTTGTAGGCCCATCACAATCCGAAATTCGGCCGCACACCGCACCCGATTTTGATCGATCCCATTGTGCACCATCGATGTTTTGATCCAATGTCATTCATATAGCCATACAAGGTAACCAAAAATGATCCTTGAGAATTCGAGAGATTGAAAGAGATTGTAGGCGTTTGGAGAAGTAAGTACACTGTAAATTAAAAAATCAGGAAATTGTTCTTGACAAACCATACACAATATGGTAAGATATCAACCGCGGTAAAATGCTGATAATGTATTTTGTCATATTTTACATTTTGTTTGGAGGTTTCGTTTATGTCCACCTATATGCCCAAAGCGGGCGAGATCGACCGCAAGTGGTACGTGCTGGATGCCGCCGGGAAGCCGCTCGGCCGTGTTGCCACCGTTGCCGCCGACCTGCTTCGCGGAAAATGCAAGCCCATTTTTGCCCCTCATGTCGATTGTGGCGACCACGTCATCATCATCAACGCCGACAAGGCTGTTTTAACCGGTAAGAAGCTGGATAACAAGTATTACCGCCGTCATACCGGATACATCGGCAGTCTCAAAGAGGTGCAATACCGTACCCTGATGCGTACCCGTCCGGAAATGGCCATGCAATTGGCGGTAAAGGGCATGGTTCCCGATACCACCATCGGCCGCCACGCTTTGACCCGGCTGCGCGTATACAAGGGCACCGAGCACAAGCATCAGGCCCAGAAGCCGGAAGCTTATACGCTTTAATGGGAGGTAAATAAAGTATGTACGAAAGCAAGCCTTATTTTTACGGCACCGGCCGCCGCAAGAGTTCTGTGGCTCGTGTGCGCGTCTATAACGGCACTGGTAAAATCACCATCAACGACCGCGATATCGACGATTATTTCGGTTTGGAGACCCTCAAGCTGATCGTCCGCCAGCCCCTGGTGGCCACGGATACGACTGGTAAATTCGACATCGTTTGCCGCGTTGCCGGCGGTGGCGTTACCGGTCAGGCGGGTGCTATCCGTCACGGCCTTTCCCGCGCCCTGCTGCAGTACGATGCCGAGCTGCGCCAGACACTCAAAAAGGCCGGCTTCCTTACCCGCGATCCTCGCATGAAAGAGCGTAAAAAGTACGGTCTCAAGGCCGCCCGTCGTGCGCCCCAGTTCTCCAAGAGATAACCAGTCTTTTGATGGGGGAATCCTTTTTCTCTCCCTTTTCGGTCACATCCAACATGCAATGGCGTATCCGTCATCGTGTGGTTTGAGAAAAATGGAAAGGCCAGGCTTGGTTTTTCTGGTTAAGCAGGTATGTTTTCGTTATCGAGGGCATACCTGCTTTTTTGTGAATGATCCCCGGCTACCCATTGATATTTTTGATCTACTATCTAGGTTTTATCGTTGAACGTATCCTGTTTATGCTGGAGAAAGGCCATTGGTCTGTTCCATGACGGATGAAGCACTGTATAAAGCCCCCTGTCTGGCATGGATGGCGCTTGCGCATTCCCAGTCCCCGCTTTTTCGATACTATGACGCATAAACCGCCTCCCCTATCGCAACCGCTGGTTGTTTTGTACGACTACAGTTCGTGTCCTGCTGCGCTTGATCCGAGCAACGAAGCGACTGGTTTTTGCCGTCCAGAACGACAGAATGAGTATAGAAAAGCCCAGTTCAGTATCCGACTGAACTGGGCTAATTTTGGTACTTTTTTCTGGGCGCATATGCCAAGCCGCGGGATTCATCCCGTCGTATCACAGTCACGCCCATCCTCGCAGAGAGGCCGGGATAGACAGCTTGCTAGCTTATGCCGCGAGAACCTGCTCAGCCTTTGGGGCCGGCCTCCACAATCTCCTTGGGCATATGGTCGTATTTGGTGAAGTTTTTGACAAAGCGGGCCGCCAGATCCTTGGCCGCCTTATCATACGCCTCCTTATCCGCCCAAGTGTTGCGCGGATTGAGAACCTCGGCGGGAACGTTGGGGCATTCGGTGGGAATGTAAACGTTGAAGATGGGATCAAGCTCAAACTTCACGTTTTCCAACGCGCCGGTCAGGGCAGCGGTCACCATCGCACGGGTATATTTGATGCTCATGCGCTTGCCGACACCGTAGGGGCCGCCCGACCAACCGGTGTTGATCAGATAAACGTTCGCGTCGGTCTGCTCAACCTTTTTGCCCAGCATCTCAGCGTAAACACTGGGATCGAGGGGCAGGAACGGCGCGCCAAAGCAGGTGGAGAAGGTGGTCTGCGGCTCGGTAATACCACGCTCGGTACCGGCCAGCTTGGAAGTATAGCCCGACACAAAATGGTACATGGCCATATTCTTGTCCAGCTTGGCGATCGGAGGCAACACGCCAAAAGCGTCGGCCGTCAGGAAGATGACCGTCTTGGGCTGGCCACCCACGCCGGGGATCGCGGCGTTGGGGATAAAGTCGACCGGATAACCTACGCGGGTGTTCTCCGTCAGGCTGCCGTCGTCAAAGTCAAATTCACGGGTCTCATCGTCCATCACGACGTTTTCGACCAGCGCGCCAAATTTGATCGCATTCCAGATCTGCGGCTCGTTTTCCTGCGAGAGATTAATGCATTTGGCGTAGCAGCCGCCCTCAAAGTTAAATACGCCGTCATCGCTCCATCCGTGCTCGTCGTCGCCGATGAGGATGCGATCCGGATCGGCCGAAAGGGTGGTCTTACCGGTGCCCGAAAGGCCAAAGAACAGGGCGGTGTCGCCCTCTTTCCCCAGATTGGCCGAGCAGTGCATGGGGAATACATTTTTCTTGGGAAGGAAATAGTTCATCACCGAGAAAACGCTCTTTTTGATCTCGCCGGAATATTGAGAGCCGGCAATGAGCACCAACCGTTTTTCAAAGTTGACCAGAATGGCGGCCTCGCTGTGCGTGCCGTCCACCTCGGGGATGCACTTAAACCCGGGAGCCGCGATGACGGTAAAGTCCTCGGTGAAGTCTTTGAGCTCTTCCTGCGTCGGACGGATGAGGAGCTGATGGATAAAGAGGTTCTGCGAAGCCAGCTCGTTGATAATGCGGAAATTCATGCGATACTTGGGATCGGCGCCGGCATAGCCGTCAAACACAAACAGCTCGCGGTTTTGCAGATAGGCCACCATCTTGTCGTAGATGCGGTCAAATACCTTTTCCTCCATCGGGACGTTGACCTTGCCCCAAGCAATTTCGTCGTGCACGGCAGGGCTGTCAACAACAAACTTATCGTCCGGTGAACGGCCGGTATATTTACCAGTTTTGACGACAAACGCACCCGTATTGGAGAGTTTACCCTCTCCCCTCTTGAGCGCAAATTCCACCAATTCGGCCGGTGAAAGATTGCGGTAGCAAGCTACTGGATTGATGATGGAAAGCTTTTTCAGATCACAAGAGCACATATTCATTTCTCCTTTCGACATTTCGGATGGCAGAATGCCGTCAAACGTCGTCTACCAAGCCTTTTTCCCCGTATTATAGCATCATTTGCCTGGGAAGTCAACCGATGGAAAATAAGTTGGTGGACATTTCACAGTTTCACGGCTTGTACATAAGATATAGTGTAACCATCCGCACACTCGATATGATAAAGCCTTCCAGATTATCGTCAATCTATTCACATCGGAGTTGATCGCATGCTTTCTGCAAGCCCCGTATTGATTGCAACATACGGAACGCTGTTTACCTTTTTATGCACCACGCTAGGCGCTGCCCTGGTCCTCCTTGGCCGAAAAAAAACAAAACCGGACTCGAAAGATACGCAATGCCTTTGCTTTGGGTTTGCCTCCGGCGTCATGATGGCCGCCTCGGTCTGGTCGCTTCTGATGCCGGCCATGGAGTCGGCCAAGAGCCAGGGGCAGATTCCCTGGATACCGGCCGGGGGCGGATTTTTGCTCGGGGGACTCCTGCTATGGGCGGTCGACAAAACGCTCGAACGGATTTATGAAAAAAAGCTGGGCAATCTGGGCGACGAACGCAGCCGGCGCAAGCGAACCGCCATGCTCGTTATTGCCGTAACCTTACACAATATTCCGGAGGGAATGGCTGTGGGGCTGGCCTTTGCTCTGGCCGCCACAACCCACGACAGCGGCGCGTTGGCGGCCGCAGTGGCGCTGGCTTTGGGAATTGGCTTACAAAACATCCCCGAAGGCGCCGCCATTTCTCTGCCGCTGCGCAAGGAAGGCATCGGCCGCTTCCAATCTTTTGCCGCCGGATCCCTATCCGGCTTTGTGGAACCGGTTTTCGGCATCGCTGCCGTGCTTCTGGCGGGAAGCGTGCAATCGCTCATGCCCTGGCTTTTGTCGATCGCCGCCGGAGCCATGGTCTTTGTCATCGCTTCCGAGCTGATTCCCGAATCGGCCGAAGGGGACCATCCCCATTTTGGCGCAATGGGCGTGATGGCCGGCTTTGTGATTATGATGGTGATGGATGTGGCCCTGGGTTAATCTCATCCAAAACGCGCAATCAACACAACCCGTCCGCTCTATTATGTACACAAGGAACAAATAAAATATCACATCAACCGTTCGGTATGGGCGCCGTGCTCTTACCGGGCGGTTTTCCTGTTTTACTAATCGCAAATTTCCTCTGCTTTCATAAAGTTTTTCTTTGGCCGGTCAATATTCCTCTTGAAAATCGACCCAAATGATTCTATAATATTTTTTTAGCAGCCTAATCTTGACAGGCTCCAACCGTCATGACAAGAATGGTTTTATCTGGAATTTATTTGAAGGAGTATCCCCTTATGAAGCATCGCGTAGTATCCGCCGCACTGGCGCTTTTGATGGCAGCAGGCATCGCCGGCTGCGAGCTCGACCCTCCTTACACAGGCAGCGAAACATCCACATCCAGCGTTGTCTCGCAGACACAGGTGTCTTCTTCTGTAGCCAAAACACCGGAAAATGAGTATGCCCTGAATCCACTGACCGGGGTATACGATCTGAAAAAAGACGCGGTGGGAAAGCGTCCGGTCGCGGTCATGATCAACAACATTGAAACCGCTCAGAGCGTTCAAACCGGCCTTGGAGAAGCCGACATCATATTTGAAAACCTGGCCGAGGGCGGAATCACCCGTCTGATGGCGGTCTATTCGGATATTGCCTCGGTCGGCCAAATCGGAACCGTGCGTTCCCTGCGGTATTCGTATATCGATCTCGCCGCTACGTTTGACGCAATCCCCGTCCATTGTGGATCGGACAACACCTATGCCACCCCCCATCAAAAGGCTTTGAATCTCTCCTCCTTTGATTTGGGAACGATGGATTCGTCCGTACAGTTCCGTGAAAACAACGGCAAAGCAACCGAACACACCCTTTACACCAAGGGGAGCATGCTCAGCGAGGGCATTGCCAAAAGCGACTTGCGGCAAACCGTGAATTCCAGCCAGAAAGAAACGGCCTTTTCCTTTTTGGACGAGAAAGAATCCAAACCGGCCGGCGACCAAAGCTGCACGGATGCTTTTGTGTCGATGTCGTCCTCCTACACCACCAATTTCCGATACAATGAGTCGGATCAAACCTATACCCGCTGCCCCGACGGGAAAGCCTTAAAGGATTATAAAACCGGACAAGCGGTATCGGTCAAAAACGTGTTTTTGCTTTATACCAGCGTGACCACCTTTGATGACGATTACCATACCAAGACCTCGCTCAACGGCGGGAATGGCGTGTATATCTCGGAGGGAGGGGCCGCTGAGATTCAGTGGAAAAAGGGAGACGCCTCCTCTCCCCTGACCTTTACCGACGCATCGGGTCAATCGCTCGAGGTGAATGCGGGCAGCTCCTGGATTTGCTTTGTTCCCAATTCAGAAAAGGCGAATACAAAATTAACCGGTACCGATGGCGCATCGGGGCAATCGTAATCCCCGGCAGTTAGATGCGCCCGACTTTCCTTCCCAGCGGCGTCACCGATGCCAGCATACAAACGATGCTTGGAGCGGCGCGCTAGAAGCTTGCCCAAGCCTTTCCATAATTCAAAAAAGACAGCCGGATTGCCTTATCGTGCAATCCGGCTGTTGTGTTGCCAAAACGACAGTCCCCAGCGTTCATGGGAAAAGTCAAAGCAAAAGAATCAATGCGTACAAAGTACGATACGGGATCCTATTTTGCAGGAATTCATCGGGCACCGGATGGGGGCAGAATGCAGCCGCCGGGGGACAATACCTTATGTGGGGTTTATCGTGGCTGTAGGCAAAAAAGCGAAAAAGAACCGCCGCCCCCGCCGTTATCGCTTGCATTTTGTGGCTCTCTTTGCCATGGCCGCGTGGTTTGCTGACAGGCGCAACCATCGAAAGACCTACATTTTTGCATATTTCTTCATAAATAATGCCGACTTTATCCCGGCCGGCTCTGGTATGATAACCATAACATTTCCCGAAAGGAGCACGCGGCATGACCGATCTCAATCAGCCTTTTTCGTTTCACGGCGAGCGCCAATGGCTGGAGTGCCTGACCCAGTCAGGGCTGGACATACCTTTTACCGATGACCTGGGCGTTTTGTCGTCCCCTTTGTCGGTCGGCAACAAAACGGTCCCCAATCGCATGGTATATCAGCCAATGGAGGGCTGTGACGGCACGCCAGACGGCCGTCCGGGCCTGCTCACCCGAAGGCGTTACGCCCGGTATGCTGCCGGCGGGCCTGGAATCATCTGGTTGGAGGCGGTCGCGGTCTGCCCGCAGGGCCGCGCCAACCCCCGCCAGCTATGGCTGCATGAAGAGACCGTCGCCGACTTTCAATCCCTGATACTGAGCATCAAGTCCATCTGCTCAGTCGAGCATGGCTTTGAGCCACTGGTCATTCTCCAGCTGACCCATTCCGGCCGTTATTCCAAGCCGGAGGGTAAGCCCGCCCCCCTGATCGCCTACAACAATCCCCTGTTTGAGCCTACCCCCATCGATTCCTCGCGCATCCTGTCGGACGATCAGCTGAAAGAGCTGGAGGAGGCGTTTGGCCAGGCAGCTAAGCTGGCCGAGCGCGCCGGGGCCGACGGCGTCGACATCAAATGCTGCCATCGCTATCTGCTCAGCGAGCTGCTATCGGCATACCAGCGCGAGGGGGCGTATGGCGGAAGCTTTGAAAACCGCACCCGCCTGCTGCGCAACGCCGTGGCGGCCGCCCAGGCGGCTACCCGCTCCCTATTGATTACCACCCGTTTGAATTTATACGACGGGTTTCCCTACCCCTACGGTTTCGGCGTGCCGACCGACGGGGGGATACGCCCCGACTATCGGGAGGGCATTGCATTGGCAAGGCTGCTCAACGAGCGTTATGGATTGCCGCTTGTCAACGTGACCATTGGCAATCCATACGTCAATCCGCATGTCAACCGGCCGGATAACACCAAACAGAATCGGTCGATCGAGCCGCCTCTGGTGGGCGTAGAGCGGATTCTCGGCGCGTCGGCGGCGCTCAAAAAGGCCGTTCCCTCACTGCTGGCCGTCTGTTCGGGGCTGAGCTACCTTCGGCAGTTTATCCCCACGACGGCGGCCGCTATGGTCAAGGAACGGCGCGCCGACCTGGTCGGCCTGGGTCGGGCGGCTTACGCCGATCCGCAAATAGCGCACAAAATCCTGTCGCGCCAGCCTTTGGAGGAAAAGCAATGCTGCATCTGCTGCGGCAAATGCAGTGAGCTGATGCGGGCCGGTTCGGTAGCGGGATGTGTCGTGCGCGACAGCGAAACTTACCTGCCCTATTATAAAAATTGTCTTTGATTTAGTGGTATAGAAAAGTATGAAACAGCACAAACCCTTGAAAATACAGATTTTTCGTCGGTTAAGACATTCAACATAACCATGATTATTTACGCTTGGGTACCCAAATGGTGCCAGATTATCCTATGACGATATAGGCAGATATGTGAAAAACAATGCTACTCGTGAACGAGAGCATGCATTTCTTCTATTATCTCGTTTTTTACACAAGCGGGAGTTAACAGCCTCGTCAATGGTGGACGTAGTTCGTTCCTTTGTCGTTAACAAGGGTGGCTGGTTCTATTGCTTTAAAGGGAAATCTGCTTTCTTGTGTGATGCAATATTAATCGTGCAGACATTGACAAATGGGAATTTTAAATAGGAAGGAATATTCTATGAACGAAAACATTATTAGAGACTATAGCCGAAAGATATCCGAACGAATGTGGAATTTACCTGACAAGGGTGAGCTTGAAAGCCATCGCGAAAAAACTTATATTGATGATATTATTCAGAAAAGTCATATTGAGAAAAAACTTTTTGAAAATTTAGATGGGATAAAAACTGTGTTTGACGGCGGCGCAGGTTGTGGTCGCTTTTCTATTCTCCTCGCGAAATATGGTTGCAGGGTTACGCATTTTGATATCTCCCAACCAATGATAGAAAAAGCCAAAGAACTGGCGGAACGGGCTGGTGTTATCGATAAAATAACATTTGTAAAGGGTGCGTTGGAGGAACTGGGCGGTTATGCTGACAACTCTTTCGATATGGTTATTTCTTTCGACTCACCGATTTCTTATACCTATCCCAATCAGAAGAATGTTATTGGCGAACTAATCCGCATTGCAAAAAAGCGAATCATAATAAGTGTAACGAGCCGCTTGGGCAGTTTGCCGTATCTCGCTAATCCAATACAGAAAAATCAGTTTATACTGGATAAAAATTCTAAGGATCCTTATATACAATGGCTGATATCAAATCAACAAAATGCGATCGATGCATTTCATTTCGATAAGAGTAATGTAGAAAAACTGATGACGGACGGACTGATGGGTGGAAAAGATGAAATAGCCGAATACGAAAAGGGCGGTACACCATGGTGCATAACATATACTTTTATGCCGGATGAATTAGAGGGTATACTTCGTAGTTTTGGAGTAAAAAAAATTGAGATGGCAGGGCCTGGAGCTTACGCAAGAACGGTTCCAAATGAACTGCTTGTAAAAATCATGAACGACCCAAAACAACGTTCGGATTTTTTAGATGTCTGCTATCAATACGATTCAAACCCGTATGTCTGCGGGATGGGTAAAGACAATTTGTTGGTGAAAGGTGATTTATAAATCCTTATTCATTTCAGAAATTGGGATATTCCCAACAAGTAAAATTTCTCGCTGTCATCGGTCTAAGGATAAGAGGATTTAGCGTTACGTTGACAAGGCTTATGGAACCTCTAGTGCGATACATAATGGCATAAAATAAGGTAATCCTTAACTGCCTTTGTGGGCAGGACAACGCCTCGCTCTGCATATGTATATCGTCTTATTTAAGGTGCAAAAATGGCACCTAACTTTACAAAATATGGTTGTCGTCTATAAAATCAGTAATAAAATGCATTGAAAAAGGAGGAGTAGCCTATGAAGCCCTCTGCCCTGGTAACCGGAGCGGCCGGCGGCATTGGATTCGCCGTCACCCGCCGCCTGATCGACGATGGGTACCGTGTGCTGGCCCTCGACATTCTCCCCGAGCAGTCAACGCGTGTTACCCAACAATTCGCCCCGCTGGGAGCCGATGCGGTCTACCTTTCGGGTGATATCACTGCAAGCGAGGATAGGCACAGGGCGCTCGAGCAGGCCCTCGCACTGACCGGCCGGTTGGACCTACTGGTCAACGTTGCCGGCATATCCCCCCGCGTGCGCGCAGACCTTTTGGAGATGAGCGAAGAAAGCTATGACCGGGTGATGGCCGTCAACACCAAGGGGCCCTTTTTTCTTAGCCAGATGGTTGCCCGCCAGATGCTCTCTCAGCCGCCGCAGGAGGGGCGTCGCGGCACGATGGTCAACATATCCTCCATGTCGGCTTACACCAGTTCGGTCAACCGGGGGGAATACTGTATTTCCAAAGCGGGGGTCTCCATGATGACCAAGCTGTTTGCCGACCGCCTTTCGGATGACGGCGTGCTGGTCTACGAAATTCGTCCCGGCATCATCGCAACCGATATGACCGCCGTGGTCAAGGACAAATACGACGCCCTGATTCAAAACGGCCTGCTTCCCATGTCGCGGTGGGGACAGCCCGAGGATATCGCCGCCGGCGTTTCGGTACTGGCCTCCGGTCAGCTCGCCTACTCGCCCGGTCAGGTGCTGAATATTGACGGGGGCTTTCATCTGCGGCGGCTATAACCTCCGCTGCTGTGCCAACAAAAGGGCGGGCAGACGACGTTGTGATATCATACGCTAAAAACGGGAGGCAATCACAATGCAAACCGATACGATCGTTTTGGATGGGCTGGCCCTGCAGGTCGTCACCTGCAACACCGTGGTGGTCGGCAGCGGCGCGGCCGGGTACAGCGCGGCCGTCCGCCTGATCGAGCTGGGGCAGCGGGATATCCTGCTGCTCAGCGAAGGGAGGGAATGCGGTACCTCCCGCAACACCGGCTCAGACAAACAGACCTATTACAAGCTGGGATTAAGCGGAGACGTGCCCGACTGCCCGCAGGACATGGCGCGCGATTTGTTCGCCGGGGAATGCGTCGACGGGGATCATGCGCTGGTGGAGGCGGCCCTTTCGGCGCGCTGCTTTTACGCGCTGTGCGAGCTTGGGGTGCCCTTTCCCTGCAATCGCTATGGAGAATATGTCGGCTACAAAACCGACCACGATCCCCGGGCCCGGGCAACCTCCTGCGGGCCGCTTACCTCCCAGCTCATGACCCAGGCGCTGGAAGCGAAGGCCGAGGAGTATCGCCTGACCCTTTGCGACCACCAAATGGCGGTTGCCATTTTAAAGGCGTCGGGCGGCGAGGAGATCGTGGGCCTGCTGGCCGTCGACCTGCGGGATAGGACAGGAAATCCTTTCCGGTTATACCGCTGTACCAATCTTGTGTATGCCACCGGCGGCCCGGCGGGGATTTACCAGCAATCGGTCTATCCCCAGGGGCACTTTGGGTCAAGCGGCATTGCCATCGAAGCGGGGGCGAGAAGCAAAAACCTCACCGAATGGCAATATGGGCTGGCCAGCATTTCCCCCCGCTGGAACGTATCCGGCACTTACATGCAGGTACTGCCCCGCTTTCTCTCGGTAGACCCAAACGGCGATGAGCACGATTTTCTCTATGAATTCTTCCAAGACGAAAGGGAACTTCTCTCGCTGACCTTCCGCAAGGGATACCAATGGCCCTTTGACTGCCAAAAGGCCGTCGACGGCTCCTCCCTGATCGATCTGCTGGTCTACCGGGAACGCGAGCTGCGGGGGCGGCGGGTATTTTTGGATTACACCAGCAACCCGGGCGGCCATGACGCGCTGAGACGCGCGATGCTCGACCCGGAGGCCTATGCTTATCTCGAGAGCGCCCAGGCCCTGCACGGTACCCCCATCGACCGGCTGATGCATATGAACCAGCCGGCTTACGAGCTGTATCTCTCCAAAGGCGTTGATTTGAAAAAAGACCGGCTGGAGATCGCCCTTTGCGCCCAGCACAGCAACGGCGGGCTGGATGTGGACGCATGGTGGCAAAGCAGCCTTTCCGGGCTTTTTGTTGTGGGAGAGGCGGCTGGCACCCATGGGGTTCACCGCCCGGGCGGGAGCGCGCTGAATGCCGGCCAGGTGGGCGCGCTGCGCGCGGCGCAATACATTACCCGCCGCCGCATGCGCCCGCCATGCGATATGGCGCACTTTCAAAGGGCGGCCAGGCCGGTATTCCAGTTTCACCGGGACTTGCTCGAGCGCTGCGTCGGCGCCGGCGATACGGCCCATGCCCTGCTCGATACCTGCCGTTCCCGCATGAGCGAGGCGGCCGGTGCCATTCGCTCCCCCCGTTCGATTGGCAGGCTGTACGAAGATGTGACCACCCTTCTTCAGGATTTCGCGCAACAGGCGTGTATCCCCGATCACCAATCCCTGCAGACCCTTTACCGGCTGCGGGACGTGCTGTTGACCCAGCGCGCCTGCCTGTTTTCCATGCTGGATTATGTGCAGCAGGGAGGGCTTTCGCGTGGGTCGGCCATCTACGAATCCCGAGACGGCGGACTGAGAGAAGGGCTGGAGGACTGCTTTCGCTTCCAGACCGGCAATGACGCGCTGGGCGGCATGGTTCAGCTCATTGTCGCGCAGGGGGATACCCTGCGCAGCGAGTGGCGGCCGGTGCGCCCGCTGCCGGAGGGGGGCGGCGTTTTCGAAACGGTGTGGCGCGACTATCGCATGCACCAAAATATTGACTGATACAGGGAGGCAAAAAGAATGAAAGGCATTTTTGTACTCGGGGCGTTTGACCTCATTTACGATGCGAAAACGGTCCACGATCTCGCCGCCATGGTGGATTTGGATCCCACCCCCTACACCGCCGAGAGTATCCGCAGCCATCCCGAGGCGCTGAGGGATTGCGATATCATTTTCAGCGGCTGGGGGGCGCCGAAAATGGACGAGGAATTCCTAAGCAGGGCGCCCAAGCTGAAAATTGTCTTTTATGGCGCGGGCAGCGTCCACGGCATGGTCAGCGACGCCTTCTGGAAGCGAGGCATACGATGCGTCAGCGCCTGGGGGGCCAACGCCGTCCCGGTGTCGGAGTACACGTTGGGCATGATTTTGCTTTCTCTCAAGCGGGCCCTGCCTGCGGCGCGCGACTATACGCTCTCAAAAGGGAAAGAACGCTGCCTCATACCGGCCGCCGGCGGCTTTGGCAGTACGGTGGGGATTGTCTCCACCGGGATGATCGGACGGCGGGTGATCCGGCTGCTGCGTGGTTTTGATGTAAATATTGTCGCATACGATCCCTTCCTTTCCGAAGAGGAGGCAGCCGGGCTGCAAGTACGACAAGCCACCCTGGAGGAGCTCTTCGCCCAAAGCGATGTGGTATCGGTGCACACCCCCCTGCTGCCTCCCACCGTTGGAATGATCCGGGGGGAGCATATCTCCTCCATGAAGCGGGGGGCCACCCTGATCAATTCGGCCCGCGGCGCTGTCATACGGGAAAAGGAAATGATCGACGTTCTCAAGCGGCGCACGGATTTGTACGCCGTGCTGGATGTCACCGACCCGGAGCCGCCGCAGCCGGATTCCCCCCTTTGGGAGATGCCCAACGTCCTGCTCACCCCGCACATTGCCGGGTCGATGGGGAGCGAGTGCGCCCGCCACGGGCAAACCATGCTGGAGGAATGCCGGCGCTACCTCGCCGGGGAGAGACTGCTTTACGAGGTAGACGAGGAATTTGTCAAAACCATGGCGTAAACCCTGGTTATGGCGCCATCCCGAGCGGAATTGCAACATAGAACGCAAAGATATGCAATGGATTTGTCAAAACGATCTGCTATACTGAATGGGAAGGATGCGCAAATACTTTCCAACTTCATAAATAAGGGGGGCTTTGCTTGAAAAAAGAAGAGGTTCTTCAACAAATACGCCGCTCGGGCATTGTCGCCGTCATACGCGGAAACAGCAGCGCGCAGGTGCGTTCTATGGTAGAAAGCTGCCTGGAAGGGGGCGTGCGCTGCATTGAGCTTACTTTTACCGTCCCCTTTGCCCATCGCGTGATCGAGGACCTTGCCAGGGAGTACGACAGGCAAATATTGCTGGGAGCGGGCACCGTGCTGGACCCTGAATCGGCGCGCATCGCCATTTTATCCGGCGCCCAGTTTGTGGTGTCGCCCCATTTTAACCCCGACGTCATACGGCTGTGCAACCGCTACCGGGTCGCCAGCATGGCCGGCATCATGACGATAACCGAAGCGGTCAATGCCATGGAGGCCGGCTGCGACCTGCTCAAGCTTTTTCCGGGCGAGTTGACCGGTCCGGGCTTTATCAAGGCGATCCACGGCCCCCTGCCCCAGGCCGAGCTGATGCCGACCGGCGGCGTCAGCATAGAAAACGTCACCCAATGGCTGGAAGCCGGCGCGGTGGCCGTCGGCGCGGGAGGCTGCCTGACCAAGGGAGACATCGCCGCCAACGCACGCGCTTTTGTGGAGAAAATCCAGCTATACCGCAGCCAGCAATCCGCAACTTGACACAAGCCGGAGGTCTGAGTGGCCCCTGTCAGAGGCAATCACCGGCAAGCGTTGCCAGGACAGGGAATCCCTTCCGGCTATACCGCCGTACCAATCTCATGTACGCCACCGGCGGCCCGGCGGGGATTTACCAGCAAAATGTGCTTTCCTTTCGACGGCATCGCCTACCCTACGGCCCCTAAACGGGCCATCGCCCTTATGATGCTAACCATTTTTTCAAAAGACGGTTGTTGCCGGCCGTTTTGTTCCATACTTGCATCAAAGCCTTTTCACGGAACCCCTCCTACGGCGGAGCCGGAGCTTTCCGTAACAAAAAAGAGGAAAAGAGGTTGCATTCCCATGCCAAACACTGTCGTTACCTTTGGTGAGATTATGGCCCGTCTTTCCCCTCCCGGCTATCAGCGCCTGCTTCAGGCCCGTTCGTTGGAGCTCACCTTTGGCGGCGGGGAGGCCAATGTCGCCGTGTCGCTGGCCCAGCTTGGCCTGGCCTCCCGTTTTGTAAGCGTGCTGCCCGACAACGATTTGGGCCGCGCCTGCCGCGGCGAGCTGGCGCGGTATGGCGTGGACACTGCATACATCGCGATGCTTCCCGGCCGCCTGGGGGTATACTACTGCGAAAAGGGGGCTTCCCAACGCCCTTCCAAGGTCATTTATGACCGGAGCGGCTCGGCCGTCGCCTGTGCCCAACCTGACGTTTATTCGTGGGGCGACGTCTTCCACGGCGCTTCGTGGTTTCACTTTACCGGCATTACGCCGGCTATCAGCGACAACGCGGCCGCCGCTACCATGGACGCAGTCAAAGCGGCCAAGGCGGCCGGGGCCACCGTCTCCTGTGATCTGAATTACCGCAAAAAGCTGTGGAGCCGTGAAAAGGCGGGGAAGGTCATGGGCGAGCTGATGCCCTATGTGGACATTCTCATCGCCAATGAGGAAGACGCCGCCGATGTGTTTGGCATTCGCGCCGAATCCACCGATATCACGCGCGGGATCATCGACGCGGCGGGATACGAATCGGTAGCGAGGCAGCTGTGCGAGCGTTTCGCCTGCTCCAAGGTGGCCATAACGCTGCGAGAGTCCATCTCCGCTTCCCGCAACGGATGGTCGGCCATGTTGTTTCGCGACGGGGGCGCGATTCGTTCCAGGCGGTACGATATCCAAATCGTCGACCGGGTGGGCGGAGGAGACAGCTTTGCCGCCGGATTAATTTACGGGCTAATTACCGGTATGCCCGACGCGGACGCTTTGGAGTTTGGTGTTGCCGCCTCCTGCCTCAAGCATACGGTGGAGGGCGACTTTAACCTGGTCAGCCGTGACGAGGTGCTGGCTCTGGCGGGGGGCGATGGCTCTGGGCGCGTCCAGCGGTAAACCCGGGCAGACCATCCACCACGGCTATGGGGAGTGCAGGCCGCCCTTTCACCGTCTGCTTCCCACGATACTGCTATCCGCTGTGGCAGACATGGATTGGCCACACTCATGGGTCGCCGGCCCCTTCCCTGCCGCGCGCTCCAGGTCAACGGTATTGCTACACGGTATCGGAGGCGTCCCGACGAGCGCATTTCCCCTTCCAGTGGGCATGCTCGCTTTTGCACGGAAGCTGCTTTTCACGCCTGTGACGCAAGGGGCGTCTCATTCCATAACCGACCGGCGTCGTTTACCGCAAAAGCCGATGGTAGTTTCGACGCAGGCAAAGCCCTGTGGGCCCGCGCAGAGGCGAAAACCATGCCAATACGGCCTCCAGCCGCGCGCCGGTCGCGGCTTATTGTCTGTGGGGAAAATAGAGCTAATACGGGTACAAACACCCCCTTACGATACCTTCATCACCGATGGATGACGGCATGGGAGATTATTCTTCTGTCCGGTTTCTTCGAGGCGGACGCCCGCATCGCCATCCAACAATACAAAGAACGCAGGAAGTTGCGCAAAGGCCAACTTCCTGCGTTCTTTTGTTTTTTCATATGCCGGTGCAAATTGCCACCATCGGATCAAGCGGCCGCATACCGCCAAAGAGTTTCCTGCGGGTGCGCTCTCCACTCTGCCCTTGTATGAAAAGCTCACATCCCATACGGTTATGGCTGTGGCTATACGGAAATAGCAAACAACTCCCGGGCATTGCGTTCCCCGGCCTGTAGGATCATCTCGACCGGGCAGGCGCGCAGCTCGGCAATCCTGGCCGCGGTGTATCGAATATCGGTCGAATCGCAGCGTTTTCCGCGGCGGGGAACCGGCGTCATGTAGGGCGCGTCGGTTTCCAGCAGCAGCCTGTCAAGCGGAATGGCTGCCGCGACGGCGGGGGGCGTTTTGGCGTTTTTAAAGGTCACAGCGCCGCCCAGCCCAATATACATGCCCAGCGACAATACCTCTCTGGCCATCTCCACGCTGCCCGAAAAGCAGTGGACCACCCCTTGGGGGTGATGGGCCCGCAACAGCTTCATGGTGTCCTCATGCGCCTCGCGGTCGTGCACAATCACCGGCAACGAAAGCGCCTTGGCCAGCATGATCTGCTGCTCAAACCACGCCTTCTGCACCTCCCGCGGCGCGCAGTCATAGTGGTAGTCGAGCCCGATCTCACCGATGGCAACGACCTTCTTTTGGCGGGCCAGGCCGCTCAGTTCGCTCTGGCAGGAGGCAAAATCCTGATATCTCCCGCATTCCTGCGGATGCACCCCCACCGCGGCATAAAAATACGAAAATTCCTGCGCCAACCGGATGCTGTAACGCGAGGAGTCCAGATCGCTGCCGCAATTGACGACGCCGACAATCCCCCGGCCTGGCAGGGCGGCGAGCAGCTCGTCCCGATCCTCCTCAAACGCCTCGCTGTCATAATGGGCGTGGGAATCAAAAATTCCCGTCGCGCCCATCGCAGGGGTCACCGCATCAACGGCATTGGACATAGGGGTAACCACCCCTTCCCTCTTGATCTGCATCATCTCAGCCTGCTCCCAACGGGAAGGTCATCGGCAAACAGTACTTTCACCTCATCGCCCGGACAGTCGGCCGCCAGGATCATGCCCTGACTCTCCACCCCACACAGTTTTGCGGGGGCGAGGTTGGACACGACGATCACATTGCGCCCTTTGAGTTGGTCGGGGGTATACCAGGTGGATATTCCAGACGCCACGGTGCGTGGGCTGCCGCTGCCGTCGTCCAGCGTCAGCTTCAGCAGCTTTTTGGAGCGTTTGACAGGCTCGCAGTCGTCCACCCTGGCAACCGTCAGGGCCACTTTTGCAAAATCATCGATGCTGATGGTCGCGACGCCCTGCGTCTTCTCTGCAGCTTTGGCGTCATTCTCCCCCTCAGAGGGTTCCTCCACGGTGTGTTGAGCCTCCAGTAATTTTAGCTCTTTTTCCATATCAATGCGGGGGAACAGCACCTCTCCCTTATCGATCTGCGCGTCTTTTGGCAACAGGCCAAAGACGCCTGCGCTTTCCCACTCGGCCTGCTCCCCGGTCAGATGAAGCTGGCGCTGAATGGCCGAAGCGGTATCCGGAAGGAAGGGAGCGAGAAGCACCGACACAATGCGCAGCGATTCGCACAGATGGTACATCACCCCTGCCAAACGCCCGCGCTGGGATTCGTCCTTGGCCAAAGCCCACGGCATGGTTTCATCAATGTACTTGTTGGTGCGCGAAACCAGCTTCCATAAATCAGTCAAGGCGGTAGAGTACTGTAACGAATCCATACTGCGCTCTACCCTCTGCTTGGTTTCGGCAGCCAAAGCCTCCAGCTCATCATCAAAATCGCCTGACAGGATATCTCCCGGCAGCTTGCCGCCAAAATATTTATCCACCATGGCGGCCGTGCGGGAAACCAGGTTGCCCAGGTCGTTGGCGAGATCGCTGTTGATGCGCTGGATGAGCGCCTGATTGGTAAACTCTCCGTCCGAGCCAAACGGCACTTCCCTTAACAAAAAGTAGCGGATCGCATCCACCCCGTATCGGTCGCAGAGCACCACCGGATCGACAATATTGCCCTTGGATTTGGACATTTTCCCACCGTCAATGAGCATCCAGCCGTGGCCAAAAACCTGCTTTGGCAACGGCAAATCCAATGCCATGAGCATGGCCGGCCAAATGATGGTGTGGAAGCGGACGATTTCCTTGCCGACCAGGTGCACGTCGGCCGGCCAATATTTATCGTATAGCGCCGTATCGCCGCTGCCATATCCCAGCGCGGTGATATAGTTGCTCAGGGCGTCGACCCACACGTATATGACATGCTTGTCGTCAAAATCCACCGGAACCCCCCAGGTAAAAGAGGTGCGGGACACGCACAGATCCTCCAGCCCCGGTTTGATGAAATTGTTGATCATCTCGTTTTTGCGGGAAACCGGCTGAATAAAGTCGGGGTGAGCATCGTAATACTCCACCAGGCGGTCGGCATATTTGGAAAGGCGGAAAAAATAGGCCTCTTCCTTTTCCTTTTTGACCGGGCGCCCGCAGTCAGGGCACTTGCCGTCGACAAGCTGGGTCTGGGTCCAGAAGGATTCGCAGGGGGTGCAATACCAGCCCTCATACTCCCCTTTGTAAATATCCCCCTTGTCATAAAGCTGGCGGAATATCTGCTGTATCGCCTTTTCATGATAGGAATCGGTTGTACGGATAAATTTGTCGTAAGAAATATTGAGCAGCTTCCACAAATCCAGGATACCGGCGACGATGTCGTCGACATATTGCTTGGGGGTGACCCCCTTCTCCCTGGCTTTGGTCTCGATCTTCTGCCCGTGCTCGTCGGTACCGGTCAAGAACATGGTATCGTAGCCCCGCATGCGCTTATACCGGGCCATGGCGTCCGCCGCGACCGTCGTATAGGAATGCCCGATATGCAGCTTTCCCGACGGATAATAAATGGGGGTGGTGATGTAGAAGGTCTTGTCGTTTTTCATGTGACATCCAATCCTTTCTTTGCGATGCGCGGCGTTGGCCTTGTGGGGCCTAGCTCTGAAAAGTGGTATTTTATTATTATAAACAATTTATCCGCTGTTTTCAAGGTTTATTTTCCTTTTTCCCTTCATCGGCCAAGGCGCGGCGGCGCACCCACGAGGGGGAGAAAGACATGCGGTTTTTAAACTGCCGGTTGAAGCAATTAATATCCGAGAACCCGGTCTGATCGCTGATCTCGGTAATGGACAACCCGGTGGAGCGCAGCAGTTCATAAGCACGCCGGATGCGGATGGTATTGAGATAATCCATGGGGGATTCGCCAATTTTGTTTTTAAACCAGCGGCAAAAATAGGATTTTGACAAGCACAACCGGGAGGCAAGATCGTCCAGGGTGAGCCTGCGGTTATAGTTGGAATGCATGTAATTGAGGATCACCGACATATCGTCTGTTTTTGCGTGCCTGCGGTGTTCCTCCCGAATAAAAATATGCTCTGCGTACAGCCGGCCGAACGTCTGATAAAACAAACCATACAGAGCCAGGGAAGACGAAACGTCATCACAAGAACGCGCGGGGACGTCGGATGCATATTCCAAAAGATTCCACAGCTCCGCAGGCTCCCGGATGAGATGGCAGAAGCGTATGCCGCCGCAGAGCATCTCGGAAAAGGCATGCTCCAGGTCCCCGCCCGCCCCTCCAGCCAGCTGGTTTAGATCGAGTATATAGCAGTCAATGAGGGAATGATCGGCAACCATACATGAGTGCACCTCAAAAGGGTTAAAGATGACGATATTCCCCTCCGACGCATGAAAGGCTTCCCGATCACAAGTAACATTCATCACACCATCTAGCACACGCCATATTTCAATGCGGTCATGCCAGTGAGGCCGTAAAACGCCGCCTGCATTTTGCGCCTGCCGACTGATGCTGATGCCAGGGCAGACGTCGACGAACTCCTCCCACTGCTCATGGACAATGGTCTGTTTCATAACCTCATCCCCAAAAGTCAATTTTTAATGAAAATAGGATAATATTCGCCTTGATTTTATTATAAATCACTTTATACTGAAAGTAAAGCTAAGAGGAAAAAAAGGAGGTTTTTCTATGCCAAACATGTTGCGAAGCACGATTGCCACTCTGTTGGCGGCTGCCATGCTTTGTATTGCTCCTGTTTTGGGTGTTCAGGCAGACGATGGCGACCCCGACCCGTCGGCCGCTACGTTTATGGAGCAGAGCGATTACAGCGTCGCCCTGTTCCAACTCAAACAGCCGGCTGCGGCCGGGCAGGAATTTATTGCTGATTTTACCAGATTAGCCGAGGTATCGGCCTACCTGCAGATCACCAATGCCTGCGATATTACCCTGAGAATAACCAGCGGCATGGCAACCGGCGCGCCGCAGGAGCTTTACTCGGAAGTTTTTGCGGTGGAACCAACCGAGGGAGGCTGGGTAACCTTTCCTCTGGCAGAACCCGTTGCCCTCAGCGCAAATCAAAAATATGAGTTTACCCTTTCATCCACCGACAGTGTCTTACTGTTTGGCAAAAACGGGTTGACTGAAAACGAGGCGGCCGGTTGCTGCGCGCTAAACGGTGAAAGCGGATGGGTTCGTTTCACCGATTATCAAAGCGCCTTTCGCGTGGAAGGATCAAGCTCTGATACGCCCGACGATACGCCCGACCCACCAGTGGAAGGAAATTACGAACAGCTGATCCAAAGCATAGAATCCCTGCCGGAACAAATCACCATTGCCGAGCAGGCCCTGATAGAGTCCCTTAAGGAGCAGTATGACGCCCTGTCCCCGGAGGATCAGCAGATGGTAACCAACTATGACCGGCTTGAGGCGGCCCAGGAGGAGATTAATAACATCACGGAGAATTTTATGTCGCCTGACGACAGCCCCTTTTCCTATCATCTCGATTACAGCCGTGCGCTGTTTCTGATGACGGCTCCCGACCATATGGCCGGCCAGGAATTCATCCCGGATTTTTCCGAACTGACTGCAATTGTCGCCTATCTGGATATGGACGCCAACAACACCCTTACCCTTTCGATATCAGAGGGTTCCATTACGGATGAATCGGTGCTTTACACCGAGGACTTCGAGATTGCCGACGCATACCAGGGATGGTATAAGTTTACTCTAAGCGAACCGGTGCCGGTTACGCCTGGAGATAAATACAGCATTACGATCACCTCAAGTGAAAGGGCTGTCTGGTTTGGCAATGTCTCGACTGTGACCGATTCCATGGGCTGCAGGGCGCTCAACTACGACATTGCAAACCCCGCGTACGGCGGTTGGGTTCACGAAATGCACAGCGTTGCTTTCCAGGCAGTAGGAAAGGAATTGCCGGCTTACGAGCTTTTGATTCAAAAGATCAATCAGCTTCCGGAGGAGATTACCGTCAATTATTCGACCACCATCGCCAATTTGCGCAAAGAATACGACGCCCTTTCGGAGGAAGACCAAGCCAAGGTCACCAATTACGACCGGCTTGTCGCGGCGGAAGAACGTCTGGAAGAGCTGCTGGGATCGGAACAGGACGCCGAAATAGCCGAAGCAATCGAGCTCATCACCGCCATCGGCTCCGATATCACGCTCGACAGCTTTGAAGCCATTTCAGCAGCCGATCAGGCGGTAAAAGAGCTTGTGGAGAAATACGGGAACGACGTGGTAGACCGAATCACCAATTATTCTGATTTGACCCAGGCGCGCGCCGATTACAATGCGCTCGTCCAATCCATCCAATTCGGCGATATCAATGGCGACGGCAACATTGACGCCGGCGACGCGTTGCTCTCCTTACAGCACTCGGTACAGCTGACGCAGATCACTGGGGACAGCGCCTACGCCGCGGACGTCAACGGCGATGGCAACATCGATGCCGGCGATGCGCTGATGATCCTTCAGTACTCTGTGCATTTGATCGACGACTTTGACGCCTCGAAACCCGAGCAGATCGATTTGCAAACCAGCAGAAACCAAGCTCTATTTGAGGCAACCTACCAATCTCTGATCGACCGCACCACCGAGACAGGGTATGCCAACACCTCGATTACCGGCGCGTATCCCGGCATGTTTGTGCGCGACACCTCCATACAGATCATGGCCCATGTCGCCTGCGGGGATTATGATCAGGCGAGGTTGATTCTGCAATACACCTTTTCCTATCACGAGCTGTACGAATACGATTTCGCCCTGCATATCATGAACAACAACACCGGCCCCATTTCCACCCGGTTGCAGGCCGACACCACCTTTTTCCTGCTGCACGCCTGGTATCAATTCGCGTCGCAGGCCCCGGATACGGAAGAGAACCGGCAGTTCATCGAGCAGCATACCGAAACGATCAAAACCTTTGCCGACTACTTTTTTGACAACGGTTACTTCAACGAAGAGCTGGGGCTTTTGCGCAACCCGAGCCTGGAGCATTCGCGCGACGGCTCTTACTTCAACGGCTACGATCTGCTGACCAATGTCTACGCTTCCCAGGCCCTGCATGAATTATCGGAATTTTTCCGGGAAAGCGATCCTGAGAATGCCGAAAAATGGGACTCCTACGCCGATCAAATTGCCGAGGGAATCCACACCAATCTGGTGGCCGAGATCGACGGCCAGACGATCTACGCTGAGATGCGCTCTATCGACAAGGAGATTGCGGCGACCGGCCAGACGGTGGAGGATGAAAACTTTTACATTGGTTTTTCCTGGGTCAATATGTCCCCGGTCGGCGCGGGTTGGTATGCGATGGATCCGGATATTATGAACAACACCTATGAAAAATATATGGAATACGGCAGCATTACCTACTACAACGAATATCAGATGCTCGAAGTAGTGACGACTTTTCATAGCCCGGACGATTACCAGGTCGTCGGCGGCCATGTCATCGGCAAAGGTCTGGCATGGGAATTGATGTTCTGCTATGATACCGGACGGTATGAACGGGTTCGTGAGCTGATCCGCTTTCTCGAAGAAAACAGCGACGACATGTACCGTGAAACCTGGGGCTATTCCGGCGGCGGCAGCGACACCGCTAATCAGGAGCATGCGAGCTGGATGATTGTCGCCAACGAGTATGTCTGCCATTTTTCCAATCCCTGATATCTCCCTCCTTCCTATAATACGCAAGGCAGCATGGCGAATCGCCATGCTGCCTTGCGCTATACGATGGACTTGGTAAAAGAAAGCAAGGGGCTTGAATCTCCCCTACCAAACTCCACTCCCCGTGCCCACGCAACCGCCGGGAGGGTTCCCATACGCCAAGTTATCCTGTCTCCCGCCCTTGCTGATTGCTCAAAAAAACCTACTCCGCCCTCATCCCGCCGAAAAAATGAATCCAGGCAACGCCACGCGGCGCCGCAGAACGGCGGGCGTAAATGCAGCGGCAGCTATTTTCCCATCACCAGCGCCTGGAATGCATCCCCACGCTCCTCAAAGTTGGCAAAAAAGCCATAGCTGGCTGCCGCGGGCGACAGCAGGCAGCGTTTGCCCTTGGGAGTGATGCGCTTGGCCAGAGCAACGGCCTGGGCCAAATCCTCCACCACATGCACCCGATGCGCTCTCATCCGATCCGGATACCGGGCGCGCAGTTCCTCCCCGATGCGCTTCCCGGTGTCGTACATCAGGATAATGTGATCCACCGGGGCGGTGCACAGGTATTCCTCCAGCGGGGTATAATCTATGCCGCGATCCATCCCGCCAATGAGCACCGAGCCGACATCGGGCAGGCTGTGCATCGCCTGAATTGCCGACTCACAGATGGTGGAGATCGAGTCGTCATAATACCGCACGCCGTCCACTTCCCCAACCAGCTGCAAGCGGTGCGGCAGGGCGTGGTAGGTGCGCAACGCCGGCAAAAACTCCTCCCATCGCATGCCGACCTGCGCAGCGGCGGCATAGGCGGCGGCGATATTGGCCACGTTGTGTTCCCCCAACAGGCCGGTCTCCCCGGCGGGCAGACCGTAACGCCGGCCATCCCACTCGAAGCCGTCGCTATCGTAGCGGATATCGGCCTCCCCCTGCTGCGCAAAGGTGATCAGCCGGCCGGGGTAGCTGTCCGGCGTGCAATCCGCCCGGCAGATCAGACAGTCCCCCGCCGCCTGGTAACGGTAAATGCGGCGTTTGGCAGCGGCATAGCGCTCCATGGTGATGTAATGGTCAAGATGCTCCTCAAACAGGTTGAGGAACAGGGCGATATGGGGAGACACTCTGGTATACTCCAGCTGGTGGCAGCTGAGCTCATACACCACGGTGGTATGCCCGGTCATCTGGGAGAGGGTGTCAAAGGCCGGAATACCGATGTTGCCCGCCAACACACAGGGCCGTCCGCTCTGCATCAGGGCATGAAACAGCAATGTGGCGGTGGTGCTTTTCCCCTTGGTGCCGGTCACGCCGATCACCTGATCCCGGTAACGCTCCAAAAACAGCTCGGTTTGGGACGTCACCCGGGCAATCAGCGGCGCATCGGGATGCTCGAGCACGATGCCCGGGCTTTTGAAAATGACATCGTAACGCTCCAGGCAGGATTGATAGTCCTTGCCGGTGTATACCGTGATACCCTCCAGCTCCCCGCCCGAAAGGGGGGCCTGGTCGGCGACCGCCAGTTCGGCAAAGCCGCCCGCCTTCTCCAGCAGGCGCAGGGTGGACTTTCCTTCCCTCCCATATCCAAGCAGGAGAACCTTTTTGTTCTGCACGTACCGGCGCAGCAGCTCTAACATACCTCATCCCCCTCGGCTGGACGGCTCGCGTCTCGCATCAATCGCTCAAATTCAGCGGGCAAAAAATGATGGGTCTCAAAATAATGGTCGTACGGATTGCCCCTATGACGGTAATATTCGTACAGCGGCCGGCCCATGTAGTCGCGCAGCAAGGGAGGAATCGCCTCCCCTTCCCGCTGCATGCGGTCAATGGTCATGCAGATTGCCGTGTTAACCTCCTCCCGGCTTCCGACGCACTCAAAGGGTTTTTCGGGCAGCAGGCCGGTCAGCTTCTCCAGCAGGGGAAGCAGGCTTTCGTCCTCCAGAAGGTTACGGCCGAAGATACCGGTCAGCTCCTCGGTCGTGAGGAAAGGCGACAGGATCAGATAGACAAAGAGGCATTTGGGGCACTTCCCGCACCAGATGTCCTGCTTGCTTCCGGCGTTGCAGCTGCGAAAAACGGCGTGGTAAGGCTTGAGCTTGGAAAAATACCGGGCGATCTGAAATTCGCTCCAGGGGCGCAGCAGGCTGAAATAGGACACCCCGCTGCCAATGTACTTGCGCTCATAACGGATAAAATCTTCTTCAAACTGCACGCTTTTGGAGTATTGATGATTGACCTCGCTGCCCTGTACGGTGCTTTCGTTTGCGCTCGATTCGTTGGAGAGCACCACAAACCGCTTTCCGTTCAGGTAGGCGGTCAACACCGACGAAAAGGCTACCAGCGCCGAGAAAGGGGTATGCCCGTTGAGGAAACCCTGACGGTTTCTCTCGAGCATGGCAGGGTCCAGCGTGCGCGTCAGGGTAAGCACCGAGTCCCCGGAGTACCCCGCCACGCGGGCGGTCTCGAGGGTTGCCCCGCGCGGGTTGATAATAAAGCAGGCGTTGGTCGCTTTCCGTGAACGCAGCAGTTCGAGCGTCACGGCCGAATCCTTTCCGCCCCCGATGGGGATCAGGCACCCGTCCAGCGGCCAGGGCTTGTTACGACCGTCTTGAAAGGCGCCCCGCGGCGAATCACCGGGCATGGATTTGCCGTCCTGTGCAAGCGGCGCGTCGCCCGATGGGCAGCCCGCCTCCCCGTTATTTTCTGCGGACGCACAGCCTTCCGACAGGATGGTCATAAAGCTCGCTTCCTCCGCCGGAATGGAATTGACATAAAAGAACTCGCCCAGGCCATAAAAATACTGCTTTTTCCACCATGCCATGCTCTCGGCGTCCAAAGCCCCCGCGCGGATACGCACCGTGGGGGAACAGGTGATTTTCCAGTAGCTGACCAGCTCGACCATCCCCAGCATGAAAATCATGCGGCGCACGACCGGATCATCCAGCGCCCGCCCCGGGAAACGCGGGCTTTTGGGAATGCTCCAGGTAGGGCGAAAGGTATCCAACCCCGGGATAGTAAACGTATAGGTAAGGTCGATGCGGTCGGCGGTTTCATCCGCCTGGGCCTGCTCGTAGTGAAATTCCGGATACTGCCGTCTGCATTCATCGTAGGTCATGCGCACGCCTCCTTCGACAGCCATATGCCATCATTATACCCTCGCGCCGCCGGCGGCGCAAGGGGAATCCTGTAAAAACAAGACGAAGCACCCCACCCGTTCATACCGGATGGGGTGCAAAACAGCCTTTCTGGTTTACCGGCTGACCTCTTCGAGCGCAATGCGGGACCATGTCCACAGGCGCTGCGGCTCGTAACGCACCGTGCTGATGTCTTTCAGGATCAGCTCCAGGCCGACGCCATTGTCCCGCGCGGCCTTGATTGTGCGGCGGATATCGGCGCGGATTTCCTCCTCGTCCATCGTATCCTTCGCCACCAGGGCAGGATTGGGCTTGTTGCTCATGATATACTGCTTGGGCAGATTGCGGGCAAAATTCTCCCGGTCGCTCCAGGGGCTGCAGGAGATTTTACGGATTTTCGGCATCTTGGCGATGACGTCGAGGCGGTCGTCGAGACGGTCGCAGCAGCCGTAGTAAATCGCCCCGAAATAGGGGAAAATACGCTGCATATACGGCACCTCAAATTCCTCCGTGATTTTGGGCGACACCGAGGAAAAGAGCTGTGCCAGGCCAAAGGCCCATACATTCTCCGACGTGGGGTTGTCGGGATCGCAATCGGCATGGGGCAGGTCGTCGCAATAGGTATGCGAGCAGTGGCACAGATGGGTATAGCAGTCAAACAGCCCCTGCTCGTTCATCTGCTCGATGGTCGCGATGGTGCCGACCGTCAGCTTTTCCATGATCGCATGCATCATCTCGGGGCGGTCCATCAGCTCAATATAGCAGTTTTCCACCCCCATCCACTGGGTGATGAGATCCCAAACGCCCAAATGGAGGGTATGGCCTACCATTTTAAAGGGGATGATTCCGGCAAACAGGTCCTCCGCCTCGGCGATGATCTGCGCCTCGGCCTCTTTGTTGAGCCGCACGGTGGGAATCTGAATTTTCTCCACATCCTCCATGCTCTCAAACTGATTTTCAAAGGACATCCCCCGCACTGCGCTGGTTTCGTCGTAGACCTTGGTCTCGTTGTGGATGGCCACGCCAAAGCCGCTGTTTTCGATCGGCCGCCCGAGGGTTATGTAAGGATCGAGCACCATGTCGGCCGGCATATGCTCCCACTTGTAGAGGGTCTGGCGCAGCGCCGTCTCCACCCAGCACCAATAGGGATCGCTGACCTGGCACACGAGCGAGCCGTCGACGTCCATTTCGTTCCACGGAATCTGGTCGATCATCAGCATGGGCCGCTGCATCTGCCCTCGATTGAGACTGAGCCAAAGCTCCTTTTTCTCCTTCTGCACCGGTAGAGATGCATATTCGGCATAGCGTTTGGCCAGTGTGCGCAGCACTTCCTTGTCCTGTTGGGTTAAGCTCATCTTTGTGACCTCCAGAATTCAAAATAAAGCCGCGTCGGCGCTTTTAAGGCCCGCGTTACCGCCCGTATCCCTGCGTGAATGCTTTCGCCTTCCATACGAAACCCATGCCTTCGCCAAACCGGGTAACGAATCCACCGCAGGATTCGGCGGTTGGCGTCAAACACGGGCAGGGATGCGGTCGGAACGCTTCACCGCCGCCAAACCATCGCCCCGGACCGGGGGCAATCATGGACAATCCAAAGGCAAACGGCGGCGCGATTCGCGGCTGAAAATCAGTTGCCCTTGAGCCAGTCGATGTACTCCTCCAAGCACATGCCCTTTTCCTGCATGGTCAGAGCATGCTTGGCCCCAACATAACGGTAGTGCCAGGGCTCATACGTTACTTTGGTTATCGACTGCTTATCCTCCTCGTACCGTAAAATAAAGCCATATTCCGCGGCATGGCTCTTGAGCCATTTCCCCGCCTTGGTATCGGCAAAGGAGGTCTCCACCGAATTAAAATCGATGGCCAGGCCGATCTGATGCTCGCTGGTACCCGGACGCGCAACATGCATGGCGGCGTCCGCCTCGGCCTCCTCCTGAGTGAAAGAGGGATTTTCTTCTTTGGAGCGCGCAACACGGTTGTTGTAGAGCCGGGTCTGCTTGCTGTAGGAACGGTAGCCGGACACCACCCACAGGCTGACGCCGTCCTGCTCTGCCGCCGATACCATCGCGCGATAGGCCGAATAGATACGGCTGTCGATCGACTGGTCGTTTCCCACAGAGGTCAGGTCGGCGGGCGCCCAGCTTTCCTCAATGGTGTAGTCTGGATTGACCAGAAAAAGGTTCCATTCGTCAAGATCAGCGGCCAGCTCCTCGCGGGTATAACCGCCCGTTTGAGAGGCGGCCGAAGAGGTGCTTTGCGACGAGGCGGCCGGCACCTTGCTCTGGGCAGGGCCGTCCACCGCTGTGACCGTTTGAGAGGAAGTCGCCTGGGAAGAAACGCTTTGAGAAGACGATGATTCCTCTGGGGCAGACGAGCTGCCGACGACAGAACTGGCTTGTGAGGAGGTAGAGACATCCGACACAACCGAGGTCTCCGACACGCCGGATACCTCCCCCGTCGCCGCAGGCCGCGCGCCCATGCTGGTTACCAATATCACCAGGCCGATCACCACGGCCAGCGATACCACCGAGATGAGCCCATATAGTAAAAATTTTTTATTTTCCATCGTTCTATCCCTTATCCAATTGATTTGACATTATTGTAACCGCGCCGCGCCATAAAAGCAACCCCAACAAAAGAATTTTAAAAAAGGTTTTACGATATTTCCATGCTCTCCCCCAGCCAGAAGGAATAGATCAGCTTCTGACTCACGGGGAGGGCAAAGGTCTCTCCCAGCGCCCGCGCGTACAGCGAAAGCTGAGGGGCATAGCGGTCGATGAGAACCCTGCGGTCCTTCACGCGGTCGGTTTTGTAGTCGAGGATAATGAGCCCGCCGCCTTCTTCAAAAACGCAGTCGGCAATCCCCTGCACCATCACCATTTCCTGAGCGCCCCACGGGGGAAGGGATGCGTCCAGCTCGCTGGCCGGGAGCTCGACCATAAAACGCACCTCCCTCTCCAGCCGGGATGATGCGCGCATCCGGCGGTAGAGGGCGCTTTGAAAGAAATCGGATAGCCGTACCATATCGATGGCGTCGGCCTGCTCGCGGGTCAAAAAGCCCTCGCGCACCAGACGCTCGCGCTCCCCCGTCAGATCGGTGGCGGCCCGCTCGTACTGGGCGTACTGCATGAATTCGTGCAGCGCGGTGCCCTGCTCGGCGGGGGTCAGGCCGGTCTGCAAAAGGAAGGCCGGGCGGGACTGGGAGGCGTCGTCGCGCTGCCTGTCCTCCTGCTGTTTGACCAGCTGGGAGACGCTCCGCTTGGCCGCGAGGCCGTTGAGCGCCTGATAGGGATAACGAAACGACAGCCGGCGGTGGATTTCCTCCACCAAGTCGGGCGACGCAGGGGACGCAATGACCTGCGCTATAGGCTGCTCCGGCTCCCAATCGGCCCCCTGCTCGACAACGATTTCCAGCTTCCCTTCGGCGCTGGCCGGGGTCACTCCCCCGCCGGCCAGGGTGCGCAGCATCCCCCCCGACGGATGAACCAGCGCGCCGGCCAGAATCCAGTCGGCATAGGAGCGGGCGGACAGCACCTGGTAAGGGTCGATGGGATCGTCCGCCCCCGAAAAGTCGCCCGCAAACCGCTCGGATACCGAGCGCAGCGTTTTGGACGCATTCTTACAGGATAGGAGCAGCACCAGCTTTTCCTCCGCCCGGGTCATGGCGACGTACAGGACGCGTAATTCTTCCGATAAATTGGACTGTCTCTTCAGCGCAGACACCGCCTCGCGCAGCACGGTGGTGCGGCGAAGCCGGGTCCGGTCGTCGGTCACCATCAGCCCGATGCCCCCCTTTCGATCCAGCACGATGGGGGCGCGCACATCCGACAAATTAAACTCGCACGAGCACCCGGCCAGAATGCAAAATGGGAACTGCAAGCCTTTGGAATGGTGAATGGTCATGATGCGCACAACGTCGTCCGATTCGTTGGAAACGCCTGCCGATGCAAGGCTCTCGCCCGACTGCTCAAGGCGGGTGATAAAGCGCAAAAAGCCCGACAGCTCTCGCACGCCGCCCTGCTGTGATTCGCGCGCATATTGCAGCAATTGCAGCAAATTGGCACGGCGCAGCGGCCCGTTTTCCATCGCCTGCACCAGAGAGAAATAGCCGGTCTGGTCGTACAGCCGCTCGATGAGGCGGTCGCAGGGCATGGTCGACGCCCACAGCCGGTATTCCTCCAACCTCTCCAACAGGCGCGCACAGCGGGCATCCTCCTTCGCCGCCGCGGTTACGGCGACATACAGGTTCCCCGCGCGATTCGGCGTGCGAATCCGGGCGACCTCCTCGGCGGTAAAACCAAAGATGGGGGAAAGCATGACGGCAAGCAGGGCAACGTCGTTGACCGGGTTGTCCAACACGCGCAGAAGAGAGAGCATGACCGCGATCTCCTTTGCCTGTAAAAAGCCGGTCGACTGGTCGCTCCAAACGGGGATTCCCCATTGTTTGAGCCGGTCGGCGTACACTGCCATTTTGGATTTTGCGCGCAGCAGGATGGCAAAATCCCGGTACCGCGCTTTTCGAAATTCCCCGGTTGCCCGATCAGTGACGCAGGGCCTCCCCATCGATTGCTGAATCAGGCGGGCGATGTGGTCGGCTTCGAGCTCCTCCGGCGACAAGGCGCATTCCCCGGTTTCCAGAATATGTATCGCGGCGTCGGCCTCATCGCGGGATGGGAAAGAGGCCGCGGGCGACAGCTGGTGCTCCCCGTCGTAGCGCAGCCCGCCGGCCTCGGGAGACATCAGCATCCCGAAAAAAAAGTTGACCGCCTGGCAGACCCCTTCCCTGCTTCGGAAATTCTGATCGAGAATCACCTTTGAGGGGCTGCTCTTCCCGTCAAACGGCGCGTACCGCCCCAGTAGATCAAGAAAGATCTCCGGGCTGGCCTGCCGGAAGCCGTAGATGCTCTGCTTGACGTCCCCCACGGCAAAGAGCCTTTCCCCCTGCCCCGACAGGGCGTGGAAGATGGCGTATTGCAAATGATTGATATCCTGAAACTCATCCACCAGGACCTCGTCAAAGCGGGAGGCCACCGTCTTGGCAAACTCGGTGGGGCGCACCTCGCCGTCCTCCCCCCGCTCAACCAGCAGGCGAAGGGCGGCGTACTCGATATCGGCAAAATCGTAGATTCCCCGCTCGCTCTTGCGTTGATCGAGGCGTTCCAGATACCGGCCGACGCATTCGAGCAGCGTCTCCATACACGGGATCAGGGCGCGCACCTGCTGCACACATTCGCCGGCTGAAACAGCAAAGGATTTGCGCAGCGCCGCCACGGTCTTGTCGCTCGAGGAGCGGGCGTTTTCCACCGCTTCCTTCCGCGTCAGATCGTCATAACCGCGGGGCAGGTTCGGCACCTTCCCCGGCTGATAGGCGGCAAGGGAGGCCACCGCCGCATCCCAATCCCGCTGATCCAGCGCACGCTGAAGCGCCTCTATCCCTTCTTCGCGGTAACGCAGCGCCTCCCCCCTCGCCTTGGCCATGGCGGGATCGCCGTCGGCCAGGCGGATGGCCGCGCGAAGGCGGTCAAGCTGGTCGCTGACCTGGTGGGCGGCCCGTTCAAAGAGCACATCGAGCAATTCGCTCCCCGACACCGAATCAAACGAGCGGTAGCTCTCCAAAACCGTCTCCATCCAGGCCTCGGGGAAGGGAAGGCTGCGCATATAGTCCACAATCTGCCGCACCGCCGAGACCAGGCTGTCGTCCCCACGGTCGGCTCCCAGCGTCTCGACAAGGCGCTCCAAAGCCCCGTCCCCGCGCGCGTAAAGCTCCTCTAAGGTCTCCTCCATGGCCGCCGACTCGAGCAGCGATAACTGCCCTCCGGTGCCGACCGTCGCATCGCCGCTCAGCCCCGTCTGCTCAGGGAACTCCCGCACCAGCGCATAGCAGAAGGAGTCCATGGTCGAGATACAGGCCTTCTGCATGAGCATCTGCTGGCGCACAAGCCGCATGTTGCCCGGATTCCCGGCCACCTCCTGAGACAGGCGTTCGGTCAGGCGCAGGCGCATTTCTCCCGCAGCCGCCTTGGTAAAGGTAACCACCAGAAGGCGGTTGGCGTCCACCGGATGGCGTTCGTCGGTGATGAGGCGGAGAATCCGCTCGACCAGCACGGCGGTCTTACCCGAGCCGGCTGCGGCGGACACCAGCAGAGACCCCGAGCCGTCAATCGCCTGCTTCTGCCTCTTTGTCGGCACGAATGGCATCCCAATCGCCTCCCTCATACATCATTTTCTTTTGCGCGGCGCTCAGCTTTTTCACCTTGCGATGGCCCTCGCCAGGCTCGAGCGGGCAGGCCGGACCAAAATCGCAGTACCGGCATGCGTCGCTCGACAAACCGTCGAGCGGATTGGGGGCTATCACGCCGCTGTGGAGCCCCTCCCCCATCGCGCGCAGGGTATCGTCGATGTGCCTGCGCAGCCGCCCGAAAAAGGCGAGGCTGGCCACCGAGGAGCGGCGCGCATCCAGCTTGCCCGACGCGGTATAGACGGCGGGGATGAAAAGCCCCCTGCCGTCCGGCTCCATCGCGCGCAGCGAACGTTCGTCGTCGAGCAGGATGCCGTTCATCGCCAAAGCCTGATCCAGCTTTTGGGCCGCGTCGCGCTCGTCGAGCCCGTCGGCCGCTGCGCTGACCCTTTTGGCTGGCATATAGAGCACCCCGGCCGGGCGCAGGTGGTCGCCAAAGGCCGGCGCGCCGTTCTCCTCGACGGCGAACAGATAAAGCATCATTTGAAGCCCAAGCCCTTCGCAGACATCCTCCAAAACATAGCTTTGCGAACCGGTTTTATAATCCACCACCCGGAAATAGGTCACGTCGTCCTGCCTGTAAATGTCGAGGCGGTCGATGATCCCGCCCACCCGGATCGAGCCGCCCGAGGCAAGATCAATGCGAATCGGGCGCACGCCCTGCGGGGATTCGTCGACCCGCAGCTCGCAGGCCGCCGTGACGAACTGACTTTGCGCCAGCTCGCGGGACAAATGCTCCACCAGGGTGTCCAGCAGCACCTCGATGCGCCGCATGAGAAAGCAGAAGCGGGAGGATTTGTCCTCATAGCCCCCCATAAACCGCTCGACATAATCCTCTACCAAGCGGTGGATTTGCCCCTTGCGCTCGTCATCTGACAGCCGGGCCAGCCCCTTGCTGCCATATTGCGTCAGCAACTGCTCGAGCACAAAGTGCACCAGAATCCCCTTGCGGCTGACGTCCAGCCCAGCGGTGCGCAGCGTCCTAAGCCGCAGGCCATGCTTGCAAAAATAGTAAAATCGGCACCGGTGGTAATCCTCCACCCCCGAGGCGGACGGATTCAGGTCTTGCCCATACAGCTCGCGCGCCGTCATGGGTTCGACGCGCAACGCCTCCCCCTCGGCCATCCCCGCCAGGGCCCGCAACGCCGACGCCGTGGCCTCTTCCCGCGCCAAAGCGCTTTGCAGGCTGGATAGCAGCACGCCCGGGCTGCGCCAAAGCCTCGCGGTATACTCCACCGCCGGCAGAGGGGCCTCGACCGGCTCCAATGCGTGGGCCGCATCCTGCGCGGCGGTATACTCGTCCTCCTGCCGCTGGACGCAGCCGGGAAGGATATGGGTGATCTGCCGCACCAGCTCGGACGGCGCCATCGCCTCCCCTCCGGGGCTTTTCCGGCAATAGGACAGATAAATCCGCTCCGACGCGGCGCATACCGAGGCGTAAGCGAGGTATTTCTCCTCCACCACCGCGCTTTCGCACCGGTCGGTCACCGGCACCTCCAGCTCGATAAGGCGGGCTCGCTCGGCGTCGCTGAGCAGCCCCCCCTCACCGGGGGAAGCGGGAAAAACACCTTCGTTGCAGCCAAGCAAAAAAACCACTTTGGGCTGGGCCGGCCGCATCCTCTCCGCCGCTCCCACGCTGACCTCGTCGATCCCCTGCGGCACCGAGCCAAGGTCCAAAACGCCCGCCATACGCTCAAAAAGATCGCAAAAACGGGGAAAATCCAGCGAATGCCCCCGCAGCATGGACTCAATCTGGCCGAGCATGGTCATGCACAAATCCCAGGTTCGGTACTGAAGCGAAGCCTCCTCCTCCCTGCCCTGAGCCTCCAGCCGCTCGCCAAGCTGGCGCAGGGCCTGCCCCGCCTGCACCTCCTCCAGCAGCGCATAGGCGGCGCCGGCCAATTCGCGGGGCGTATGGGCGGATTTGACCGTCTTGGAAAAATGGGACAGCGGCTGAATGATTTGTCTGCGCAATTGATTGAGCCGGCCCAGCCGCTCGACCTGCGCGGGGCCAAACCGGTCGGTGGCGCCGTCGGGATTACTCGACCACTCATTGCGCCAGCGGCCGTGGTTGATGTCCCAAACAAGGACATAATTTTCCACCATAGAAATCTCATCGAGACTCAAGCCAGCCAATCCTGTTTTCAGACAGGCGAGGATATGGCCGGTCTCAAAATTTTGCCTGACCGCCGCGAAAGCCGACAGCATATACCGCATCAAAGGCTGATAAACCACCGGGACGCGGCGGTCAAGAAAACAGGGAATCTCATACCGGCCGAAAGCCGATTCCAGAATACCGGAATAATCCTCCTCATTGCGGGCGATGACAGCGATTTCACGATAGCGCAGTCCCTCTTCGCGCACCAGCCGCCGAATGGTACGGGCGACACAGTCCGCTTCATCATAACGGGTCTGGGCGGCCGTTACGGTTACCCGGCCGGTTGTCTCCGTCCACGGCACGGCCTCTGGCGAATATAAATTTTCTTCCAGCGCCTTGAGGGCCGGATCGTGAAAACGAGGGCTGTCCCGCAGTATCTGTGGCGCGGCGAGAGCAACGCCGTGCCGGTCGGCCATCGCCATCAGCTTGCGGGCGGCGGCGATCACATTGGAAAAAAGCCCCATCCCCTGCTGCCGGTCGTGGATGGTATCGCAGCAAAGAGAAACGTATGTATCCTGCGCGGTGGCGATGATGCGTTCCAATATCCGCATCTGCTGCCCGGTAAAGCCCTTAAAGGAATCGATCGCTACGGTTTTCCCCTCAAAATAAGGGATTTTCAGCAGTGTGTCGTACAATCGTTCGAGCTCGCCGGCAGGGTCGACATAGCTTTCCGCCACCAGCGCGGTGTAAGCGCCGTACAACAGCGACAAATCCTCCAGCTTCCGGCGCAATACCCCCTCCTCCAGCCGGGAGGCGGCCTGGGAGAGCATCTGCGGCGAGATGGCGCATTGCTGCCACTCGCGCACGGCGCCGAGCATCTCTCCCGCAAAGCCGGCGGTAGCGCTCATACGGGAATAAACCTGCAAACGGTCCCGCACCTCATCGGTGGCCATGCCCATCAGGATGATACGCCCCGCGTCGTCCAGCTGCCTGCCGGCAAAGCCGCCCGCCTGCTGAAACACGCGGGTTGCCAGGCGGCTGAAGCTGAGCACCTCGATCTGCCCGGCGGGGGATGTATGCAGGCGGCGCAGCAGCGCGCGCTCGCTCTCAAAGGAAAACTGCTCGGGAACCAGCAGCACCATATCCCGCTTCCCCTCCCGGGCGCGGCCGGCCAAAAAATCACGTATCCAGTGGGATTTTCCGCTTCCCGCACGTCCCAACAGCAAATGCAGCATCCGTCCGTACCTCCTTGTTGAAAAAACGGCGGCCGTCTGGCCGCCGCAGAGTGACGCTCGTCAAAGCCGCCGGAAGCCGGGCAGGATCTTCCTGCGCCAGAGCGCCGGGCGCTTCGCCCGCACGGCCGGACGGCCTACCGAAACCACTCTTTGAGCGTCTTGGAAATGGATTCATACAACTCGACCGCTTTGAATTTTATCTCATACTTCGAGCCGCCCTCGACAATATCCATCTCTTCCTCGCTTAATACCTGCTCCAGCTCCTCGCTCTCCTGGGCGGCGGGCAGGCACATGGGGGGGAACATCACACACCACCAGTTGTGGCCGGCGCCATCGCCCAAAACAACCCGAAGCGCCTCGTATTCACCGGCGGGAAGGGTTGTCTGCTCATAGACGCGGGTTTCAAAATAACAGCGCGCCACCTCTACCCTGACCGGATAGTCGTAACCCTGGCGGTATACCTCGTCCTGCGCCGCCGCCTGAAGCTGCGTCAGCCGTTCTGCCGCCAGCGCGGCCGCCTCCGACTCGCTGTGCGCGCCGTCAAAGATGAGATCGCCTTCGCGCAGCAAACGGTCCCGCACGGCCAGCTTGCAGGCCTGATCCTCCTGCGAATCGGAGTTGGCCAGGATGTGCAGACGAAACACGCTCTGGCGTATGCGTTCGCAGTGGGCGGAAAACCCGCATATGCTGAGCAAAACCGCGAACACCAGCCCGCAGGCCACCGCAATGTGAAGATTGGTTATCCAACGTTTGTTTTCCTTTGTCATGGGAACCGACCACCTTTCAAAAGGATTGTGGTCCGGTTCCCGGATTCTTATACCGCCTGCTTGAAAATATTTCTGCTTTTGTTCCACTAAAAAGGTGCGCCCTGCCAAGCATCCCTTTACCAATAGGCCGGCACACAATGCCGCTACTACTCTAGATCATGATCGAAAGCCAACAAAGCATACCATATAATGTGTTTAGTATAGTCAACCATCCGATAAAAATCAAGTTTGAGCGTCTGTTATAACGCTGTACCCTGGCCACTTTCTACATTTTACACAAACATTCGATACCATCCGAGCAAATAAGTATCTTTTCAGTCAAAATTTCGTACATGCAGCGGGTTCGGATGTGGAATGTTCGGGAATGTGGTTTCCCATATGGAAACTTTAAAAAGACAGTGCCCACCCTTCTCCGCGGCCAGAATCGTCGTTCGGCATACCGCCGGAATGAAATTTTGACGCAATCGCAGCCAACAGCATGGGACGAAAAATAGAATTTGAGCATATAAAAAATTAACTCTTGATTTTTGAGGACAGGTGTGCTATTATAATTTGGCAATCAAATTTGCGCCAGTAGCTCAGCCGGATAGAGTGTTTGGCTACGAACCAAAAGGTCGGGGGTTCGAGTCCCTCCTGGCGCGCCACGCCGGAACAAAGTTCGCTTTGCTCCGGCTTATTTTTTGTCTGAGACAGAAAATAAGCTATCCGCCCACCCCTTGCTTCTCCTCAATCGCCAAAAGTCACGCTCGGCTAATCTGTTCGGTTGCTAACGCCCTCGCTACGGTTCGCTGTCGCTACCAGCCTTTTGCGGGTTCAAGTGCGCTGTAAACTTTCCGCAGGCATTTCTTCCGTTACCTTTTTGCATTGGAAAGCACCATGAATCTCAAAATCGGAGCGCTTTGGATATCCATGGTGTTTGTTTTCATTTCAGCGTTTTTTTCGGTAACCATTAGGAATATAAAAATATGAAAAAGCCTGTCGGGGGTTGGATATGCATTTCTTCATCGAACCATGGATCAAGCAATACGTGGATGCGGTACAAAATCAGTTTCCCAACCGGATTTGGTTTTTAGGGCTCCAGGGCAGCTATGGCCGCGGGGAAGCTAATGAGCAAAGCGATATTGACGTCGTGTTGATTTTTGATACCGTATCGGTTGGTGATTTGGAAGCATACAGCAACATGCTCGATACGCTGCCAAACCGGGAAAAAGTATGCGGCTTTGTGTCCGGAAAGAAAGAGCTTCTTGCGTGGGAGCCGTCGGATTTGTTCCAATTCTGCTATGACACAACCGCCCTCATGGGTTCGCTGGATGAGCTGATAAGCGGGATCCGCGAGGAGGATATCCGGCGCGCCATTCGCATCGGCGCATGCAATGTATATCACATGTGCGCCCACAACCTGGTGCATGAGAAAAGCATGGAGATATTAAAGAGCCTCTATAAATCGGCCTTTTTCACCCTGCAGGCCATTGCATTCCTGCAAACCGGCCGGTATGAGAAGAAAAAGGCAGCCCTTCTCCCCCTGCTGCGCGCAGATGAGCAATTGGTGCTAAAAGCCGGTATGGAGCTGAAGGTAAAACAGACCCTCTCGCCTGAGGAGCGAAGCCTTTATTCGCAACGTTTGCTAAACTGGGCGTCAAAATGGATTTGTGAGGTGTCGTACGATGGCGAAATTAGAACAGACCGTGCAAGGGGATTTTGATCAATTCCTTAGCAACATGGAATCTGGGATTCTAGACGGCAGCATGTCCGCCTCTTTGGAAGCGTCAAGCGATTTTTGCAGCAACGGGGCACGCTGCAGCGTGCGTGTTTTTGAGCGGTACAGCTGGTCGGGAGGCAACCGTGTCAGCTTGACTGTGACGTTGTTTCAAAGCGTTGACGGCATTCTTCATCTTTCGGCTATTACCGCCGGCGGAAGCCAAGGTAAGTTTTTTAAGATTAACACACTGGGAGAAGAGGCGTTTCTGGATAAACTCCGGGAGCTGCTTTAAGCGGCATGTTCGTTCATCCCTTCCACGAAATTTCACGCAACAAGCCCTGAGCAAAAGAAATGCCTCTTTGGCAGCCCGCCCCGTTTGGCGCTAAATGAACCCCCTGAAAGCCGGTTGGACAGGTCCAGTAAAAACGGACAGTGACAAAATACCCCCTGATGTAGGAAAA
>CBCTCU010000012.1:0-60737 GCA_965145485.1 uncultured Eubacteriales bacterium | reverse complement strand
AATATTCCTACACCCGGGGCTTTTTTGTGCTGTCTGCACAATCTGGGGCGGTTCATGCACGCCCAGACGGGTTTTCTTTTACGCAAAAGGTAATTGACATATGTCGCATACTGTGCTATCCTATATTTGACATATGTCAACAAGGAGGAATCGCCATGCCCCGCCCCTACAAACGCCGCCGGGTCTGCCGCATGCCGGCCCACCACGGCTTCGTTCCAACCGATTCGCCCGCCTCTCCCCCAATCCTGTTGGGGGTGGACGAATTCGAGGCCGTGCGTCTGATCGACCTCGAGGGCCTGACGCAGGAGGACTGCGCCGCCCAGATGGGGGTCGCCCGCACGACCGTGACCGGTATCGTCGAGCGCGCCCGGCGCAAGCTGGCCGACGCGCTGGTCAACGGCCGCCCGCTGCGCATCGAGGGGGGCGACGTCGCCGTCTGCGAGGGTGTGGGCGAGGGCTGCCCGCGCAAATGCTGCCACCGCGCCTGCGGCGAGCGCAGCGCCTGTCATGGCATGCATTCCACGCATTTTGAGAAAGGAAGCAGATAACATGAAGATCGCGGTAACCTATGACAATGGCCAAATTTTTCAGCATTTCGGCCACACGGCGGAATTCAAAATCTATACGGTCGAGGATGGAAAAGTGGCCTCGTCCCAGGTCGTGCCGACACTGGGCAGCGGGCACGGGGCGCTGGCCGGATTTCTGCGCGCGCAGGGGGCCGACACCCTCATCTGCGGCGGCATCGGCGGCGGCGCGAGGGCTGCCCTGGACGAGGCCGGGATTCGGGTTTACGGCGGAGTGAGCGGAGAGGCCGACCGTGCGGTCGAGGCGCTGCTGGCCGGCCGCCTCGAATATAACCCGGCCGCGGCATGCAGCCATCACGGCCACGAGCACCACGGAGGCTGCGGTTCCCATGCGGATGCCCATGGACATCACGGCTCCTGCGGCTCCCATGCGGGCCATTCCTGCGGGCATCATGGCTGCGGCGGGCACGGAACCGGCGAGTAATTCACGAAAGCCCATAGACAGGAGGCTGCTTCTCATGGCACGGATGACATTCGATACCCCGCTTGGATGGATGCGGGTGACGGCACACGACGGCTTTATTGCCGACCTGCGCTTTGTGGAGGATGCTGGCGGCGACACCGAGCAGCCCGATTCTCTCTGCCAGGCCGCCCGGGAGCAGCTGGCCGAGTATTTTGCGGGCCAACGGCGGGAATTTCATCTTCCGCTGCGCCCGGCCGGCACCGCGTTCCAAAAGGCGGTATGGGAGGCGGTGGCCCGCGTTCCCTACGGCCAAACCTGCAGCTACCGGGACATCGCCAACCAGATCGGGCGGCCGGAGGCCAGCCGGGCGGTAGGTGCGGCGGTCGGCAAAAACCCCATCTGGCTGATCATCCCCTGCCATCGGATTATCGGCTCAAACGGCGCGCTGACCGGCTACGCCGGCGGGCTGTGGCGTAAGGAAAAGCTGCTTGCGCTTGAAGGAGTGATTTAAGGCAACGCGCCCCTTTGGGGCGCGTTTATTTTACCTTCTCGCCTGCTCCCCCTAGCGTCTTAATTCGGAGCCGGAGGGTTCCGAAACGGGCGAGATTCTGATCCAACGCCAAGCGGCACGTTTTACGCTTAAATCACTTGTTTGCATTTTTTCACACGCCTGCATGTGATGCCGTGCATCTACTGCTGTGAGCGCTTTATTCTACGCGGGGCCTACTTTATATGCAGGACCAACCGTTCTTATTCTTTGCGTTTGTTGCAAGTGCAACTGTTATTGTAACGCAAACCGTATATTGTAAGAATCCAACGACAAACTCCCACACATGATCGGATGGGAAACGCGCATACTAAGCTCATTGATGAAAAGGGGGAACGAATATGCTGTTTCGTCGTCGTAAAATCGTCCTCGTCGGCACGGGAATGGTGGGTATGAGCTTTGCCTTTGCGGCCCTCAACCAAAACGTATGCGACGAGCTGACGCTCATTGACATCGACCGCAAAAGGGCGGAGGGCGAGGCGATGGACCTCAACCACGGCCTGGCCTTTTCGGGGGCAAACATGAAGATCACCGCAGGCGAATACGAAGACTGCGCCGACGCGGACTTGGTGGTGCTTTGCGCGGGGGTCAATCAGAAGCCGGGGGAATCCCGTCTGGAGCTGCTGCAGCGCAACGCCAAGGTATTCGAATCCATCGTGCAGCCGGTGGTGCACTCGGGATTTGAAGGGATTTTCCTTGTTGCAACCAACCCGGTGGATATCATGACCCGGATCACCTTTGAGCTTTCCGGCTTTAATGCCAAGCGGGTGCTGGGAACCGGTACGGCACTGGACACCGCACGGCTGCGCTATCTGCTGGGGCAGTATCTTTCGGTCGACCCGCGCAGCATTCATGCCTTTGTGATGGGCGAGCACGGGGACAGCGAGTTTGTCCCATGGTCGCAGGCCCTGCTTTCGACCAAGCCGATCCGCGAGGTATGTAACGATTCGGACGGCAAATACGACTGGGCACACATTGAGTCCCTCAGCGAACAGGTGCGGGGCGCGGCGCAGCAGATCATCGAAGCCAAGCGCGCCACCTACTACGGCATCGGCATGACCCTGACCCGGATTGCAAGATCCATCCTTTTCAACGAAAACAGCGTGCTGACCCTGTCGGCCCGGCTGATGGGGGAATATGGGCAGCGAGGGGTTTATGCCGGCGTGCCCTGCATCGTCAACCGGCACGGGGTAGACCGCATTCTGGAGCTGTCCCTGCCCGAGCAGGAAATGGAACAATTTCAGCACTCCTGCTCTATTTTGGAGGAAAGCTTTGCCTCTCTCAGCAGCGATGCGGACAAAACCATGTAGGCTCCCCACACGGCGGGACAAGGAAAAAGAGGGCTGGTCAAGCGTGCCCATTTTTCTCCTCTCGCCCTGCAAAGACTGATTCAGGAACAAGCGCATCAAGTCGCCCCCGGTTAAACCGGGGGTTTTTCTTGCCTACCCGGCTGCATGAAAAGCGGCGGGCCCCATAAAAGGGCCCGCCGCTGCAATCATCAAGATTATTCAAAAAGATGGAACGGATCCTGGCTGCCAACCGGACAGAAATACCATTGGCCGTTCATCCGCATCAGGCGCTGCTTGTGAGTGATAGTGACCGTATCCATACTGCCTTGCACCACGATCGTCACCACGACGGAGCATACCTGACGCACCTCGCCGGGCTCGATCCCAAAGTCATTCTGCATGGTGGTTTTGATGGCGTCGAGTTCTTCCCCCTCGATATCGGTCCGCTCGATAGCTTCCACCGTATAGGTGCTGTCCAGCCCACATTTATTACCGTAAGCTTCTTTCACTTCGGTAATATTCTCCTCAAAGTGGAATCTCATGTCGCTCTCGCTGCCGCCGAAGATGGATTCTTTCCAGGTATCCCAGCAGGCAAGCGGAAAAATACGGCGGAAATTCTCGTAATCAGGCGCGGTCGCCGTCATAATCACCGAATCCATATAAACCCCATATAATTCTTTCATCTGGCCGGATACGCTTTTCATACGGCAGCCGCAAAGGCCGGCTACCAGCAACACACCAGCCAGCAGCAGGGCACAAAGCCTGCGTCGAATGGGTTTCATAGTAAGCCCCCTGTTACTCTTTTGCGCCGCCGTCCTGCGGCTGGGATTGCACGGCCGGAATCTGCTGGCGCAGCGCGGCGCGGGTCTTTCTGACCTCGGACAAATTCTGCGTCAGCCCCTCGTCGGCGCGGCGCATAATGTCGTCGACAAAATCCTGCGCGGCCTTGCGCATCTCACGGCTCTTGCCCTGGGCCTGTACCATAATCTCGTGCGCCTTGGCCTGCGCCATGCGGGTGATCTCCTCCTGCGCGACGATGGCGCGCGCACGCTCTTCCGCGTTGCGCACGATATTCTCGGCCTCGCGCTTGGCGGTAGTGATAATCTCGGCGCGGTCGGCCACAATGCTCTTGGCCTGCTTGATCTCGGTGGGCATATTCAGCCGGATATCGTCGATGACCACCCTGAGCTTCTCAATGTCGACCACGCGGCGGCCGCCGGGCAGGCTCAGCCCCTTTTCCAGCATATCGTCAATCTGATCGAGCAACTCTTCCACATTCATCTTTGTCATTCCTTTCTCACTTCTATCTTCAAACAACCCGTCGGGGAGGGTCTGCGCAAGGGTTCTCTATGATTTCCGGCCGCTGAGCCGGTCTTTGATATCGTGGTAAATTTCCTCAGGGACAAAATCGGAAATATCGCCGTCCAGGCTGGCGATAAGCTTGACCATGCTGGAGCTCAAATACATATTCTCCGCCCGCGTGGTCAAAAACACCGTGTCAACCTCGGGATTGAGCTTTTTGTTGGTCAGAGCCATCTGAAATTCATACTCAAAATCCGACAAGGCGCGCAACCCCTTGACAATGGCCGTCGCCCGGTGGATGCGGCAATACTCCGCCAACAGGCCGTCATAGTGGTCGACCTCAACGTTGTCCAGCGGCGCGGTCACCCGCCGAAGCAGCTCCATTCGCTCCTCCACCGAAAAGCTCGGATTTTTCGCACTGTTCGGCATGACGAGCACGGTCACCCGCTCAAACATACGCGAGGCGCGGCTGATAATATCCAAATGCCCCGTTGTCACCGGATCAAAGCTGCCGGGACACACGGCAAAAACCTCTTTCATCTTTGCCACCTCGCCTAAGAATTTAACATAACTCCATCGTCTTAAAACAGGCTTATCAGCCTATAAACACATCCAGCGGCTTCAGATATCGCCAGCCGCGCGGCGGTATATGGTGACGGCCGTCTTGCCATAACGGTAGGTGCGGTAGACTGGGATTTCGCCCACCCTCTCGGGCACCGGCTCGCCCAAGCGGTGCTCGCACACCAGCATGCCGTAGGACGACAAACGCTGCGCCGCCGAAGGCAAAACCTTCTGTAATAGCCCGACGCCATAGGGCGGGTCGAGAAAAATGATATCAAACTCATCCTGACAGCCGCTGCAAAAAGACAGCGCATCGGCGCACAGCACCACGCTTTGGGCCTGCAGGCCGCAGGACTGGCAATTTTGCCGGATGATCTCGGCCGCCTTGGGATTGCTGTCGACCATCACGGCCCGCGCCGCGCCGCGGCTGAGAGCCTCCAGCCCCATCTGGCCGCTTCCGGCGAACAAATCCAGCACCCGGCGCCCCTCGATATCAAACTGGATCGCACTGAAAACGCCCTCTTTCACCTTGTCGGTGGTGGGGCGGGTACCCTCCCCCGGGAGGGTCTGCAGCCGGCGCCCCCGCGCCGTACCGGTGATGATGCGCATGGTACCAGTCCTTCCAAATGGGACACGTCCCCAGATATACCTATTATGGCATGGAACGCCCGGCCTGTCAACAGGTATTTTGTCACATTGACTGAAAAAGCGTCATGATTTCCCCGCGTCGCCCTGCGGCTTGGGATGATAATGCGCATAGACCGCCTCGGCCGCGGACGCGGTCATCCCTTCTGTGGCCTTCAGCTGCTCGAGGGTGGCCTCGGCGATGCGGTTTGGCCCGCCGAAGGCCCGTATCAAGGCGGCCGCCCGGGTCTTGCCGATGCCCGGGATGCCGGTCCGGGTGGTGCTCATCATGGCCTTTTTCTGTTTGAGGCGATGATAATCGATGGCAAAGCGGTGCACCTCCTCCTGGATGGTGGACACCAGGGTGAACACCGACCGGGTGGCCTTGATCTGGATTTCGCCCTGACTGCCCACCAGGGCGCGGGTTTTGTGGTGGTCGTCCTTGACCATGCCGAATACGGGGACGAAGATTCCCGTCTCGCGCATGGCCTCCTCCACCGCGTGCAGCTGGCCCAGCCCGCCGTCGAGTAAAATCAGGTCGGGCAGCACGCCAAAGCCCTCCCCCGTTTCCTTTTTCTGTTCGTATTCCTTCAAGCGGCGCAGCAGCACCTCTTTCATGGAGGCGGTATCGTCCTGCCCCAGCTCCCCCCGCACCTGGAACCGGCGGTAGGCCGAGCGGTAGGGCTTCCCGTCGCGAAAAACCACCATGCCGCCCACCACGTCGCTGCCCGCCGTATGGGAAATGTCGTATGCCTCGATGCGCTCGGGCGCCGCCTTCATGCCCAGCAGCAAAGCCAGCTCATCAAGCACGGCCGAGGCGCGCCCCTTTTTGAGCGCCCGCTGGGCAAGGCGCTCGGCCGCGTTGTCCCGGCACATGGCCACCATGGCCCGCTGCTCCCCGCGCTGGGGGATGTGTATCCTGACCTTGCGCCCCGCCTGATGGGAGAGCCACTGGGCGAGCAGCTCGGCGTCGTCGGTCGGCCCGTCCAGGCTGACCTGGGGCGGGATATCCTCCCGCATGGCATAGTACCGGCGGATAAATTCCGACCGGGCGGCCGGCTGGTTCTCGACCGGATCAAGGATAAAATGCTCCCGGTCGTGCAGCCGCCCGCCGGTAAACCGGAAGACCTCGAAGCAGGCGGCGTCGGGCGCGCAGGCCAGGGCGATGACGTCCTGGTTCTCCACCCCGGTGTCCACCACCCGCTGCTTGGCGGACATCTTCTCAATCGCCCGGATGCGGTCGCGAATTTTGGCCGCCTTTTCAAACTGGAGGCGCTCGGCCGCCTCCTCCATTTCCCGGTTGAGCTGCTCGAGCGCCGCGTCCGAGCCGCCCCGGATGAATTCCAACGCCTGCTCGACCGACCGGTCGTAATCCTCCTGGCTGATTTTACGCGCGCAGGGGGCGCTACACAGCCCGATGGAATGGTTAAGGCAGGGCCGGCGGGTGCGCCCGATATCGCGGGGGAAAACCTTGCTGCACCGGGGGAGAAGGAAAATGCGGGACGCCGCCTCGACCGCCTCGGTGACGGCATAACTCGAGTTGTACGGCCCGATGTACTTGGCCCCGTCGTCCACGATCTGCTTGGCCGCGCTGATGCGGGAATAAGGCGGAGGGGTCACACGCAGGTAATGAAACCCTTTGTCGTCCTTGAGCAGGATATTGTATTTGGGACTGTACTGCTTGATCAGGGAACACTCGAGCACGAGGGCCTCAAACTCGCTGCCGCAGACGATGTAATCGAACTGCCTTGCCGTCTCCACCATCTTCTGCACCTTGGGCTCATGCTTGGCGCCGGCGCGGAAATACTGGCTGACCCGGTTTTTGAGGATTTTGGCCTTGCCGATATAAATAATGTGCCCCGAGGCGTCTTTCATAATGTATACGCCCGGCTTCTCGGGCAGCAGCAGCGCCTTATGACTCAGCTCGGCCAGTTTGGGATTTTCCATGCAAACGCCTCCTTTTTTTGCAGTGCCTGCCCGCGCCGGCAGCCGTCGGGCGGTCGTGGTACACATATTAAACCATCATCCAATATAGTAGAAGGTCAAAAACACCTTGTGCCGTACCGTGAACTGCTCGGGCAGGCCGGACAAAAATTTCAAATGCCGCTGCTCAAACCGGGAGAAAGTCTCCTCGTCCATCGAGGCCAAAACCCCGCGGCAGGTCTTCATCCTCCCATGCCAGCTTTCCCGGGTAAAGGGGAGGTCGGCCATAAAATTCTCCATATGGGGATGGTCAAAATAATGGGTTATGAGATCCTGTACGGCGGGCGAGCCGCCGTTCCAACTCGGATTGAACTCTTTTACCATTTCGCTGGACCGGCTGGCGACCGGGTCTTCTTTGAGATAGCTCATATACACCTTCAAAAACAAGCCGCCCTCGCGCAGCATGGCCTTGATTTTGGACACGACAACCAGCGGGTCAAAATACCAGAAGCACTGGCAGGCGGTGATCACGTCAAGGCTGTGATCTGGCAGGGCAACATCCTCCGCCCGGCATACCTGATATCGGATGTTGGGGATATCCCGCGACAACGACATCGCCTGCTCGATCTGCTCCCGGGAAGCGTCAACCGCCAGAATATCCGCGCCGTGCCGGGCAAGCCCGCGAGGCAACTCCCCCGTACCGGTGCCGAGGTCGAGCCAGCGGCTGCCTCTCGCCCCAACCCCCAACGCATAAAGCCGGTCGTAAAGCTCAGGGGGATAGATATCGCGAAATTTAGAGTAATCCTTCGAGGTTTTTCCAAAATCAAACGACTGCCCGTGGTCGACCTTTTGTAACCTCACCCTGCCCCCTCCTGAAATCATGTTGCCGTCAAATAATCCGCCGCCGACCGGCCGGCCAGCCATCCGCTCGACCATGCCCATTGCAGGTTAAACCCGCCGCAGTCGCCGTCGACGTCGAGCACCTCACCCGCCGCAAACAGGCCGGGAACCCTCCTCGACTCCAGGGTAGCATCGCTGAATTCCTCCGCCCGGATTCCGCCTGCCGTGACCTGCGCCGACTGCCAGGAGTGCGCTCCCCTGCATTCCAGCTCAAAAGCGCGAATGGCACGGCACAGCCTGCGCCGCTCCTCCTCGCGGATGCTCGACACCATGCGGGTGAAGGGCTGGATTCCCGCCACTTTGAGCACCGTCTCCCCCAAACGCTTATGAAGCAGGCCGATGAGATACTCATCCAGCGTGCGCCCCGCCAGATTGTCCTGTCGCCTCGCCAGTTCCCGCAGCAGGGTCGCCTCGTCAAAATCGGGGATCAAATCCAGCATGATGCGCCCGCCCCCCGCGACGGACAACAGCCGGGAAACCTGAAGCACCGGTGGGCCGGACAGGCCGTATTCGGTAAACAGGACCTCCCCAGTCTCCACCCGGCTGCGGCGGCCGGCACAGGCAGTCACCCGCGCCACCGTTTTGATGCCCTTGAGGGGGCGTATTGGAGCAGTGTCGGTACGCAGCTGCACAATGGCAGGAAAAAGGCGGGTCACCGTATGCCCCAGGCCGGTCAACAGAGGGTACCCGTCCCCATCCGACGAAAGGGAGGCGGACGCCTTGCCGCCCGCGCATACAACGACAGCCCCGGCCGGGATCGGGGCTTGCTGCCCCTCGCAGTATACAGCAAAGCCTCCGCCAGTTCTCTGCAGGCCGACGACCCGGCAGCCGCAAACGGCCTGCACCCCCAGCTCCCGCGCGCGAAAGCGAAGCTGGTCCAGCACAGCCGATGCCTGCAACGAACGGGGGTAAACCTTCCCCTCCTCCAGTGCAACCGTACACACGCCCAGCCGCTCAAAAAAGTCCAGCGTCTCTTTCACGCCAAAACGGCGCAGCACACGACCGGCAAAGTCCACATCCCCGTGGTAACGCCCCTGCAAGCCGCTGACATTGGTCAGGTTGCACCGGCCGTTGCCGGTGGCGAGCAGCTTTTTTCCTACCCTCTCCCGGCTCTCGAGCAGGAAAACCGGCAGACGGGGGTTGCGCTCTTTGGCGCAGACGGCAGCCATCAGACCGGAGGCGCCGCCGCCGATGACAACGAGATTTTTACGCATGTTTCCTCCTTTGGCACGACAGCGCCGGATATCACGCAGGCCGGGGCTTATTCCGGCCCCGGCCTGGCTGTCTTTTCCCAAATTCGTTCAAAGCGGCGCATTTCCAGCGATTTGGCGAGGCATAGGGCTGAAAATGCCAATCCCACCCCGGTGAAACGCCCCCAGAGCTTTTGGGCGGAAAGCACCCATTGCATCGGCCGCCCAAGGGAAAAGCGCCCCGGCAAGCCGTTTTGCCGTATTTCCACACGCCGTCGGACAATGCTTTTTGCCGCGTACGGCAGTGGGCCGTCGGGCAATGCTTTTTGGCTGCATGCAGCGGCAGTGGGCCGTCGGACAATGCTTTCGGCTGCATGCAGCGGCGGTGGACCATCGGGAGGTGCTTTTCGCTGCGTACAGCGGTGGCAGGCCATCCGGTGATGATTTCCAGCCGCATACAGTGGTGACGGGGCACCCGGCAATGCTTTTCGCCGCATACAGGGGCGACGGGCCGTCCGGCCCCGTTTTGCCCCAGATTCTCCCGCGCCGCCGTGAGCCGCCACAAGGAGAAACCGTTTTACGCGCCCTACTTACCGGCGCGGCCGCCATCGGCCATGCCAACCGGTCAGTCGACCGCCAGGTCTCGGAGGGTGCGGAAGCGATAATTCCCGTTATGAAGAATACGGACGTCCGACAGAATTTTACCCGTCCCGCGCACGGCGTTGCCGGTCGGGTCGTCAGCCAGCGTCACCTGGGTGGAAAGCCGCTGGGACAAATATTCGCTCATCCCGCGCAGCAAGGCCCCTCCCCCGGTGAGGATGATCCCCTCGCGCGCGATATCGGCGGCCAGCTCGGGCGGGGTTTGCTCGAGCACGTTTTGAATGGTCTTCACCAGGTTTTCGGCCGGCTCGGCAACGGCGGCCGCCACGTCCTCGGAGGAAATTTCAAAGGCCTGCGGCAGGCCGGTGAACTGATTGAGCCCCTTGGCGAAAATAGCCACGTCCAACGGCTGGGGGCAAATCGCCCCAACCTCTATTTTAATTCTTTCGGCGGTCAACGCGCCAATGAGGATATTATGCTCCCGGCGGGCGTATTTGATGATCGCTTCGTCAAAATCCACCCCCGCGATGCGGGCCGATTCGCACACGGCGACGCCGCCCATGGACAGCACCGCCACATCGGTCGTGCCCTTGCCGATATCCACAATGGTCGTGCCGTGCGGGGAGGAAAAGTCGACCGACAGCCCGATGGCCACCGCCAAGGGCCCCGGCACGATACAGACACTGCGCGCCCCCGCGCTTTGCAACGCCTTGACCAGAGAGCGCTGCTGCAACGTCGAGATACCGCTCGGGGTGGTCACCATCACGCGGGGCTTGACCATCCGCCGGCCGCACACCCTCTTGAGGTATTCGGTGAGCATCATTTCGGCCACATCGTAATCGGCGATGCCCCCGCGCTCGATGGCGTAAACCGGGGAAACCCGCGGCGAGGTGCGCCCAATCATCTGGGCCGCCGCCCGGCCATATTCGACCGCCTCGCCGGTGGCGGTGTCGACCGCGACGACCGATGGCTCGCTGAGCACGATGCCCCGCCCGGCAAAAATGCGGGTCATATCCGACCCAAGGTCGATGCCGATATGGTTATACAACGTGCTTCCCTCCCCAGCCGGCGAACCGCCGCTTTCTATCATTTTTATAGGCCACTCTGCTTGTCCACGTTTCCATTCCAAGGGAGCGACGCCCCCCACGAAACCGTCGGCCCATCTACGAAAAGGCCAAACAAAGTGTAACGCCGCGCACGCGGCTTGCCCGTCCCAAAGGTCGCAATCCAGCATGGCCCAAGCCGGGAGCTTGGGCCACGCCCGCGTCTGTATCATGACCGACTACCGGTATAAAAGACACCCATGGCCTCCCCGGTCATGCTAGCAAACAAGTGCTCCAACAACAAAACACAAACCGCTGCGCGGCCATATTCCGCCCGGCGGCGCTCTTTTTACGACTGCGTTTGTCGTGATTTTTATAACCCCACCACCGGGTGCGGCGGTTAACGCAAAGCAGGCGGGGTATCCTAAATCACAGGGGCCACCGGCGTGAAATAGAATAAGTATCCTTCCCGCCCGCAGCCAGAACGCCATAGAACATGCAGTATAAATGGTGCTCCATGTACACGGCCGGCGCTGAAAATCTCAGAAATCGTAGCCGTCTGCGGCGATGATATCCTCCAACGCCATACGCGAGGCAACCCCTTGCGTATCATCCGGTTCCATGCTTTCATCATAATGGGTTCGAAAAAGGATGGCACGAACAACCCGTGCAAGCATATGCTGGTGCACGGCCCCAAGGTCCGTGTCAAAAATCACAGTTTCCCATGCTTTTTCCGGCTATGATACCATGAGCATACAGCGTCAATGGCATCATGACGCACATCCGCAGGCCCTGGCGAGCCCCAAAGCGTCGTAGCGGTATACAGGGTTTATGATTATTATACCGTGTCCATGGCCGAAATACAAGAGGAAAATCGGCCTTGCCGCCGCAACGTTTCGACATCCCGATCGCGCAGCGCGATGCAGGCAGTGAGGGAATACACCTCCCGGCAACCGCGCAGGCGAAGCATCTTGGCGCATTCGTTGAGGGTCGAGCCAGTGGTGGCGATATCGTCGACAAGCAATATCGTTTTGTCCCGTATCCGCTCGTCAACCGCCTCGTAGACGCCGAGCACATTGCCCCGGCGCTCCTCCCGTGTCAGGCTGTGCTGGGGCTTGTTGTCAAAAAGCTTATACAACGCCTCGCCGTCGAAACAAAGCCCCAGTTGCTGTGCGACCCCGCCGGCAAGCAGAGCAGACTGGTTGAAGCCGCGCTCAGCCAGCCGAGCCTGCGAAAGCGGCACCGGAACGACCAGATCGAAACAAACCCCGTCCAGCCGCTGCCGCACGGTTTCGGCCATCTCCATACTGAAATAAGCGGCGGATTTTCTGTGCCCTTCAAATTTCAGCCCATGGATGCCCTGTCGCACCGGCTCCATATAATAAAAGGGCGCGACGCACCGGACGCACTCCATGGCGTGCCTGACGCCGCAAAATTCCTCTTCCCTACCACAGACCGGGCACACCGGCCCCACGATACGCGGCAAAGCGTTGCCGCAATCCTCACACAACAGTTGACGGTGGCCGACCACACGGTTGCAGCAGGCACAGCGCGGAGGATAGAACAGGCGCTCCAAATGGGACGCCGCCCGCTTCAGCCCCGCTTTCACTCTTCCTCTTCCCTCAGGCTGTCGAGGGCGACGCGAACCGCTTCGATGACAAAGGCGGTAAAGGTGCAGTCCCGCCCCTGGATGGCGGCTTCCACCCCGGCAATGACGTCGTTGGGAAAGCGGATGGTTTTGCTGGTAGTAGGCGGTACGCTGGGTATTTTAAATTTTCGCACGGTATGGTCACTTCCTTTTGCATGAATTCCATTTAATCGTATTACATGAGTAATGAGTTGGATGCAATTCATTTGCATTGCTTAAAACTTCTTGCTAAAACCAGCAACAGTAAAACCGGTTAAACCGATTGTTTTAAAAAACAAAAATGCTGTTATATCAAACAGACAGACAAGTTGTTTGTTTGAAAAAGCGATGGAGACGATAAAAAAAGTAAAAAACGGTTTTACAGATAATTTGTGCATAACATCCGTTTGTTCAATTATACTATATTTCATCAATTGAGTGAATATAGCAGGTAATTTTACTCATTTAATCAGTGCAATTGACAAGCATTCTCTCTTTTCGCCGGATTGGGCTTTTCTTTTTTGACGAGCTGTGGTATGATACATCATGGTTTTCGCGCTGAAAGACGCGCTCAACAGCGGCACAGCGCGCATTCGGCCGGCTGGCAAGGCGGTGTCGCCATGGTCGGCCGTCGTGAGGAAACGCTCGAAATTTTTATTAAAAGGACGGTTATTGTATGAAGCGCACTCTGCCCATGTTGATAGGAATCCTTTGCCTGAGCCTCGCGCTGGGCCTGCTTGCCGGCTGCGACGAGGGCCCCAACGGCGGGAAAGAGGGATTTGCCTCCCCCACCGCGGCGGTCGAGGCCTTCTACCGCACCCAGCAATCGGACGACGCCGACGCGCTGCTTGCCTGCTATCCACCGCAAATCCGCGATTACATCGTCGAGCAGTCGGGCGGCAAAAGAGAGTTTGAGAAGAATTTCGAGCAATCGACGATGGATCCCACAACGGTGGAGGTATATTATATCGATCAGGATACCGACGAGATGAACGAGCGGTGCACCTCCGCACAGCAGGCCTACGCCGACAAAGGGATCGAGATCACGCTGGAGAAATACGTCGAGGCCTATTGCACCCTGGTCGTCAACGGCGACGAGTCGCAGGCGCAGGACCGTGCCATCCCCTGCGGCCTGGTCGGCGGGCAGTGGTACGTGCTTTACTAAGGGATTTTGCGCATCGCCGCTTGAATCGCACGGAGATCAAGGATAATTTTGCGATGAGATTCCGCCCCTGCTTTCGATGCACGGCATCGGTAAAGGCGGCCCAAAGCAGGAATGAGGCAAACCGGCTCACATCACGGCGGCCAACAGCAGGCTTTCCTCCAGTCTTTCATAAATGGAATCGAGCTGCTCACAGGGCAGGGGGTTGCGCCCTTTTCCCACCTCAAAGGTAAAGCCGGGGCGGCCCATCTCCTGAATAAACCAATCCTTAAAGCCCCCATGGGAAGCCAGGCCGATGGGGGCTTCGAGCGCATACCCGCTTGAGGCGGCGAAAATCTCGGCCATTTTTTTGCTGCGCCGGGGGGTGTGCGAGCCATACCGCCAATAGATTTCCTCCCCCTGCGAATGAAAGGCAAGCACATGGCTCACGCAGCGCTCCCGGCAGAGGTTGACCAGCGCTTTGGTTTCCGGCTCGCTCTCGGGGGCCGGGCCTCCGTATTGGCGGGGCCCGGGGCCGAAAATACCGGCCGCGCGCTCCATGTGCTGCAGGCGCTCCCACCCCGCGTTGAAATTATGATTGATATCCACCCCATGGGCGTTGGCGTTCCATTGGGAGAAATCCTTTCCGCACAGCCGGCAAAGCCGGTCGCCCAGCTGCAGCGCCCCCTCGGCCCCGTGCATGGCGATTTCGCAGCCGTCGGGATTGACCCGTGGGACGACGAGCAGATGATGCTCCTTTAAAATGAGGCGGACGTTCATCTGCGACAGCGGCGCACGGTTTTCCTGCGCGCGGCAGACCTTTTCGACAAAACGCAGCAGCAGCGCCGAGGTAATGTGCTCGGTACCGTGAAACGCCCCGGCATACAAAACAGCCGGGCGGTCCTCGTTGCCCAGAGACAGGCAGTAGATCTCCCTGCCCAGCACGCTTTGGCCTATGGTCGTCAGCCGAAGGGAGGGGTAGGTGGTGCGCAGAGCAAAGACGGCGGTCTGCATCGCGGCAAAATCATAGTCGCGGGTGGTGATGAGCTGCTGTTCCATAAATTCATACCATGCCTTTCTGATCGCATTCTATCGCACCGCGCCATGGCGCGGAGAAAACCGTACTTCAGTGGAGGAGGATTCTATCAATGGATTTGACCGAAACAACCCTGCAGGAGGAGCTCGTCTACGACGGGAAAATTATACGCCTGCGCCTGGACGAGGCGCTGCTGCCCAACGGGCGGGTGGCCAAGCGGGAGGTTGTGGACCACAACGGAGGGGTGTGCATCGCCGCATTGACCGAAGAGGAGGAGCTGCTGTTTGTCCGGCAGTTTCGTTACCCCTATAAGAAGGTGGTGACCGAGCTTCCGGCCGGAAAGCTCGAGAAAGGCGAGGACCCCCTCGAGGCGGGCAAGCGGGAATTGACCGAGGAAACGGGGGCGACCGCGGCCGAGTATTACCGCCTCGGCGAGCTCTATCCCTCCCCCGGCTACTGCGCCGAGATCATCACCCTTTATCTGGCTACCGGGCTTGAATTTGGCGACAGCCATCCGGATGAGGATGAATTTCTCGATGTGCAGCGCATCCCACTGCGCGAGGCGGTGGATATGGTCATGCGCGGCGAGCTCCCCGACGCCAAAACCCAGACGGCTGTGCTGAAAATCAACGAGTGGGTCCGCCGAGGCAGGCAGGGGCTGGAAAAGGCGGAGTAAACAGCCGGCTGCTTTGGCCGGATTCCTATCCTGTAGCGTGGAATAGGAAGGTCTTCAGCGCCTTGATATGCGTTCATTTTGGGAAGCGGCCCTTTTGGCGACCGAGGATGTCCCCCGGCAAAGCAAATGCCCTTGCCCGGCGTCGTCCAACAGAACGTCATACTGGCATTGTTGCCTCACAAAGGGGGATTTTTGTGGACAGAGGAATGATCTTCGATATGGACGGGGTGCTGGTCAACTCCAGGCCGGTAACCTTAAAGGCGGCCATGGAGTGCCTCAGGGAATATGGGGTAGCTGCCTGTGCCGCCGATTTCATGGACTATATCGGCGCTGGGGAGGACCGCCTGATCGGCGGCGTAGCCGAAAAACACGGCGTGAACTATGTACCCGCCATGAAAGAACGGATGTATGAAATTTATTGCAGCCTCGCCAGCCGGGAGCTGATCCTCTTTGACGAGGTGCCGCAAACCCTGTCGGCGCTGCACGAGGCGGGCTATCGCATCGCCATCGCCAGCAGCGCGGACCGCATCAAGGTGGACGCCAACCTCCGGGCAGCGGGAATCCCCCGCGATGTGGCGGACGTCATCCTCAGCGGGGAGGACATTGCGCGCAAAAAGCCCTTTCCGGATATTTTTCTGTTGGCCGCCGAGCGATTGGGGCTTCCTCCGTCCTGCTGCCTGGTCGTGGAGGACGCCGTCAATGGCATTCGCGCCGCCAAGGCCGCCGGGATGCGCTGCATCGGCGTAACCTCGTGCTTCACCGCGCCGGTGCTGCTGCAAGAAGGCGCGATGGCGGCCGTGGCCCAAATCCGGGAGCTCCCCGCCATGGTAGACGGTATCTTTACAGCATGATATAGACCAGCGCCATCATCAGCATAGGGTCGTCGTTTTCGGTGTAGAGCAACAGCAGCACCGCTAAAAGCAGCGGCGTGTCGGCGTCCTTGAAGATTTGGCGAAGATTGAGAAACCGCGCGATACCCGACGGTTGAGCGGAGGGAGAGGGCCCGGACGAAGCCCCCGGATGAGGCGCCGGCGTCCCCGTCGAGGGCCGGTTTGGATGGCAGCCTGCCGCCGGTTGGGCTCCGGCGCCTGTGGGGCGGTGCTGGCCCTGCGCGGGCCGGTGCGCTCCATCCGAGGGGCACGGCGCGTTCGGCCCACCGGGGCCATTCGAGCGCGGATCACCCCCGCCTTGTCCGCTCTGCGGTTGCGCTCTCCCGGCCTCCTCGTTCGGCGCGTGGGCACGCTCAAACTGGGGCGCGGCCTGTCTGCCGCGCATGGACGGCGGGGTTCTCTCCAGCGACCGTCTGGCCCGTTCGTTCATTTCATTGACCCGGCGCACGGCGTTTTGCTGCATGCGCAGCAATTCCTCTCTGGTATACTCTGCCATTTTGCCGCACCTCCTTTATTATGATTTTTATAATATGGCCCTCCGGCGCAAGCACCGGGCGGGCCGTCCCGCCGCCCTGGACGGCCGGCGGCGACCGGGCGGATATCTCTCGCGAAGAAGGGGCGGGGTAAATCCCTCATATTTCAGCCGATCAAAACAACCCGCTTTCCCGAATCAGGGGAAGCAGGGTGATGAGCTTGAGCAGCTTGACCGCCTGGTCGACCTTTTGCTGCCGCTGTGCGCTCAGATGGGGCTTGAGGGAAAGCAGCAAACGGGTGCGATCGTCATCCTGCCCGCTCTTCATCGCGTTCACCAGTTTCATCATCGTCTGAATTTCGCCGGGGGAGATATCCAGCCCGCCTCCGCCGGACGGCGAGGCCGCCGGTGTGTCCGCTGCACTATCGCCGCCGGGCGGGGATGGGTTGGGCGACGGCCCCTGGCCCTCCAGCAGCGATCCGGCGATGGATTTGATCTTTTCCATCCCCTGCGGGTCGTCTAGCAACTGGCTGAGCATGGCCGACAGGTCTTCCATGAGAATCCTCCTTTGTGGTTTGGGGGCGCGGCGGCTACGGATTCATCAGTTTTTTCAGCAGGGCCTGGGCGGCGGGAGAATTGAGCAGCTCTCTGGCTTTCTGCTCGTCGCTGAGTACCTCCTTGATCCGGCTGGCATCGTCGGCTGACAGCCGTCCCAGCAGGCCGTCCACCTTGCCCGACTCGACCGCCTGCTTGACTTCGCTCGGCTGCATGTTCAGTTTGCTGCTGGCCTGGCGCGCCAGGCGCTCGAGTTCTTCCTTGCTGGGTCGGTTGTTTTGATTCATAGCCCACATCTCCTTGTAATCTAAATTATGTGCCGGCGGCCGCCTTTATGAAAAAAATCTGCCGGCGGCACGGACGACGAAGGGAGCCCGTTTTCATGCGCATTTTAGTGTTATCCGACGCACACGGTGCGGTCGCACCGGTCGTCCGGGCGATCGAGGCACACCCCGAGGCGCGCCACATCCTCTATCTCGGGGACGGCGTCGGGGCGCTCGAAGGCCTGCCCGAGCAGTATCCCAGCCGCCGTTTTACCTTTGTGCGGGGCAACAACGACTTTGGCAGCGACCTCCCGGAGGAATGCCTGCTGGAACTGGGCGGCGTGCGCATCTTCGCCACCCACGGCCACCGGTACGGCATTTATTACGGGGTTGGCGAACTGCTGGAAAAAGCCCGTCAGGTGGGCGCGCGGGTGGCTTTGTACGGCCATACCCACGTGGCCAGAACCCTTTTTGAGGATGGCATTACCCTGCTCAATCCCGGATCGGTGGCCCAGCCCCGCGACGGGCGGGCCTCTTACGGCGCGCTGGATATCACGCCGGCAGGCGTGGTTCCCCTGCTGTTTCGGGCCGATGCTTAAAAGCCATCTGCACCGGCGCGGCAACAACCACCCCGCGGCGACAGAAAAGCTGGAACAGGCGCGCCGCACGGCGTTTGATGGGACGCTACCGCCAGGAAAGGGGCTGCAATCGCACACTCTGGGGCGGGCTACCGGGGAAGCTTCCCCACCGCATCGCTGCCTGCGTGCAGACGGCTGCCAGGCAGCGGACTCCCGCGACAAGCACACCGCAGAGCCTTTTGGTAGGTCGGCCCCGCCAGCGGATAACGGCGCTTCCCACTACCTCACGCACTGTGTCTAGCGCTCGAGGGACAAATGGGGCGGTGCATGGCCCGCTCTTTTCTCCACTCCCCCACTGTCATCCTATGCAGATGGAATCCGATTGGTGGCATTTTTCTTTGCCGTTGTCTCAGCGGCAACACAGCTACCACCGGTAAAGCGCGGTGAGATAAAGTTTTTTTGCTTGTTTCCTTATCTCACTGTCCCATTTGACCGAGGGCTATTTCACACATCCTCCGGCACAATCAGGAAGCCGCCCACAAAAAACGCCACCGCCCGCCACTGGATCATCCAGCGGCGGGCGGTGGCTTGTCATGCTTCCCATACGAACCGGTGGCGGGCGGTCAGACCGGCTATTCGCCAACAAACTGCACCAGGTCGACGTTATTGCCATCCGGGTCGCGCAGCGCGACAAAGCGCCATTGCCACGGCAAGGTGGTGGGAGGGGTTTCAATCTTCACCCCGGCATGCAGCAAACGGCGATACTCCGCGTCCACATCGTCCACTTCGAATTCCAGACCGCAGCTTTCCGGATGGACCACAACCGGCGTGCTCACGCGGCAAACGACGACCCACGTTTCTTCCCCTGCCGGTATTTCATAGCGATCCGGCCCGCCGTGGCTGCCGTCGTACGGCGTGCCCAGCAGCAGGGAATAGAAATCGCGCATCTCCTCCACATGAACCGTTGGGATATTCACACATCGCAAGCGCATGTTTTGTCCTCCTTATCTCATTGCTGTTAATAGGATAATAACACAGCTCGCCTGCGTTGTCATATATTTTTTTGCGGCTCGTTTTCTTGCCCGGAAAGAGGCAGACCATCGGGAGGTCTGCGCATTCGGAGCGAACGCCTGCCGCCCATGGAAAAGAATCGGATGAATTGTTGCAAATATCACTTGAAACTACCAGATATATCCCCTATAATAGAAACTAGAACCAAACCGGCACTACATCTAGTGCCTTTCTCAATATCACGCTAGGAGGAACCAGATATGCTCACAACCATCAAAAAACGGGATGGAAGGACGGTCGCATTTCACTCGGACAAAATCGCCGACGCGGTTTTCAAGGCGGCGCAGGCCATTGGGGGAACCGACCGGGACATGGCCCAGGATATCGCCCGTCAGGTGTGCGATTATCTGGAGCAGACCCTCGGCGGAGCCGACCCTACCGTCGAGCAGGTGCAGGACGCGGTGGAAAAGGTGCTCATTGAAAACGGGCACGCCCGCACCGCCAAAGAATTCATCCTCTACCGCGCCGAACGCACCCGGGTGCGGGAGATGAATACCCGCTTGATGAAGACCCTGGAGGACCTGACCTTCCTCGACGCCAAGGAAAACGACGTCAAACGGGAGAACGCCAACATCGACGGGGACACCTCCATGGGCACCATGCTCAAGTACGGCTCGGAGAGCGCCAAGCAGTTTTACGAGATGTTTGTGCTCAACCCGGTGCATTCCAAGGCCCACCGCGAGGGGGACATCCACATCCACGACCTGGATTTTCTCACCCTGACCACCACCTGCTGCCAGATCGATCTGGACAAGCTGCTCACCGGTGGCTTTGGCACCGGCCACGGCTATCTGCGCGAGCCGGGCGACATCTCGAGTTATTCGGCCCTGGCGGCCATTGCCATTCAATCCAACCAAAACGACCAGCACGGCGGGCAGAGCATCCCCAACTTCGACTATGCCCTGGCCAAGGGGGTTGCCAAGACCTACCGCCGGCTGTATTTAAAAAACATGGGCAAAGCATTGGAACTGCTCACCGGTATGGACGACGCCGACGCGCTGGTGCGCAAAGCATATGATGAAATCCGCTTAACCCAGGGTCTGACCCCCTGCCTGGCCGGGGACAACGGCTACGGCGAGGCGGAGGCCGCGTGGTTCACTTCCCACGGTGTCAGCCAGGATGCGGTGCAGCGGGCGCAGGAATTTACCCTCTCAAGGGTCGAGAAGGAAACCGACCGCGCGACCTATCAGGCCATGGAGGCGCTGGTGCACAATCTCAACACCATGCACAGTCGCGCCGGCGCGCAGATTCCCTTTTCCTCCATCAACTACGGCACCGATACCTCCCCCGAGGGGCGTATGGTCATCCGCAACGTCCTGCTTGCGACCGAAGCGGGGCTCGGCCGCGGCGAAACCCCCATCTTCCCCATCCATATCTTCAAGGTCAAAGAGGGCATCAGCTACAACCCCGGCGACCCCAATTACGATATGTTCAAGCTCGCCTGCAAGGTGAGCGCCAAGCGGCTTTTCCCCAACTTCTCCTTCCTAGACGCCCCCTTTAACCTCCAATACTACAAACCGGGCCATCCCGAAACCGAGTGCGCCTACATGGGCTGCCGCACCCGCGTGCTGGGCAATGTTTACGACCCCTCCCGCGAGATTGTCAACGGCAGGGGCAACCTCTCCTTTACCTCGGTCAATTTGCCCCGCATCGCCATCCGCAGCCATGGGGACATCGACCTCTTTTTTGAGGACCTTGACCGCAAGATCAATCTGGTCATCGAGCAGCTGCTCGAACGGTTTGAAATTCAGTGCCGCAAGCGGGTGTACAACTACCCCTTCCTCATGGGCCAGGGGGTCTGGATTGATTCGGATACGCTGGGGCCGAACGACGAGGTGCGCGAAGTGCTCAAGCACGGCACCCTGACCATGGGCTTCATCGGCCTGGCCGAAACCCTCAAGGCCCTCATCGGGGTTCACCACGGCGAGAGCCGCGAGGCGCAGAACCTGGGCCTGGAGATCGTTGGCTACATGCGCCGCCGCATGGACGAAGCCGCCAAGCAGTACGGGCTGAATTTTTCGCTGATCGCCACCCCCGCGGAGGGGCTGTCCGGCCGGTTTGTACGTATCGACCGGGAGCTGTTCGGCTCCATCCCGGGCGTGACCGATCGGGAATATTACACCAACTCCTTCCATGTCCCGGTGTATTATGACATCACCGCCATGGAAAAGATCCGCATCGAAGCGCCCTACCACAACCTCACCAACGGCGGACATATCACCTACATTGAAATGGACGGCGACCCCACCCAGAACCTGGAGGCCTTTGAGGCGGTCATCCACGCGATGAAGGAGGCGGGCATCGGCTACGGCTCGATCAACCACCCGGTCGACCGCGACCCGGTCTGCGGCTATACCGGTATCATCAACGACGTTTGCCCCCAGTGCGGACGGACGGCGCAGGAGCACGACGATCACCCCATCGAGCGCATCCGCCGCATCACCGGCTATCTGGTGGGAACTCTTGACAATTTTAACAACGCCAAGGCCGCCGAGGTACGCGACCGGGTCACCCACTCCCTCGGCACCGGCAAGGGGGATATGGAGCAGATCTAAATTCTGCCGCACCATGGGCAGGGCAGCCTTCCCTAGCGTGAAAATGCAAGTGGACGGGACCTTGTGCCAGGGCCGGGCCCTACCGGCGAATGCAGGAATTGAAAAAGCTTGAATGGGCATGTTCCTGCAAGCCGATGGGAAAGCGCCGAACGTTGGCCTCCGCCCCTTTCGCCCTACCTAGCGCAAGGGAACCTCCATCCGGCTGTCGCCGGCGGCTATGAATCCGCTGTTCCGGTTGGTGTTCGCTCTGCTCGTACTTGCCGAGAGGCCGTTGCTCCTTTAGAATAGCGGGGGGCGTTGCACTCAAACAAGCCATGTAACCGGGCCTGGGAGGGGTTGCCCTTCCCGGGCCCGACGCGTGTGGAGGAGGGAGGGACCTTGCCTTTTCCACAACTTGAAAAATTTTTCATATGGGGTTGACATGAAATAAGAATTACGATATTATGAAATTGCGAACATTCGTAATATTATTAGGAGGCGAACCCCCATGGCACAAGATCTTATGGAAGAAATCGAAGCCTTGAAAAAAGAAGTGGCCCAGATAAAATCCCTGCTCCATCCGGCTGTGCCCACATCGGATCAGCCCTCGCAACCGGGGGAAAAGATAGATGCATCGTCTCCCTCCTTTCCGGCTCCCAACATGCACGACGACCCACGGCTCAACAGTTTGATGAACGAGCTGTTCGACCTGACCGAGCGCGAAGGACGCACCGGCAGCATCACCTACCTGGGGGTCTTTGCATCGGGAGGCAGGCAGTCAAACAATCAGACCTATTCGTTTTGGATACAAAACGGCATCAATACCGACGGCCTTCTTTCGCTTATTGAAAACAAATCGGCCGCCGCCGTGCTGCAGTGCGTCGGCAGCAGCGACCGGCTCGCCCTGCTGCTGGCCTTGCTGCGCGCCCCCTCGACGGTGGCCTCGCTGGTGGAGCGGTGCGGCTTTCACTCCACCGGGCAGGTATATCATCATCTCAGGCCCCTGATTGCGGCCGACCTGGTTTTTGAAACCGAAGACGGGCGAGGGGTCTACGCGGTAAAGCCGCACCGTGTTCAAGGGGTTATCATGCTGCTGGCGGGCATTTTCGATTTGACCGATCCAAAGTATTCCCAGGGCGCCTGGCCGGCGCCCACAGAAAAAGGAGAATAGTTTATGAACGACGTTTTACCCCTGCGGCTGGCGGGAGTCATCCGCGAGTCGGTGGTCGACGGGCCGGGCTATCGCCTGGTGGTCTTCGTGCAGGGCTGCCCCCACCGCTGCGAGGGCTGTCACAATCCCGAAACCCATGATTTTCAAGGGGGCTATGACTCCGACACCGGCCGCATCCTGGATGCGGTGCGCGCCAATCCCCTGCTTCGGGGCGTGACCTTCAGCGGCGGGGAGCCCTTTTGCCAGGCGGCGGCGCTGGCGCATCTGGCGAGACAGGTGCGCGCCATCGGCCTGGACGTGATGTGCTACACCGGCTATACCTTTGAGCAGTTGACGGCCGATGCGCAGCAACACCCCGATTGGATCGAGCTACTGCTCGAAACCGATATTTTGGTGGACGGCCCCTTCCTCCTGTCGGAAAAATCCCTCTCTCTTCGCTTTCGCGGCTCCAAAAACCAGCGGGTGATCGATCCCAGACGTTCCCTGGCCGAGCACCGGCTGGTGGAAATATCCTTTTCGTAAATTTTTCGGTGGTGAGAGCGGAAAGCCGGGCCGTTTTCTTTGTCCGCCTGAAACATGCCGGGGCCAACACCGAGGAAACGGCATCGGATGAACTCTTGGCGTTTGGGGTTGGGCTCGCAGGTCAATGCACGCGTCGGGAGGAAGGTTCCCGGGCCGGTTTCCATTCGTGGATACTGGCCGCCGAGTGAGGGAGCCCGGCCAACACCGCCGGGCAGCCGGATGCTCTGTTCTCAAACAATATCGCACGGTCTACACCACAACCGGCCGGTAATCCATCACGGTCGAGGATCAAGCCGGATCATGGGGTCTCGACCGAGCTGGGATAGCGGGGACACCCCGCTCGCCGTGGGGTGCAGGCGCTGCCCGGCTTCTCTCCCCTTTTACGGCCCAATCACAGCCGGTGTAAAGAAACCGGTGATCCCCGATGCTGTCGGTTTTTTCGGCTAGGCGCCTCTCCGACAAAGCATCCGATGCGATAGCATGCCGGACAGACACACGGCCTTCCCCCATCGGGCGGGAAGGGGCAAAAAAGGCACAAAATCCCCCTGCTCTCCCCTTGTATACACGGGGCATGGAACAAACGCAACACCCTGAGGAAAGGCGGGACGATATGATCCGCATCAATCAACTCAAGCTGCCGCTGGATACGGATTTTTCCTCCCTGAGGCAGCAATGCGCCAACGCGCTCGGGCTGCCGATGGATAAAATTGCATCGGCGCGGCTCGTACGCAAATCGGTCGACGCCCGCCGCAAAGATCAGGTGCATTTTGTATGCTGCGCAGAGGTGTCCCTCTTGTGCGACGAGGCAAAGATCCTCAAGCGCTGCAAAAGCGCCTCCCCTTGCGCGCCAAATCACTATTCCCTCCCCGCCCCGGGCCGCGACGCGGGCCGGCCGCGCCCGGTGATCGCAGGGAGCGGCCCCGCCGGGCTTTTCGCCGCTCTGCTCTGCGCGCGGGCCGGCCTGCGGCCGATTCTGCTTGAGCGGGGACGGGACGTTGACCGCCGCATGGCCGACGTTCAGACCTTTTGGGCAGGGGGCGAGCTGAACCCACGCTCCAACGTGCAGTTTGGCGAGGGGGGCGCGGGTACTTTCTCGGATGGAAAGCTGACCACCGGCATCAAGGACCCCCGCTGCCGCCAGGTGCTGCGGGAGCTGGTGCTCCACGGCGCGCCGGAGGAAATTGAATATCTGCACAAGCCGCACGTCGGCACCGACCGGCTGGTGGAAGTGGTCCGCTCGATACGGGAAGAGATCCTACGGCAGGGGGGCGAGGTGCTGTTTGAGCACACCCTGTCCGGCGTGAGCCTGCGCGACGGCGGGCTGGACAGCGTCAGGGTAGATGGCGGCAAGGGGGCGCTGACCATCCCCTGCGACACGCTGGTTCTGGCGGTGGGGCACAGTGCAAGGGATACCTTTTCGATGCTTTTGCGCTCCGGCGTACCCATGGAATCCAAGCCTTTCGCGGTCGGCGTGCGCATTGAGCATCCCCAGAGCATGATCAACCGCAGCCAGTACGGCCCGGCGGCCGGTCATCCCGCTCTGGGCGCGGCCGATTACAAGCTGCATGTCTCGCTCCCCGGCGGGGGATGCTACACCTTTTGCATGTGCCCGGGCGGGCAGGTCGTCGCCGCGGCCTCCGAAGAGGGCGGTGTGGTCACCAACGGCATGAGCCGGTTTGCCCGGGACGGCGACAATGCCAACAGCGCCCTGCTGGTGGGGGTGGACGCGCGGGATTTTGGCTCGGATGCGCCGCTGGCCGGGGCGCAATTTCAGCGCGCGCTGGAGCAGAAAGCGTTTGCACTCGGCGGGGGGGATTACCGCGCGCCTTGTCAGCTTGCAGGGGATTTTCTGCGTGGCGCCCCCTCCCGGTCGCTGGGAGAAGCGGAGCCGACCTACCGCCCCGGCGTGACGTTGTGTGACCTGCACGCCCTGTTGCCCGAGCGGGTGTCGGGGGTGCTACGGGGCGCTTTGCCCAAGCTGGGCGGCCTGCTGCGGGGATTTGACCGCCCCGACGCTCTGCTGACCGGGGTGGAAAGCCGCAGCTCCTCGCCGGTGCGCATTCTGCGCGGAGAGGATCTACAGTCCCCGGTGCGCGGCATTTATCCCTGCGGCGAGGGGGCGGGCTATGCCGGCGGCATCGTTTCGGCGGCAGTCGACGGCATGCGGGTGGCCGAGCGTATCATCCAGGGGCAATAAGGCTGTATCGCCAACTGGCCCCAGGTACCTGCGGGGCTTTCAAAAAGGGGCCCTTTTCAGCGTCTAGCATAGCGTCCATTTGCGTCCACCCGGGCGCACGCAGCATGGAACGATGACGCAGCATGCTCCGCTGGCGGTAATCGGATGATGGTCGCTTGCCAAATAGGCAAACCGGATTTTCCGCTGGCCTCGCGCTTTATTCTGAAAGCCAAGTCTGAACACTCCCTGGTAGCGTTGAAGACACAATGCATCGCCTATGCCGTCATCCCGGCCGGCTGATGGCCACAGGGAGCCAGGGCCGTCCACCGCATGACGCCCTATCCGCTGGCCATGGCTCAAAAGAGCGCACACGCCGCCCCGGCTGCATGCAGCCGGGGCGGCTTATGGATTCGCTTGGTTTTTTAGAGGAAGAGTGTGCGAACAGGTGATTTCTGGAAGCGCGACGCAAAGGGCAAATTCTCAATGGCCTTTCTTTCAGAATTGGACGACCCTTTTCTCCCGCACGGCCGGCCCCGCGTTCCAGGCGGTGGCCTCCTGCGAGGCCGGAAGGCTTTGGGTTTCGGTCGCCGCCGGATGCTGGCGTCCCTCGTGATCGATAGTATAGTTGTCGCGGTAAATCTGCTCGGAGATTTTGACGAATTGGTAGCCGTCGTCTTTGAGGGTCTTGATGATGTCGGGCAGGGCCTCGGGGGTGTGCTCGGCCGCGTTGTGGAACAGCACGATCGACCCACTGCCGACCTTGCTGGTCACCCGTTTGGCGATTTCGGGAGCGGACAGCCCTTTCCAGTCGAGCGAATCCACATCCCACTGGATGCCATACATCCCCATTTCATCCAGCACCTCAATGAGGGCGTTGTTATAATCGCCGTAGGGAGGCCGAAGCAGGATGGGGCGTACGCCGGTGATGGCCTCAATCTTATCGTTGCAAGCATTGATCTCCTTGACCATATCCTCGCGCGACAGGTTGGTCATGTGGGGATGGGTGTCGGAGTGATTCATGATCTCATGGCCGGCGTCATGCAGCGCCTTGACCGAGTCGGGGTATTTGTCCACCCATTCGCCCACGACGAAAAAGGTGGCTTTGACGTCATATTCCGCCATGATGTCAATGAGCATCTGGGTGTCCTCCGCGCCCCACGCCGCGTCAAAGGAGATGGATACCGTTTTTTCGGGCTGCTCGGTGCAATAGATGGGAAGCAGCCGCTTGGAGGCCGAAGCCGACACCGCCGGGCGGCCGACCGACACCGCCGTGAGGACAAAGGCCACCGCCAGCAGGAGCACCGCCGCCGTCACCAGCTTGCCCCTGGTAATAATCATATAACTCATTTTACGCATGACAAACCCCTCCTTGCTACTATCTATGCAAGGAGGGGTTGTACCCATGCATGGGGAAGGAATCTTTCTTTTCATCCACTGGCAAACGCGGCCCTTAAAGGGTGAAAGCAACGCTTCACACCGGCTGCCAACCGGTCTCTGCCACGCCATGCTGCCAACGCATGGCAGCGGCGCTGCGCGCCCTGTCATATCTGGCAATGGGCACAGTAATAGACGCTGCCCCCCATGAAGGCTTCCCGGGTGATGGGGCCGCCGCAGCGCGGGCAGGGAAAAGCGTAGGTATTTTTGCTCATCAGGGTCTTGTAGCCCCCCTCTTTGCCATAGAGATCTGTTTCGACGTCCCGCCCCTTTTGCTCGGTCATGGCGGAGAGCACACGGCGCACCGACGTCCACAACTGCTCCATCTGCGCGTCGGTGACCGTCGCCATGTCCCGTTTCGGGCGGATGCCGGCGTCAAACAGAATATCCTGCAGAACGCCGTTGCCCAACCCGGGAATGCGCTGCTCGGAAGCAAGAAAGGCTTTGACCGAGTACTTTTTCTTGGGCAGGCTTTTGCGCAGCGACTCAAAATATTCCATGGTAAAATCCTCCGACAAAGGGGAGGGCTTGGTGCGTGCGACCTCGTCGTAGCCGTTTTCATACTTTCCCACATAGCCCTGCAAATTGCCATACATACGCACGCCGCAGGTCAGATGGGAGCCGTCCTCAAATTCCAGGCATAGCTGATGCTTTTTGGGCAGCTTCGCACCCGGTTCCAGGTACCGGAACACAATGCCGTCGGCAAAGAAAAATTCCGCCTCGCCGCTCATCGCAAGATGCACCTTGCCGCCGTAGGAATAAGCTCCCTCCACCCGGCGCCCGGAAAACTTCTCTTTGTACTCCGCCGGGTCGCCCTCATAAAACGCGTAAGCGTGAGGGGAAGCGTTGGCAATGGCGCTGACGATTGTTTTGTTCTTGAGCTGCTTGTCCATTTCATCGGCCAATAGATATCCTTCGGGTAGTTCAATCATGCGGAATTCCTCCTTTAATGGTTTTGGGATCGCGGAACCGGCCAAAGGTCTATTTCCCAATCCAAGGACAGTATAGCAAAATACGGCTCAATTTTCAATAATATTCCATTATAATTCTGAATTTTAAGTGCATCCGCTGTTTTGCCGCTATCATGGCGCCTGCTTGGCAAGATACCGCAGCGGCACGGCCCTCGGCCCACCCACACAGGACGATAACCGACGACCCTCCAAAGGCGGTCGTGGTATGGATATTAAGGATGGCAGCACACGCACGCGCAGTGGATACAAAAAAACGGGGCCGAGCAAAGCCCGGCCCCGGCTGCAGATAGGATCAGCCAAGAAAGTCAATCGCAATATCCCCATTGGTCGTGCGGGCAACCAGGCTTTTGGAGCCGCCGCTGTACTGATTGGGCAGGTTGCTGTCCCCATGGGTCGTTGTGCTTTCAATGGTATACTGCTCCAAACGGTCGAGGATGGTTCCCTCAATCGCGCCGTTCGTGGTCACCAGCTCGATAGCCTGGCCGGGAACGACCTGCTCGAGGTGAATCGTCCCATTGGTGCTGCGAAGCTCCAGCCTTCCCTGCGCGGCGACGTTATCGGCACGCAGAGCATGATTGCTGGATTGGGCAGTTAAACTGCCGGCTTGTACGCCGTCAAGGTCAATCGCGCCATTGGACGTGGTCAACACAAGATCACCGGCCGTTTCGATCTGCGTGGCATCGATGGAGTGATTGGACGTGCCGGTTTGGATGGATGCGGCCGTCACCCCATGGAGCGCAACCTGTCCATGGGAGGTCTGCGCATACAAGCTCCCCGTGCAGCGGACCGTACCGATCTGAATGTCGTTGTTGGTCGTTTGTACCGATAGATCCTCCTGCAAATCAAGGTCGGCCACTGTGACCGGGGCGTTGGTGGTACTCAGTAAAATTGCCCCTGCATAGTGCTGCGGTACCGCTATAACGACCGAGGCATCTTGAAAATGAAAATTCAACCCTGCATGGTTCGTCCAGCCGCCCAATTCCACCTTCTCCACCCGAAGCTCGCCGGCCGAGACCGAGCAATGATATTGCTCCGCTTCGTTTTCATAATAGGTGATGTGGACTTGCTGATCTTCCGATGGCTCCAGCCGCACGGAGGTATTTCGGTCGAGCAGGGTGATGGCAGTAAGCTCATCGGCCGAATACGAAACGCTTTTTTCCTCATAAGGCGGCGTGGTGCTAAGCTTGGAAAAGTCTCCGCCAACCATAGCGTAAGCGGCCGCACAAAGCGCCAAACCGGCCGCAATGCTGATCGCAGCGGCAATCATGAGTGCTTTACGGTATCGTTTCATTTAAGAACGCTCCTTTCGAACGAGCAGGGATTTGATCCAGCGTCCCAGCCGGACAGTCCCTTGTATCAACCAAAGGGACAAAACCCGCGAACCAAAGAAGGCAAATATGCAAAGCCCGGCCAAAACCGCGCCCACGCCGATACAAAACAGGCAGGAGGCCGGATGTGACGCTACAAAAACAAAACCGGCCACCACAGCGGCCAGGGCCGACAGCCCCAATGCCGCCACCACGGCATACACTACAACAATCAGGCACCAGATGATCAGATACAAACACAAAACCAGGATCACTGCCGTCAGCAGCAGCGGAAACCAAAGCGGGAAACCCAGAATCAAAAGGGTGGTTTGCAGCGCGCTGCGCTTCTTACCCCCATCCAGTCCGCTTGCCCGGGCGCGCAGCAGGTCGCTGAGAGGCTGGTCACATAGGATTTCCCGTGCAATCACCTCGACCGGCTCCAGGCTGGCTACCGCCTCCTCCTCGCTCATTCCTTCTTCCAGACGGTCGTCGATCATTTCCATATAAAAATCAATGGACTTCTGCCGCTCCTCATCCGGCAGGCCGGTCAGCCGCCCGGCCAGCGCGGCCTGAAATTCAAGCTTGGTCATCCTCGATCTCTCCTTTGATAAATTCATACGCATCCATTGCGGTTTTCCACTCCTCAACAAAGGCGGCGATTTTTTCCCTTCCATCGGCGGTAATGTGATAATATTTGCGCAGTCTCCCATTGTGTTCTACCGAATAGACCTCAAGGCTTCGGTTGGCCTCCAGCCGCTTTAAAATCGGATATAGGGTCGACTCGGAAATATCGATGATATCCGCTAAATCTTTGACAATTTGATACCCGTAAGAATCCTTTCGCAAAAGAGCCGCCAATACGCAGACCTCGACGATACCGCGTTTGAGTTGGGTGTCCAAAGCCAATGCCCCCTTTCGCATAATACTATACACCACATAGTATTATGTGTCAATAGGTATTTTGTATTTTTTATTTCAACATTCATCGGGGCTTTACCACGCGGTGCGGCCAGGATATCCCGTGACCCATTAACAAGCTATCATGGATATCCTTCCTGCGCATGGGTAGGTGGAGGCCATACTTCCCAGCCAATTTCCTGGGGGCGAAAAAATGCATCCATCATCGGGTGCGCAGCACGTTGACAAGGCGTCGGACGAACAGTATAATAACATGAGAGGGTAAAGGTATTTTGCACTTTAGGGTATGCGCAACGATACCATTCATACCATCAAAACGGAAACAAAGGATGAAACACCATGAAATACGATTATAGAACCAAAGGCACCTGCTCGTCCGCCATTCGCCTCGAATTGGAGGACGGCATTATTCGTCACGTGGAATTCCAGGGCGGCTGCAACGGGAACCTGCAGGGAATCGCCGCATTGGTCGAGGGCATGCCAGCCCAGGAAGCGATTGCCAAGCTGAAGGGAATCCGCTGCGGCTTTAAGTCCACCTCCTGCCCCGACCAGCTGAGCCTCGCCCTCGAGCAGGCGCTGGAGCAGCAGGCATAGTCCCCGACCTGGATTACGCCGGGCGGGAATGGATTCACCGGGGCCTCGCATAACGTAGACGCCCGCATTTGGAAAGCAAAAACGGCGAGCGGTGTGAGCGGCTCGAGCGGCCGCCCCCTGTGTACGCGCCATGGGCGGGACCGTCCCCACCTGTGCCAGGGGTGGGTTTGCTCGAAAAAACAGGGCGCCACGATGGTATGGGATGATGACGGCGCAGCCGCACGAAAAACCGGCGCAGTAACCGCGTTGCTGGGCACTGCGCACTCAGGCATTGGGCCGGCTGGATGCCCTGTGCCGGATGCCGGGTGTTACCATGCTGTTTTGCGGACGGCTTCCCTTTTCCCGATCTCGGCGCACGGCTCGACGGCCGATACCCGCCGTCCGGCAGGCCTTCGCAAGCAATCCCTTTCGGGCCGCCGTGTGGGAGCGCGACGCTCCCCACACCCTGGCGGCAGGCCCCATCTCCCTGGAGTCGACAATAGCAAAGCCGGAGCGAGCGCTTCGGCTTTCAAAAGTTTGCAAAAAAATTTAAACCCGTGGGATAAAACGCCCGTGCTAAGCGTTAATAGGGTGAACAGGAGGATAACCATGCTGCTTTTCCTATCCGTCCCGACGGCCGAATCTCCCGACCCGGCGAAGCTGGAGGAGCAGATTCATCAAATCGGTCTCGGAAGGTCCGGAGCGTTGGGAGAGCTGTACGACGGTACGCATGCAGCCGTGTACGGATTCGTCCTATCGCTGCTCAAAAATGCGCATGACGCGGAGGATGTTCTGCAGGACACCTACCTCCGGATTTATCAGGGCGCAACCGGATACCGGGCCGAGGGCAAGCCGATGGCATGGATTCTCACCATCGCCCGGAACCTGTCGATGAGCATCCTGCGCAAGCGTCAAAGCGGCGAAGTGTTCGCTTTTGAGGATCTGGAAAAGGCGCTAAGCGAGAACCCGGCCTTCACAGCGGAGGACGCCTGGATGCTCCAAGCTGTCCTTCAGGCGCTGGACGAAAAGGAGCGGCAAGTGGTGATGCTGCATGTGGTCGGCGGCTTGAAGCATCGGGAAAGCGCCGAGGTACTCGGTCTACCGTTATCCACTGTTCTCACAAAATACGCAAGAGCGCTCGCCAAGCTGAAACGGGCGCTGAAGGAGGCGGAATGAGATGAAACATCGTCAGATGAAGCGGCGCTTGAAAGAGGCTGTCCATCATGCGGTTCCCGACAATCTGAAAGAGGGCATCCTAACCGCCTGCGAGAATGAGAAAGGCAGGATACTTCCCATGACACAGGCAGAACCTCAAAAAAAGAGAGGCTTTATCCCCTGGATTGCAGCGGCGGCCACGCTCTGCGTGGCGGCGGTCTGCATCGCCGTAGGCTTTGGCCTTTTCGGCGGTAGAATCGACCATATCGATCCCATTGTCACGCTGGACGTCAACCCCAGCCTCTCGCTGGAGGTGGACGAGAAAGAAAAGGTAGTCGCGGCCGACGCGCTGAACACCGACGCGCAAACCATTCTGGGCACGATGGAACTGGAGGGCGTGAATCTGGACGTTGCAGTCAACGCCATCATCGGCTCGATGCTGAAAAACGGCTATTTGAGCGACGCACAGAATTCCATCCTCGTATCACTTCAAAACGGCGACCAGGCGCTGCAGGATAAGATCACTGGCTACGTCAGCGGCGCGCTGGGCAACGGCAGCTACGCCATTCTCAGCCAGCTGGTGACCGAGGACGAGGCGCTGGCCTCCATGGCCGAGCGGTATGGGATTACGTTGGGTAAGGCATCGCTCATCCGGGAAATGACCGCCCAGGACGCGACCCTGGCGGCCGAAACCCTGGCGCCGCTGTCGGTGGGAGAGATCACGCTGATTGCCAATTCCCGCGGCCTGACCCTGCAGGGGCTCGAGCAGTCGGGGGAAACCAGCCTTGCATCCTATATCAGCCGTGAAGAAGCAATGCAGGCGGCTTTCGCCCACGCAGGGGTGGCACAGAGCGATGCGTCCTATGTCCACATCCAGTTCGACACCGAGGACGGCGTCATGGTGTATGAGGTGGAATTTTACGCCGGCACGACCGAGTACGAGTACGATATCAACGCCTCGACCGGCGCGGTAGTCAAGGTGGAAAAAGAAGCGAACCGTCCTGCTTCCGGCGTTACCAGCACGCCCGGCGCTTCGGATTCCTCCAGCGCACCCGGGCAATCGGCTACGTCCAGCGCATCTGGGGCAACCTCCCCATCGTCCGCGCCCGCGCAGGGCAATGCATCCTCCGGCGTTATCAGCGAGGCCGAGGCCAAGGCCGCGGCATTCCAGCACGCGGGGGTGGACGAAAGCGGCGTGTCGGGCTACCGGTCGGAAATGGATTCGGACGACGGCAGGCTGAAATACGAGATCGAGTTTTATGTAGGCAATGTGGAATACGATTACGAGATCGACGCTGCCACCGGGGCGGTTTTAAAAGCAGAGCAGTCCCAGCATGGCGGCAATCAGGGCGGCGCGTCGGCGACCATCACGGAAGCCCAGGCGAAAGCAGCGGCGTTCGAGCACGCGGGCGTTAACGAAAGCAGCGTGTCGGGTTACCGGTATGAGCTGGAATATGACGACGGGCTGCAAAAGTATGAAATTAAATTCTATGCCGACGGCGTGGAATTTGATTACGAGATCGACGCTGCTACCGGCGCGGTGCTCAAAGCGCAGCGCTCCCAACAAGCAGTAGTATCCCCAGGCGCCTCCGGCAACGTTGCGGTGAGCGAGGCCGAGGCCAAAGCCACAGCGCTCAAGCATGCGGGCGTCAGCGAAAGCGACATCTCCCGTTACCAAATCGAGCTTGACCGGGACGATGGCCGCGTGGTGTATGAGATTGAATTCCATGCCGGACGCACCGAATACGATTATGAAATCGACGCGACCACCGGCGCGGTGCTCAAAGCGGACATCGATCTTGACGATTAAACCCCGGCCGGTAGGCCGGCAGGCCCTGAAGCCGACAGGCCCTTCTGTTGGCTGGGAATGACGGTGACCGCCGTCATTCCCAGCCAATTTTTGTGCGCCCCCTTCCACACGGGAGCAAAGCGGGAATACCAAAAGCAAAAAACGCCTGAAGATAGGGCAGCGGATGAAGACGGCTGGTATCACGAGAGGCCGTCCGCCGCAAGGGGTGGTAAGGGCGACGGGCTCTCCATTGTCTTTGCGCGTCCAAAGCCGCCGAGGCAAAAATGGCTCGGCGAGGGCCGCCGTAGCGCGAACGAAGGCGCTTTTTTCGCGCTTTTGCCTGGGCATCCTCTTCCTGCGGCGGATGGGCGAAAATTATGGATTACCGCTGTTTTGGCGCCCAACAGGCCGCTGGGCGGCGGTTTGCAATGGCAGGATGCGCTCTTTGGCGCATTTGCTAAAACGGTAAACAGTGTTTATAAGCCCCAGGTTATCAAACCGTTCCATATCCGGGAATCCGCCCCTGCGCCGCCTTGATGGGTGGGTCTTGCAGCCGCAATTCGATGGGATACCAAAAAACTCCTCGCTACCATTCGGGCAGTGAGGAGTTTTTGCTATTTTATATTAAAACTTTGTTTCTCTCTTAGCCAGCCGCACAACTCTAGGCCGATTATAGCGCTGCATGATAACAAACATAAGGTCAAAGACCGCTGCACCAAAAGAAGTAATCAGGAAAACGAAGAACGCGCCAAACCAAACGGTTGCCACAACCGGCAAAAAACTGAGAATGACGATCGTCTCATGCACCAGTTCTGCCTGACACATGGCCTGTGCTATCTCATCCCATGGATGCACTTTGGGATCAAATAAACTGCTGTCGTATGCCGGCACGCCGCCTTTCCATTGTCGGACGTGGAGCTTTTGATATAATTTATCTTCCCATTTCTTTGGCTGATACCATTTTTTGTTATAATCCGCCCTGTTGCGCATCCATATCTGAAATACCAAACCCACAGCCAACCGCATCGCAAAATGATAGGCAACCGTTGCGCATGTGATAGACAGCGTCAAAGCAGCGGACGAGTCGAATCGATGATAAAGAACGACAAAGAACAACGTTAACAGAAAGAAAACAATGGTTACCAGATGCATGATCTTTTTCATCGCTTACATCCTGACATCAAGTTAAAATTTTTAATGCGGATCCAGTATATCACAACCAGGGCAGTAAATCCATCCATTTCGCCTTTACGCCAAAGCGGTATATTCCTTCCAATGCCCCCGCCGCTTGTTAACCAACGCGGTATGATGATTTCATGCCTATCCCCTGTCGCCGGCGCTTCTAGATAGATTAAGTAGGCAAAAAAGAATAGGAAAGGACAAGATATTTATGAATTTGTACTATATCTTTACTTGCATTTCGCTCCGGTTGCTGTTATGATAGAGGCAAATCTATCGATAGCAAAGGATGGAGTGGTCACAATGGCAAATCGTTTTATCCTCAACGAAACTTCCTACCATGGATCGGGCGCGATACAATGCATCGCCGAGGAGGTCCAGGCGCGGGGCTATCAAAAGGCCTTTGTCTGTTCCGATCCCGATTTGATCGAGTTCGGCGTCACAAAAAAGGTGACCGACGTGTTGGACGGCGCGAAGCTTGCCTATGAAGTGTATTCCAACATCAAGCCCAACCCCACGATTGAGAACGTGCAGACCGGGGTCGCGGCCTGCCAAAAAAGCGGGGCCGACTATATCATCGCCATCGGCGGCGGCTCCTCGATGGATACGGCCAAGGCCATCGGGATTATTATGACCAATCCCGAGCACGCCGACGTCCGCAGCCTGGAGGGCGCCGTGGCGACCAAAAACAAATGCCTGCCCATCATCGCCGTGCCCACCACGGCCGGGACGGCGGCCGAAGTCACGATCAATTACGTGATCACCGACGTGGAGAAAAACCGCAAGTTCGTCTGTGTCGACCCTCACGACATCCCCCTTGTGGCCGTGGTCGATCCGGACATGATGTCCAGCATGCCCAAGGGGCTGACCGCCGCCACCGGCATGGATGCGCTGACCCATGCGATTGAGGGCTACATCACCGCCGGGGCCTGGGAGCTGTCGGATATGTTCCACCTCAAGGCCATTGAGATTATTTCCCGCTCGCTGCGCGGCGCGGTGGCCAACACCAAGGAGGGGCGCGACGGCATGGCGCTCGGCCAGTATGTGGCCGGCATGGGCTTCTCCAACGTCGGGCTGGGCATCGTCCATTCCATGGCTCACCCGCTCGGCGCTTTGTACGATACACCGCACGGGGTGGCCAACGCCATCATCCTCCCCACCGTCATGGAGTACAACGCCCCCGCGACCGGGGATAAATACAAATATATTGCCGCCGCCATGGGGGTGCCCGGCACCGAGCAGATGAGCCAGGAGGAGTACCGCAAAGCGGCTGTCGACGCGGTGCGCACCCTCTCGCACGACGTGGGTATTCCCGCCAATTTAAAGGAAATCGTCAAGGAAGAGGACATCCCCTTCCTGGCTCAGTCGGCCTACGACGACGCCTGCCGGCCGGGCAACCCGCGCGAAACCAGCGTCGAGGAGATCGCCGCTCTCTACCGTTCGCTGCTATAACCGGCGCATGACCGGTATCGCCCGGCTGTTCGGGCGAGCGCCGGCTGCAAATAAAAAGAAAGGAAACATGCTATGCGGAAAATCACATCAATCCTTGTTATGCTGGCAGTGCTGGTGTGCTCGGTTGTCTTTCCATCGAGTGCGAGCATGGAAAAGCTGCTGGTCGGCGACATCAACTATGATCTGGCCATCGATGCCGCCGACGCGCTGCTCGCCCTGCAGCACTCGGTTGGCCTTACAAATTTGGAAGGAGACACCCAGATCGCAGCCAACGTAGATGGAGACGAAGAAGGGGATGTCAACAGTACCGATGCCCTGCTGATTTTGCAGTATTCGGTGCGTATTATCGACATATTCCCTGCGAAAGAGGGTAATTCTATGGAGAAAATATGGGTCGACCCGGTAGGACTGGAAGAGGGCAATCTCTATGTCATCAGTACCGACGCCCTGGTGGGATCGGATGGCCGCAGCCACGACCTGACACGTCTGGCGGTTTGCATCCAGGGGTTGGTCAACCGCAACTTTGATACCCATGGCGTTGCGATTGCCCTGGATATGGATTCCTCCGATCCTTTCTGGCTCTCCTATATAACGCAGGAAGGCCGCACCTATGCCGGAATGACCGAGGTTTCCCTGACGACCACACAGGAAATGCTGGATACCTTCGCTCCGTTTATGGAGGAGTACGGCATCATCGCCTGGGATCCCGACGTGCCGTCGACGGCGAACGTCGCCTCGACCATCTGCGGCCTGGAGCGTATGCTGCCGGTGCGCTACAGCGAGGAGGAGGGAACCCTTTATCAGATCCTTACCGAGGAATATTCCATCCCGGTCAAACAGAGCCTGGTGGGAATGTTTGAGGGCGCCGCGTTGGGCGAGAAAATCCAGGGTACCGATATCGACAGCTCGGGCAGCGCCAAATGCGACGCTTACCTCTGGGCACTGGAATATTATATGCCCTACTGCAATACCGAGCTGCTGGCGTATACCGTCGACGGCGCGCCGGCCGTGCCCAGCAACCCGCTGTACAACTGGCCGGATGCAACCGACGCCAAGACCTGCGGCTTACCCAATCAGGACTATTTTATCTCCAAGCAGTGCTTTTTCTTCGACCTGACCTCCTACGGGCTGGAGGCGCCGAGCGACGACCTCACCCAGCCTCTGGGCGCGGATAAGGAGACCCTGCTGAAAATTCTCGAAAAGCGTTATGAAATGGCCGGCGGCGCCTTTGGCACGGTGATTGGATTCCCGCCCTGGCACATTAAGTACACCACCCACTGCAACACGGCGGAAAACCAGTTTGACCTCGAAGCTCCCCGGTTGGAATGGCAGTTTGTCGAGACCACCACAGCCTATAACTGCGGCATAGAGGCCGACGCGGCGCATCCCTGCTGGATGAGCAACGGCTCTCTCTACACCAATTACGAATGCGTCATCGAGCCTACCCCCAACGCCCCTGCGAAAGACGTCACCTTTGATCCCGACGTGCTTTACTACACCTTCCCCTTCGCGGGCGACTACGACTGTTCCCCCTGGCTCAAGGCGAGAGCGCAACAGGTGTGGACCGACCGTAATCTGGGCGAGATTCCTTACACCTTCAGCTTTAACGTCAATCTGGTCGATCGAATTCCCATGGTATTCGATCTGATATATGAAAATCGGACCGAAAACGACTACATCATTGCCGCTGAGGGCATGACCTACGTGAACCAGAGCGCGTTGATCCAGGGCTTTGTGGGCAAAGAGGCCGATCCCATTACCAGAACCAAGCCCACGGCGATCCAGGAGTATCTGGATTATGCCACGCCCTATTTTGAGCGCTTCCATATCGACGTGACAACCCGTATTATCAATGGATTCACTGCCCTTGAAACGCCGGCGATGGAGGCAATTAACCCGCTGTCCCCGCTCGGCAACTTCCTGCAAAACAGCACGGCCGGGCCATATGATCTCCAAATCTACCAAGGCACGCCCTATCTGCGCATGCTGGGGATCGAAGGGGATACCATCAACGCCCGCTGCGAATCCATGCTTCAAACACAGAAATCCATGCACGACCGCTATTCCTCCATTAATTTCTGCGCCTTTGAATTCTATAACCTCGGCACTAACTACACCACGCCGTCGGGCGTCAAGCAGATGGTGGAGAAATACGAGGAGTATGTACAGGAAAACGATCCCAGCATCCAGGTACAATATGTGGATGTCAACACCTTCCTCGAGCTGGTGCGCCAGTCGGGCCAGGGCGTTAACTGGGACGAATAAATCTACCCCAAAACAGATCCGGTCAAAACTGACCGGATCTGTTTGCATGTTTGCGCAGTACTGCGAATATATTGAATTGTCGGGTAAGGCGCTGATGTTGGTACATGGGCAGCCTTTTTCATCCGCCGGCCACAGGCGCTCCAATAAGAGTATGGGCCTGTATGGAAAGCAACGGGTTGTGGCTTATTGTGTAGACACCCGGTGTGAAGAAAAACAGGCTTTTCATGTGAAAAAATTATGAACATAAAATGAATTTTTGATTGCAATTATAGCGGATATATGATATTCTATAGACAGCAATCGACAAACAAGGAGGATTTTTCATGGAAAACAACAATCCCAACATTGATCCGCAGGTCCCGTCGAACGAACCGGCCCCCGCGCCCGAGGCGCAACCGCAATCCTCCGCGGAGCAGCAAATGCCTCCGCAGCAGCAGGTGCCCCCACAGCAGCAGGTGCCCCCGCAGCAGCAGGTGCCCCCGGTTTATCAGGTTCCCGTTCCCACGGCCGGCAACAACAATATGCCGGTGATCGCGCTGGTGTGCGGCATACTGGGCCTGGTCGGCGCATGGATTCCAATTGTGAGCTATTTCACTTGGGTCTTATCCATCCTGGGCATTGTTTTCGGCGTCAAAGGCCGCAAAACGGCTACCGATGGGAAAACCGGCATGGCGACCGCCGGCCTGGTGCTCGGCATTGTCTCGCTGGCACTCGATGTATTGGTAATCCTTTGCGCCGTGTGCGCCTTAGCCGGTCTTGCCGGTCTGGGCTACTCGCTATCCTGACAATAAAAAGGAATTTGCATAAGAGCTTCTCTTATGCAAATTTTTTTGGTGGTTTTTATGTTCCCTTCCTTTGTTTTGCTTGGTAAAGAAATCGGCACCTATACCGTCATGGCCACCGCCGGTATCCTGATTGCCGGGTGGTTTGCCTGCCGTACGGCAAAGCGGCGCGGCCTGGATCCCAACGATATGCTGGTGACGTTACTCATCGCCGCCATCGGCGTGCTGCTGGGCAGCCACCTGATTTACGGCCTGACCAATCTGCCGACCATCCTCGCGCTCATTCGCTCACCCGGGCAGGTGGATTCCTTTTCCCGCCTGTTGCAGTGGATTTTTTACCTTTTTGGGGGTAGCGTCTTTTACGGCGGGCTGCTTGGCGGCCTGGCCGCGGGAGCTATCTACCTGCGGCACAAAGGGCTACCGTTGGGCCCGTTCGGCGATATTGCCGCGCCCGCCATTGCGCTGTTTCACTGCTTCGGCCGCATCGGCTGTTTTCTCGGCGGATGCTGCTATGGCGTGGAGGTATCCTGGGGAATTACCTATTCCCATGCCTTGATCCCCCAGGCAAATGGCGTCCCCCGTTTGCCGGTACAGCTGATCGAGTCCGGCTTCAACCTAATGCTGTTTTGCCTGCTGTACGCCCTGCTACGCCGCGGCCGGTTGCGCGGCCGGCTGCTCCTGCTTTATTGCAGCATTTATCCGGCGGGACGGTTTGTGCTCGAGTTCTTTCGGGGCGATGCATACCGGGGGATTTGGTTCGGCCTGTCGACCTCCCAGTGGATCAGTTTGCTGCTGTTGCTGGTCAGCCTGGTGCTCTGGATTGTGCACGGCGCCCGAGGCCGCCAAGGCGCGCCGACAGCCAACCCGTCATAAAGTGTGTCCGCCAAGGCATGCTAACCCACAGTAGGTGTAATCCCGCCATGGCAACCGGCGGCCACATAATCGGATTCCCTTTCCCGCCGGTGGACGGCGGATGGTAAATGGCCGGTCGGGCAGTTGATCTGACCGGCATGATCCGCGCTCTTTCCTTTGATATAACCATGCCCCGGGACGGCAAACGTCCCGGGGCATTGATTTTAACAGACACAGTGGACAGAGATACCGTCCACCCGGCCGCGACTTGGGGCAAAGTACCGCCCGCGAGGGCGCATCCGATCCTCCATCGGAGGACGGTACGCCCTCGAACGGCAGCCGGGCGCGGGGCCAGGCGAAAGCGCTACCCATCCCGACGCCTGCCATCATCGGCCCCGGTCGCAGGCTCGGTTTCTGGTGCACCAGTCATACTGTTGGAAGCCAGCCGGTGTTTCGCCCCACCGCCATTTCAACGCGCAGTCAACGATCAAAACGCAGCCTCGTTTTCCTCCAAATTACCTGTACAAAGGCCCTGAAGATAGGCAGAGGGATCGGCGCAGGTCATCAAAGAGGACATCATGCACCCGCCAGCCGCGCCCACCCGGAGCGCCTGCGGCAGGTTTTGCGGGGTAATGCCGCCGATGGCGTACACGGGCAGGCGCACGCTGCGGCAGACCCTTTGCAAAAACTCCAGCCCGCGCCCTTCCAGCCCTGCCTTGCAGCTGGTGGCAAAAATATGCCCCGCCGTCAGGTAGGTCGCCCCCAGGCGCTCGGCCTCCGCCGCCTCCTCCGCCGAGTGGACCGACACGCCCACAACCTCAAACCGATCGCGTGGATTTTTGAAGCCGCGCAGCATGGGGAGGGGAAGGTGAATCGAAACGCAGCCGAGGCGCTGCGCTACGCTGGGAAAGGCATGCAGGATGCACGGCTTCCCCTTCGTGCGGCAAATGGCCAGCGCATCGGCGGCCAGCCGCTCATATTCCGGCTCGGGCAAATCCTTCTCCCGCAGCACGATGGCCTCCACCGGGCTGTCGGCCAGCAGGCCGATCCGCTCAAGAAAAGCGCCCTGGCAGAGCTTGCGGCTGGTCACGGCAAGGACCTTAACCGACGTAGACATAGTCGTTCATCACCGGCTGGAGCCCCGCCTGCCGGATGGCCGTCATGACCTCCTCGACCGAGCGTGGGTCGGAAATCTCAAACTGGGCGTCACCCTTTGCCTCCCCGTCGTGGCCGCCGATGCCGACGTCCACCCCGGCCGATATTTTGGTCGCCGCCAGCCGGATGACATGATCCCGGAAACGGGCGCATTCCCGCGTGGATATGGTGATGCTGGCAAAGGGCATGAAAATGCGGTAGGCCAAAATGATTTGGAGCAGCTGCGGCTCGTGGACGTCCTTGGGATTGATCGATTCGTTGTTGATGATCGGGCGCAGGCGGGGGCAGGAAAAGGCGATCTCAGCCTGCGGGTATTTGCGCTGGATCAGATAGGCGTGCAGACCGGTCGCATAAGCGTCGCGGCGGAAATCGTCCAGCCCGAGCAGCGCGGCGAAGCCTACGCCCCGCATCCCGCCCAGAAGGGCCCGCTCCTGCGCGTGAAAGCGATAAGGAAAAATCCGCTTATGCCCCGCAAGGTGGAGGGTTTCGTACTTGTCGGGATTGTACGTCTCCTGGAACACGGTGACAAAGTCGGCCCCCGCCTCGTGCAGCAGGCGGTATTCATCCGAATTCATCGGATATACCTCCAGGCCAACCACCTTAAAATACTCCCGCGCCAGCGAGCAGGCGTCGGCGATATAGGCCACGTCCGACATTTTGCGGCTCTCGCCGGTCAGCAGCAGGATCTCCTGCAAACCGGTGGCTGCAATCGCCTCCATCTCCCGCCGGATCTCATCGCGGTTGAGCCGGGCGCGGTGGATTTTGTTGTGGCAGTTAAAGCCGCAGTAAACGCAGTAGTTTTCACAGTAATTGGCAATATAGAGGGGGGTGAACATGTAAATCGAGTTGCCGAAATGCCGGCGGGTTTCCTCCATGCCCCGGCGAGCCATCCGCTCCAGATAGGGCGCGGCCGCGGGCGAGAGCAGCGCGGCAAAATCCTCCGGCGTACAGGGATCGGCGGCCAGCGCGCGCTCGACATCCTGTGCGGTGTAGCTCTCCGGGCGATAGGCCGCCCGGGCGGAGAGCACGGTATCCATCATGCTGTGATCGAGCTGCTCCATACCGGGCAGATATTCCATGTGATTGATCCGATCCAAATTTCATTCATCCTTTCACTGATACGGCCCGCCGCCGGCAGGCCGTCATAGCCGGCGGGGCGAACCCCACGCCGTGGCGCCGGCCGGGCCGGTTATGCCGCGTAGCCTGGGCGGGAAAAGGGCCGCCACCCCGGCCAGGGCCGGAAACCCGGCACCCCTTCCAGACGCGATTGACCTTCCAAACCATGCGGTAGCGCCCGCATTGCGCGGGGGCAGCCGGTTATTCCTCCAAAAATCCGGTCAGCGGCGAGGAGGCCTCCCCTCCCCCGTCCAGCACACGGCCCAGCCCGGCAAGGTACGCCTGCCGGCCAGCCTCAATGGCCTGACAAAAAGCCCGCGCCATTCCCGCTACGTCCCCGGCCGTGGCGATGGCGGTGTTGGCCATGACGGCCGCCGCCCCCATTTCCATCGCCTCGCAGGCCTGCGAGGGGCGGCCGATGCCGGCGTCCACAATCACCGGGAGGTCGATCTCGTCGATGAGAATCTGGATAAATTCACGGGTGCAAAGCCCCTTATTCGACCCAATGGGCGCGGCCAGGGGCATGACAGCCGCCGCCCCCGCGTTTTGCAAATCCCGCGCGGCATTGAGGTCGGGGTACATATAAGGCATCACCACAAAGCCCTCCTTGGCCAGCAGCTCGGTCGCGCGAACGGTCTGCTCGTTGTCGGGCAACAGGTAGCGGCTGTCCCGAATCACCTCGACTTTGATAAAATCACCACAGCCAATCTCCCTGGCCAGGCGGGCAATACGCACCGCCTCCTCCGCCGTGCGGGCGCCCGAGGTGTTGGGCAGCAGGGTTACCCCTTTGGGGATGTAATCGAGGATGTTGGCCGTCCCGCCCAGGTTGGCGCGGCGCACGGCCAGCGTGACCATCTGTGCCCCCGCCTGCTCGACGGCGGCCTCAATCAGCTCCAGAGAGTATTTTCCCGACCCCAGGATAAAGCGGGAGTGAAACTCCCGGCCCCCTATGTTCAAAGCATCGTTGTGTTCCATCGCAATAATCTCCTTTTTTATCGCAGCGCCCCGCACCCGATCGGTGGGAGGGCCCCGGCGCTTTCCGACGGAAAGCGGGGCCCTTCCCGGGCGCACAGCGCAGTCTTTTTTGCCGCGCGGGCTGCGCGGCTATACCTTCGTTTCCCCCAGTATGAGACGAAGCGCCATGTTGGCCTGATGCCCCGCGCACACCATCACACGGGGGGCCATCAGCCCCTGCCCCCGCTTGGCCTCCGCCTCGCCGTCGCCGCACAGATACAGGCGCCGGCCGATCTGGCGGCTCACGATCCGGTTGGCGCTGTCCGTCCCCGCCATGCCGGATGCGGCGATCACCACCGTATCCGGGCATCCGGCCAAAAGGGCGTTGACCAGCATGGCCTTGGCCTCGGCCCCATCCAGGGCCTCGCACACAATGGGGTCGGCGGCAAAGAGGGCGGCGGCGTTGCGCTCGGTCACCCGCACGTTATCCGACAGTACCCGAACGGCTGGGTTAATTTCCAGTATTTCGGCCTTGAGCGCCTCGGTCTTGGGCATGCCCAGATGGCAGATGCGGTATTGCTGCCGGTTGAGGTTGCTCGGCTCGACGCAGTCAAAGTCCACCAGATGGAGGGTACCCACCCCGGTGCGGGCCAGCGCGAGCGCGATGCACGACCCCAGCCCCCCCAGGCCGGCCACGGCGACCCGCGCCGCCTTAACCCGCTCATACACGCCGGGACTGTGGCGCGCGCAGAGCATCCTCTCAAGCTGGTCGGGCGGGGGCATCTCCCCACGCGCGATGAAGATCACTTCCTCACCGTCATGGAGCGCAGCGCCGGCCGCGCACTGGTACCCATCCACGACGGCGACCGTTTCCGCCTCCTCCCGGCCGAGGAAGCGTAGGAGCTCCCCCACGCTCGAGCCGGGAAAGTCCAGCCTTTTGCCATCCACCGTCAGGATCATTTAACCGCCCCCCACAAAACGGACAATCTCTACCCTTTGCCCATCCCCGAGCAGCGTCTCCTGGTAACGGTCGCGGGGGATAATCTCCCCGTCCAGCTCGACCGCAACCCGGGCGGGATCGAGGCCGGTCTGCTGCAAATATTCCAGCAGCGTCCGGCCTATCGCATCGGACGGTTCTCCATTGATAATCAGCACGATGTTCCTCCTTTTCACGATGACTGCACGCCTGTGCCTGCCGGAGAAGCGGCCGGTTGTATCCCCAAGCGGGACCGGTACGGGCCGTTATTCGGTCAGCCCTGCCCCATGGGCGGCCGCCTCTCCATACGGAAAGTGCGGTTCATTTTGGTCTGCCCCCGGCGCGGCCCGGCATGCCGCAAAACAAAAAGCCGCACGAAAAGAACTACACCCGTGGTGGTGTACCCCTTCGTGCGGCTTTCGCCTTCACTCTACAAAATATGATATCAAACTCACCGCCGGCTGTCAATCGATGAATATGTCAAAACTGTAACTATTTTTTCCTTTATTTTTATATACCATGGTGATATAATACTTATAGTGCAGATTGAATTTTTATCCATAATTCGCCATTTGGGGATGAATACGCCTATCGTTTCCTTGTATCCCCGCCGCCAATGGCCCAGGAAAGCAGCCGGCTTTACACAAAGCGGCCCCGGCCGAGGGCAGTGCAGTCGGATGGACTTGGCGGCCGCATACCGGGGCTTTGGTACATCGCTGTGCCGTAGCCAATCGCCAACACGCGCCCGAGCCGCCAGTGGGATACAGCGCATCGGTTTCCCGCTCGCGCCCGGCCGCAACCAGAGTATTTCGGGGCATTCCCATGCAGGATGCGTTCGACGGCAAGGGCATGCATGACCCTGCCCTATCAAAACGCCAAAAGCTCAGTAGCGTCTGCTGTAAATCCGGCATAGGACATCTTAGCGCGGATTTGGGAGGCTTTATATTATGATAGCAAAGTCCACAATGAAAGCCGTGGTACGCGGCGAGGATGGGCGCCCGGTATTGACCGACCGCCCCGTGCCGGTCCTGCAGGATGGACACGACGCGATTGTGCGGGTGACCTTATCCACCATATGTACCAGCGACCTGCATATTCTCCATGGAGCGGTTCCCCGGGCCAGGCCCGGCGTTATCCTCGGGCATGAATTTGTAGGCGAAGTCGTTGCTACCGGCCCGGACGTTAAAAAGCTCTCTCCCGGCGACCGGGTGGCGGCAAATTGCATCACCTTTTGCGGGGACTGCTGGTTTTGCCGGCGGGGCTACATCAACAACTGCGAGCAAGGCGGCTGGGAGCTCGGCTGCCGCATCGACGGCTGCCAAGCGGAATATGTGCGCGTCCCCTTTGCCGACTGCGGGCTGACCCCTCTGCCCGGCAATGTGACCGATGAGCAGGCGCTGTTTGTGGGCGATATCCTTTCGAGCGGCCACTTTGGCGCCAAGCTGTGCGATATTCAAAAGGGCGATACCGTAGCGGTAATCGGGGCCGGCCCGGTGGGGCTGTGCGCCATGCAATGCGCCCGCCTGTTGGGGGCCCGCCGGGTGATTGCCCTTGACATCGATGCCCACCGTCTGGGCGTGGCCCAAAAAGAAGGCCTGGCCAACGACACCATCGACGGCGGCCGGCCGGATGCAGCGGAGGCCGTCCTCTCCCTCACCGGTGGGCGGGGGGCCGACGGCGTCGTCGAGGCGGCGGGGGGCGATAAAACCTTTGAGCTTGCCTGGCGCATTGCCCGTCCCAATGCGTCGGTCGCCCTGGTCGCAATGTACGAATGCCCACAGGTGCTTCCCCTCCCCGACATGTATGGCAAAAACCTGACTTTTCGCACCGGCGGGGTGGACGCGGTCGACTGCGAGGCCCTGATCGGCCACATCGCGGCCGGCCGTCTCAACACCGACTTTTTAATCACCCACAAAAGGCCGCTCAATGACATTTTGGAGGGGTACCGCGTGTTTGAAAACCGTCTGGAGCACTGCTTAAAGTGGGCGGTTACCCCCTATGAGCACGACCGGCAGCCGTGATTCCTGAAAAGGCCGGGAAAAAGCTCTTGAAACGGCAAGCTTTCGGCAGCCCATGAGAAAGGCAGTGGGCAGCCTATCCGCTTGCTCCGTATCCGATACCGGGCGCCCTTACATAAAATAGAGTGTATCCCTGGCTCGCTTTCTTCGCTACTGCGATTCAAAACGATTGTGACCCTACAAAGCAAATCAGAAATCTTGTGCCCCCTTCGCCCATGTAACCAAGCGGTTGCCTTTCCTTTCCATGGAGGCGATCTGACTACATTTTCATTTGACAGAAAGGATGGATGGAAAATGATGAAACGTTATCTGGCACTGCTGCTGTCACTGACTCTGCTTTGCCTGACGGCCTGCAGCCGGCCGGCCGTACCGGATGATGCCTCTTCGCAGGCCGGCTCTGTGGACGAAACCTCCTCTGCGGGCAGCGAGACGGCAGGAGAAGTAGACGCCACTGTGTCCTCTTCGCCCTCGCCGGACGGGGAAGAAGTTTCCAGCGCGCCAGACAGCACGCAGACGCCTGCCAGCGAGATTCCTTTTGAGGCCGAGATAGAATCTCCTCCCGCATCGGAACCCTCCGGCTCGGATGGCCCGCCGGCAGAAAGCAGCCCCTACGTACAACCCACCCCTCTCTCCTACGATGACCTGCGCATCTCCCCCGCCGTCGAGTACACGCAGGAGGATGCGTCGCCGTCGAGCGACTTTCTCGACGCTGTGCGCGCTTTTTCCTATGCCTCTTCCTCACAGCTGCTGACACGCCAAAAGGAGAACACCGTTTACAGTCCCCTCGGCGTTTACTATCCCCTCGCGCTGCTGGCCGCCGGCGCAGGCGGGGCCACCCGCGACCAGATTTTGTCGGCGCTGGGGTTGTCCGGCCAATCCAACGACGCCTTTACTCTACAATGCCAGCGGCTTTATTGGCGTACCCGGCAGGACAATGAAAACAGCGCCTTCCTGACCGCCAACTCCCTGTGGGTGCGGCAGGGGCTGACCCTGCAACCGGATTTTGGCCGCATCGCCGCCGAGCGCTTTTTCGCGCCGGTCTATGCGGTCAACTTTGCCGACCCGGCCACCGTAGGCTGGATGCAGGACTGGGTCAGCGATAACACCAGGGGGCTGATCCGGCCTCAAATCGAACCGAGGCGCGATACCGAGCTGTATGTGTGCAACACCATTTATCTGAAGGGGAACTGGGCGCTGCCCTTCTCTTCAGGGTCAACGTACGAAGAGATTTTCACCCGGGAGGACGGCAGGCAGATTACCTGCGATTTCATGCACGCCACCCAAAGCGTCGACTATGCGAAAAAAGACGGGTACGCCCGCGCCGATTTGCGTATCGATGATATCGGCACCATGATCTTTATCCTGCCCGACCCCGGTACGCCGCTCGAGCAGCTGACGGCCTCGCCGGAAACGCTGGCATCCCTGCTGGAAAACGGTCAGACGAGCCGTCAAAAGGTACGCCTGTCCGTTCCCAAGGTCGACCTCAGCAGCAAGGTTTCCATGCGCGAATCGCTGAAGGCCATGGGAATACGCGACCTCTTTGTATTTCATTTGGCCGATTTGAGCGCCATGACCGATTCCGAGCAGTCGCCGTATGTTGCTTCGCTCACCCAGGAGGCCCGTCTGATGTGGGACGAAGAGGGCGTGGAAGCGGCGGCATATACCGAGGCCTCGTTAGCTCTTAGGGCGAAACCTCCTGAAAGCGAAAATCCCGTTGAATTTAAATTGGACCGGCCATTCCTCTTTGTCCTTCGCAACCGTCAGGACATTTTGTTCATCGGCACCTGCTACCAGCCCAATTAGCCAGCCGGGATGGCGCCGGCGAGGAAACGAGGGGGACCGGATTCGCCCTGTGCATCGTTCCATTGATCCGTCTCTCCATCCCGCACCGACGCCAAGGAGCAGGCAAAGGAGGTATCGCCGGCTTCGATTTCTCCATTGCCGTCATGGCAGTGGAATAGCATCGTTTGAGCGGGCTTTTTGTACCACTGCCGGCTTATCCAGCGCGGACATATGCTGCACTGAATAATGAATATTTTAACCCCGTGTTATTTTATCAGTCCATGCGATACATCATAGAAAGGATGAAGGAGAATGAAGCGTTACCTGGCACTGATACTGTCACTGGCTCTGCTTTGCCTGACGGCCTGCAGCCGGCCGGCCGTACCGGGCGATGTCTCTTCGCAGGCCGACCCTGTTGGTGAAATGCCCTCCGCGGGCGAGCCAGCCCCATCCTTTTCGTCCGCGCCGGACGGGGAGGCAGCTGACAGTACGCCTTCCGGCGGCATTCCTTTTGATGCTGAATCAGAATCCCCGCCCGTTTCAGAGTCCTCCAGCCCCGATGGCTCCCGGTCTGAAAGCAGCGCTTACGTACAACCCACCCCTCTCTCCTACGATGACCTGCGCATCTCCCCCGCCGTCGAGTACACGCAGGAGGATGCGTCGCCGTCCGATGAATTTCTAGCGGCTGTGCGCAACTTTTCCTATGCCTCTTCGGCTCAGGTCCTATCCGGCCGGGCGGAAAACACCATCTATTGTCCCACCAGCGTCTATTACTCGATGGCCCTGCTGGCCGCCGGTGCGGGCGGGGCCACCCGCGACCAGATTTTGTCGGCGCTGGGGTTGTCCGGTCAATCCAACGACGCTTTTGCCCTACAATGCCAGCGGCTTTACTGCCACACCCGGCAGGAAAGCGAAGACAGCACCTTCCTGACCGCCAACTCCCTGTGGGTAAGGCGGGGGCTGACCCTGCAGCCTGATTTTGGCCGCATCACCGCCGAGCGCTTTTTTGCGCCGGTCTATGCGGTCGACTTTACCGACCCGGCCACCGCAGGCTGGATGCAGGACTGGGTCGCCGACAATACCAAGGGGCTGATCCGGCCCTCTGTGCAGCCCGATCCAGACGCCGCGCTATACCTTTGCAACACCATCTATCTCAAGGGAAAGTGGGCGCGTCCCTTCTTTGAATCCTCTACAAGAGAGGGCACGTTTACCCAGGAGGACGGGACGCAGATCACCTGCGATTTCATGCATGACACCCGAAGCAGCATTTTTGTTCGCGGCTCGGGCTATACCCGCGGCGACCTCGAGGTGAGGGGCATCGGCACCATGAGCTTCCTGTTGCCCGACGAGGGGGTCTCGCTCGACGCCCTGCTCCATTCTCCCGACCAGCTTGCCGCTATGCTGGCCCCCGTGGACGCATTGCCCACCTCGGTCGAATATTCCATTCCCAAGGTGGACATTGAAAGCAACGTCTCCTTGCGCGAGCCGTTGGAGGCCATGGGAATACGCGATGCATTTCACCCCGACTTCGCTGATTTTAGCCCTATGTTTGACCATGTGTCGCGCCTGCATGTGGGCGAAGCGGAACAGGGCGCTCGCCTGTTATGGGATGAGGAGGGCATCGAGGCCGCCGCCTATACAGAGGTTTTAGTACAACCAGACGGCTCGATCATGACCCCCAACAAGCTGGTTCTCGATCGCCCCTTCCTGTTTGTGCTGCACAACGACCAGGGGATTTTGTTCATCGGCACCTGCTACCAGCCCAATTAGCCAGCCGGGATTGCGCAGGCGCGGAAAATGTGGTATGATCGTTAAGGCAAAGCGAGCCCAATCCGTGTGGGCCGAGACAGCGGGATGAGCGCGACGGAGCATCCCGCGCCATGTGGAAGTGGAATGCCGGCGATAAGCGCGGACAAGAGGCCTGTCGGCCTGCTTGGTGCAAAGCCGCCCGCAAACCCGATCGCTTCCACCCCATGCGGGACAAGGATAAGGGCGTTTCAGGCCGGGACGGCGGCGCCTCGATTGCCGTCTCACGCGGCCGCACATACGACGGCTTTCGTCTATAGGGATCGCCGCCCTCTGCTTGTCCAATTTTCCAGAAAAGAAGGTATGGTCTATGTCCTTTACCCCCGATTATCAAAACCTCCTGCTTGCGGCGCGAAATCAGCCCTCTCCCCGTCTTCCGCTGTACGAGCATATCATCAGCCCGGTGGTGATGGAGCGCATTACCAACCAATCCTTCGCCACCCTGCTTGAGGGAGATTATGAGGATAAAAAGGAATATTTCCGCCATTACTGCGCTTTTTTCCGGGATATGGGGTATGACACCGTATCCTTCGAGCAGTGCATTGGGGAAGTGATGCCCGGGTCGGGCGCGCTGGGCAAGCACGCCGAGCCGGCCATCCACAACCGGGCGGATTTTGAGCGCTATCCCTTTGATGAGATTCCCGAGCGGTTCTTTGCCGCCTACAGCGACGACTTCCGGGCCCTGCGCGAGTGCATGCCCGCAGGAATGAAAGCCATCGGCGGACCGGGAAACGGTATTTTTGAATGCGTACAGGAAATCACCGGCTACATGAACCTTTGTTATCTCTCGGCCGACGACCCCGAGCTTTACGCCGACCTGTTCGCCGCAGTCGGGCGGGTCAACCGCACCATCTGGGAGCGTTTTTTGAAGGAATTCGGCGACATTTACTGCGTGATGCGCTTTGGCGACGACCTGGGGCACAAAAACAGCACCCTGTTGTCCGATGAGGATATCCGCACCCATATCCTGCCCCAGTACAAGGCCATTGTCGCCCTGGTACACGCGGCGGGAAAGCCTTTCCTGCTGCATTCCTGCGGGTGCATCTTCTCGTTGATGGACGACCTGATCGACGGCGTGGGCATTGACGCCAAGCACTCCAACGAGGATCAGATCGCCCTTTTCCCCGAATGGGTACAGCGCTATGGCGACCGCATCGGCAATTTTGGAGGGATCGACACCGACGCGGTCTGCCGCCTGTCCCGGCAGGAGATGCGCGAGTATATTTTTGACGTGATCGCCCAGTGCGAGGGACATGGCGGCTTCGCTTTCGGCTCGGGCAACTCCATCCCTGATTATGTTCCCACCGAGGGTTACCTGACCATGATTGAGGCGGTACGGGAGCATCGTGGGGACCGTATTTAAAGCGCAAGCCTCCAAGCGGCTCATCCGCCCGCCCCGATGGCAGCTCGTGCATCAGAGTGATGATGGCCGTCACACATTACCCGCGCTACGTACCATCCTTGGATTAGAGTATGCGGCCCGACATGGCCTGTCGGGCCGCAGCGTTTTGGATTCCCAGGCCGTGTGCTGCCAGAATACAGGGCGGCTCGAGCGCCAAACCATGCACGAAAGCCTTGCAGCATACCTGCGTCGCGCCCCCCTGCAATGGAAGTGCGGCGGATCGTTGGGCGCTAAACTATGCATGAAAGCCATACAGTATGCCTGCACAGCGTACAATCCCGCATGGAAGTACGGTGGGCCATGGGGGCGCACGATGGCTTGGGCACGAAACGATTCCCGAAAACCATACGGCACGCCTGCGCTGCGTACAACCCTGCAATGGAAGTACGATGGGTCATGGGGACGCACGATGGCTTGGGCGCGAAACGATTCCCGAAAACCATACGGCACGCCTGCGCAGCGTACAATTCTGTAATGGGAGTGCCACGGGCCATGGGGCGCACGGTACCAAGCGCCCACAACAAACGACGGTAGCCGCAAGCGCAATTGCCCCTCTGATTCTGTTGTCAGGGATTGGGCCTTTTGCCGATGACGTAGGCCGACCGGATGCTATCGCAGAGCAGCCTTTCTACGTAATAAAACCACTAGTAAACTAGTGGTTTGCTCAGATCCCAGAGGGATCAGTACTTGCTGACCCCTGAAAGGGGTACTGAAAAATATCATCGCATCGTTTGCCCTGCTACTGGTAAACCAGTTCTCTTTGGTACTTCATAGCATTCTGCGAGAGGCACACTTTTCGCGAAAATCCCCGCCTTCCTTTCAGAACCTCCGTACCATTCTTTTTCCTTTGAAGGACGAACGTTTTTTACTTCTTTCTTTTGCCAAGGCTTTTTACCTCCCCCCGGTAGAACCGGGGGTTTTGTCATTCTGAAAGCGATAAAAAAACACCCAAAGCAGCGAAAACTGCTTTGGGTGTTTTCCGTAGCAATATGACCTTATCTCTCCAAGCTCTGGTCGCGGGCAGGGCCAACGCCGACCATCTTGACCGGACAACCCACAAGCTCCTCCACCCGGGCGATATACGCCTTGGCCGCCGCGGGAAGCTCCTCAAAGCTGCGGCATGACGAAATATCTTTCTCAAACCCGGGAAGTTCCTCATAGACGGGGACGCACTGCTCCAGCAACTCGAGCGAAGCCGGGAAGTCGGGCGTCACGCTGCCGTCGGGCAGGCGGTAGCCGGTGCAAATCTTCAGCGTCTTGAGGCCACCAAGGGTATCCAGCTTATTCAGCGCGATGCTGGTCAATCCGTTGACCCTGACGGCATAGCGCAGGATAACGGCGTCAAACCATCCGCAACGGCGGGGGCGGCCGGTGGTGGTGCCGAATTCGTGACCGAGATTGCGGATTTGGTCGCCCGTCTCGTCAAACAACTCGGTGGGGAACGGCCCCTTGCCCACGCGGGTGGTATAAGCCTTGCACACCCCGACCACCTCGTCAATCAGGGTCGGGCCAACGCCGGTGCCGACGCAGGCGCCCCCCGAAACCGGGTGGGAGGAGGTCACATAAGGATAGGTGCCCATGTCGATATCCAGCAGCATGCCCTGCGCGCCCTCGAACAGGACCGATTTGCCCTCTGCGATGGCGGCATAAGCCAGCACCGAGGTATCGGCCATATACTGCTTCAGCCGGCGGCCGTAGGCGGCGTATTCCGCAAGGATGGCGTCGATATCCAGCGGCTGCGCGCCATAGAGCTTGGTTATCACATCGTTTTTGAGCGCCCCGGTCTGCCGGGCCTTGCGCGAAAAGACCTCCTCGTCGGTCAGATCGCACATGCGCAGGCCAACCCGCTCCATCTTATCCATATAGCACGGCCCGATCCCCCGCAGGGTGGTGCCGATATCGCTGCCGCCGCGCGCTTTCTCGCTAAGGCCGTCAATGGCGATATTCCACGGCATGATGACATGAGCCCGCGGATCGATGCGCAGGTTTTGGCAGGAGACCCCCCTCGACTCGAGCGAATCGATTTCCTCCAGAATCACCTTGGGATCGACCACCACGCCGCAGCCGATCAGGCAGAGGGTTTCGGGGTAAAGGATGCCGGATGGGATCAGATGCAGCTTGTAAACATTGCCTGCTGATTCCACCGTATGCCCCGCGTTGTTGCCGCCCTGTGAGCGGATGACCACATCGGCACGAGAGGCGAGGATGTCGATGATTTTACCCTTGCCCTCATCGCCCCACTGGGTGCCTACCACTACACGAACCGCCATATTGACTCCCCTTTTCTACAATATCATGGCAAAAGCCGCACCTATTATAGCAAAAACCGCCTGATGATGCAACAGCGCAGGCCGCAAAGTTCAAAAAAAGATGCACAAAGCTCCATCGCAAAAGGCGGTAAGGAAGTATGGAAAACAAACGAACCAAACGGCTAGAAGACTGGCTGCAAGGGTAACGGGACATCAGGCAGCAACGAAAAAGCGGGACGCCAGGGCGTTTGATGATGGTTTAAAATCGAATAGCTTCCTTTTGGGTGCGCAGCCAAAAACGGCCGGCGTTTTTTGTGGCCGATGCCGGGCGGCAACGGTGGCGGATAGGGGCTTTTTCTCACCTGGCCGGTTGCAATAACCGGTGGTATTTGTTATAATAGGTAAGCTTTTCACCGCATGCCGCTCAGGGCGGCCGGTAGTAATATCACACAAACGAAAGGGGCGCTTGGTTTATGACAAAATCCGATGCTACCTCCTCCAAACGGCTGATGTGGGTTTTTCTGGCGTTTGTCCTGCTGGTGATGGTGGGGATTGCAGCAGGGATGATCTTCGTCCCCTTTGAATCCGGGACGCTCGTTCCCACCTCGGACAGCGGAAACCTCAGCTTCGGCGGCTATCTCGGCGTGCGCAACGATCTGATCTATTACCGCGCCCCCGATGGTAGCCTGGCCATGAAGGATGCTCAAACCGGCAGTGTTACCGCCGTCTGCGACGGGGACTGCAGCTATCTCAACGTCGGGGAGGAGTGGGTCTACTTTATCCGCAACGGCGACATTGTGCGCGTACCGCTGGGCAATGTGGTCGAGCCGCAGGTGATCGTCGGCGGGGAGGGCTGCCGCGGGCTGAGCGTCAACGGGCCCTGGATATATTATACCGATGCGCAGGGGCGCATGTCCAAGCTGCGCACCGATGGCAGCAAAAAGACCTCTCTTGACAACGAACTCCCCATCGAGCAATTTACGGTGGACAACCGGCGGGTGGTCTTTCTCAGCGGCGGCACCATCTATCACATGCAGACCGACGGCGCCGACCTTCAAACCGCTGCCGGGGAAAGGGTGGAGCGCTTTTTATACACCAACGACAGCCTTTATTATTATGAGGACGGCGTGATCCGCCGTATTTATTCCCTCGTCGGAAGGCTGGACGACGACCTGTATTTTGGAGAAATCCCGGCTGCAGTCTTTAACTTTGAGGTGGTGCAGGACGGAAGCAAGCTTTATTACGCCAACGAGGAAGGCATCGTCGAGCTGCTGTTGCAGACCCCGGTACAGGCCTCGGAGCAAAAGACGCTGCTGTCCACCGACACCGACGTTACCTCGCTCTATCTGGCGGGGGACATGATCTACTACTTTGACGCAAGCGGCGAGCTGCACGAGCTCGACCCGGAGCTGGCGGTGCAAAGCGGCTCTGCCGTGCCCTCCGAGGGCAGCGAGGCGCAAAGCGGGCAACCGGCCGGCGAACCCGCGGACGAATCCCAGGAGGGCTGAGTGCGCGGTACGGCTGCCGGGAACCTATCGCGTGTCGGGAGCGGTGTGGCCAGCGGCCCAATGCATGGCGGCGGCCGAGGTTCGCCTTATCCACCCTGACTGCGGTGTGTTCGAGCATAAGCGCGGCGGGCACCCACCAATCCCCGCCATAAGATCAATCGAAAAGAAAGGCAAGGTCGGATCATGCCCTTTTACGACGACGCGCTGCGCGCCCTGCCGGAGTACCAGACCCTGCGCAAGGCGGCCGAGCGATTTGCCCTGCCGGCCGGTGTGACCGGCGTATCTCACATTCATAAGGTTCATCTCATCCACACGCTCTGCTGCGACACCAGCAGCAGGGCGCTGATTGTTGTATCGGACGAGGGGGAGGCCGAACGCCTGCGGGAGGATCTGACCCTGCTGGGGGACAAGGCCCTCGTGTTCCCTGTGCGCGACCTGACCCTGCGGGCGGTGGAGAGCCTTTCGAGGGAATACGAGCATGTCCGCCTCGGGGTGCTCGCCCAAATGCTGGAAGGGGATTACAATCAGGTCATCTGCTGTGTGGACGCCCTCTCCCAATTTATTCTGCCGCCCGACCAGCTTTTGCGCCACACCTTCTGGATCAAGGCTGGGCAGGAGATCGCCCCTGCCGCGCTGTGCGCCCGGCTGACCGGCGCGGGCTATGTGCGCGCCGACCAGGTCGAGGGGCCGGGGCAGTATTCCCTGCGGGGCGGAATCCTCGATTTTTTCTCACCCTGCCTGCCCCAGCCGGTACGGGCCGAATTCTGGGGGGATGAGATCGACTCGCTCGCCTGCTTTGACCCCCTTACCCAGCGGCGGGTGGACAATCTCAAAAACGTTCGTATCACGCCGGCCGCCGAGGTGGTGATCGACGATCCCGAGGGGCTGGCCGCGCGGCTGGAGAAGCTGGCCAAACGCTGCAAGCCCGAGCAGGAGCACATCCGCGCCCAGCTTGTGGAGGACGCCGGCCGCCTGCGGGAAGGGGTATCCATTTACGGGGCCGACCGCTATCTCCCCCTGCTGCACGATACGCCCTCCACCCTGTACCAATATGCGGAGGACGCCTTTGTCTTTGTCAGCGAACCGGCCAAGGTCAAGGAAAAAAACCGCGTTTTTCACTGGCAGCACGCGCAGGATTTGGAGGCTTTGTTTGAGCAGGGGCTGCTCTGCCCCGGGCTGGACCGTTATGCCCTGACCGCCGGGGAAATGGTGGGCGAATTTGAATCGCGCGGGGCGATTTACCTCGATGCGTTCGCTCACGCCGGGTACGATACGCCGGTGCGGGAGCTGATCTCCATCAACGCGAGGCAGTCCTCCCCCTGGCAGGGCGGCGTATCCCAGCTTGCCGAGGATGCGGCCCCCCTTCTCGAACGGGGCTATGCCTGCGCGGTGCTCGCCGGCGGGGAAAAGGCCGGCGGCGTGCTTGCCGAGGACCTGCGCGCCCAGGGGCTGCGGGCCGAATTCGTGGAGGAGCCGTCCAGCGCGCCGCCCGGCATGGTCACGGTCACTGCCGGCCGGCTTTCGGCCGGGCTGGAATATCCCGGGGCAAAATTCGCCCTGTTTACCTGCTCGCGCAGCGATAGCCAGAAAAGGCGCAAAAAGCGTGACAAACGGGCCGGCGACGCCATTCATTCCCTCGACGAGCTTCATCGGGGGGATTATGTCGTCCATTCGGCCCACGGCATCGGCGTATTCGACGGCATTCACAAGCTGAATGTGCAGGGGGTAACCAAGGATTATATCCGCATCAACTACGCCGGAAGCGATACCCTGTACGTGCCGGTCACCCAGCTGGATATGGTCTCGAAATACATCGGCCCCTCGGGGGACGACGTGCGCCTCAAGCTTCACCGTCTGGGCGGCACCGAGTGGCAAAAAACCAAGACCCGCGTTCGCAAGGCGGTCAAGGACCTGGCCAAGGGGCTGATCGCTCTTTATTCCGAGCGGATGCACACCCCCGGCTACGCCTTTTCGCCCGACACCGATTTGCAAAACGATTTTGAGCGCCGGTTTGAATTTGAGGAGACCGACGACCAGCTGCGGTGCGTCGACGAGATCAAATACGATATGGAGCGTCCGGTGCCAATGGACCGCCTGCTTTGCGGGGACGTCGGCTTCGGCAAGACCGAGGTGGCGCTGCGCGCCGCCTTCAAATGCATCAGCGAGGGGAAGCAGTGCGCCCTTTTGGTGCCGACCACCATCCTGGCCTGGCAGCATTATCAAACCATCCTGCGCCGGATGGAGGGCATGCCGGTGACGGTCGAGCTGCTCAATCGCTTCCGCTCGGCCAAGCAACAGGAGGAGACCATCCGCCATCTGCGCAGCGGGGAGGCCGACATGGTGGTCGGCACCCACCGGCTGCTGTCAAAGGACGTGCGCTTCCACGACCTCGGATTGGTCATCATCGATGAGGAGCAGCGCTTCGGCGTGGCCCAAAAGGAAAAACTGAAAGAGCTGTTTAAAACGGTCGATGTGCTCACTTTGTCGGCTACCCCCATCCCCCGCACCCTCAACATGGCCATGTCGGGCCTGCGGGACATGTCGGTGATTGAGGAAGCGCCGCAGGACCGTCACCCTGTGCAGACCTATGTGCTCGAATACGACGCGGGGGTGCTGACCGACGCCATCCGCCGGGAGCTTCGCCGGGGCGGGCAGGTCTATTACCTTCACAACCGGGTGGAATCCATCGACCGCATTGCCGCCCGGCTTGGTCAGCGCATCCCTGAGGCGAGGATCGGGATTGCCCACGGCAAGATGAGCGAGGACGAGCTCAGCGATATCTGGCGCAAGCTGCTCGACCAGGAGATCGACGTGCTGGTGTGCACCACCATCATCGAAACCGGCGTCGACGTGCCCAACTGCAACACCCTCATCATTGAAAACGCCGACTGCATGGGCTTATCCCAGCTTCATCAGCTGCGGGGCCGGGTGGGCCGTTCCTCGCGGCGCGCCTACGCTTACCTGACCTTCCGCCCCGGCAAGGCCCTCAGCGATACCGCCTACCGCCGCCTGGAGGCGGTGCGGGAGTTTACCGAGTTTGGCTCGGGCCTGAAAATCGCCATGCGCGATTTGGAGATCCGGGGGGCGGGCAACCTGCTGGGCGGAGAACAGCATGGCCAAATGGAGTCGGTGGGCTATGACATGTATCTGAAAATGCTGGCCGACGCGGTGGGAGAGGAAAAGGGCGAAGCCGTCGTTGCCGACCCCGAGTGCATGGTCGACCTGCAGGTGCCGGCCCATATCCCCGAGAGCTACATCCCGGCGCTTTCGCAGCGGCTGGGCGTATATCGCCGCATTGCCGACATCCGCTCGCAGGACGATCTTCTCGATGTGACCGACGAGTTGATCGATCGTTTTGGCGAGCCGCCCGAGTCGGTCAAGGGCCTCATCGACGTGGCCCTGCTGCGCAACACCGCGGCGGCGCTGGGCATCCACGAGGTGACGCAGAAGGAAAAATCCCTGCTGCTGTATCCCAACCAGCTCGATATGGAGCTGTGCGGCCGCCTGGCCTCCGCCTTTCGCGGCAGGGTGATGGTCAACGCGGGGAGTACCCCCTATATCGCCTTCAAAATGCTCAAGGGCCAGCAGCCGATTGACGCGCTTCGGGAAATTTTAACCGCTGCCGGCGAGGCCGGCTCGACCGACAGCGCGCACGCCTAAAGCAAGCACGGCCTTTTCCGGCGAGGAGAAACGCCGCCAGCGCGGATCGCGCCGAAACCGTGGCGGAATGGGGCAGGCGGGCTTTCTCCCCCATCGCTGCCGGCCCGCTGCGTCCAGACGCGCCGGCGAGCGCCGCCTTTAGGGCTTGCCGGGGCCGGTATCGGGTCACCGGCGGCCTGCCTTTTCGGGCCGACCGCCGCCTATCCTCACATCGTGGCGGCCAGCGGAAAGGCCCCAGCGAGGCAGCCGAACGATGGCCTCTCCCGCCTGGCGGCGGAGAAGGTGCGAAACCCCATTGGACAACGATCCCAAGGGATCGGAAAGGCAGGACGTATGAAACCGTTTCACTTGACAAAGCAGACCCTTCGCCGGGGCGCGGTATTTTTACTGACCACACTCCTCTCCGCCCTGTTGCTCTACGCGGCCAATCAGTACGTGACGCGCGACACCGTATCCTTCGTCGGTGAAAACACCAACCAGTATGTGAAGGCAGAGGTTTTGGAAATTTTGTCCAGGGATGATATGATCATCAGCCCCGACAACGTCACCTCGGTCACCGGCTATTCCATCACCTACCAGGCGCGGATCCTTGGGGGCGACCTCGACGGCCTGGAGGTCACGGCGCTGCAAAACTACGATCCCTTTGTGCCGGTGCAGAATAAGCAGGTGGAGGTAGGCGATAAGGTCATCCTCTACCGCGACGCGTCGAGCGGGGACCCCTCCTGGTTTACGGGGGATTACGCCCGCACCGACACCCTGCTGATCCTTGGGATCATTTTTGCCATCTGCCTGCTCTGCTTTGGCCGCTGGAAAGGGGTCAGCACCCTGATTTCGCTGGTCTATACCTGCCTGGCGGTTTTCGCCGTCTTCATCCCCGCCATTTTAAATGGCCACAGCATTTACTTCTGGGCCGTGGCCGTCTGCCTCTTTATTGTGGCGATGACCATCTTGCTGGTCAACGGGGCGAACAAGCTGGGGCTGGCCGCCGGGCTGGGCTGTGCAGGTGGCATCCTGCTCTCCAGCATCCTGGTGCTGGTTCTCAACTATGCCCTGCACCTGACCGGCCTGACCGACGAGGATTCGATCTATCTGATGTACATGAACCCGGATAACCCGGTTGATCTCAAGGCGGTGGTATTCGGCGCCATCCTCATTGGGGCGATCGGCGCGATCATGGACGTGACCATCTCCATTGGCTCCTCCCTGTATGAGGTCATGCACAAAGCGCCGCACATCACCCGCAGGGAATTGATCAGGTCGGGCTTCACCATTGGTCGCGACACGCTCGGCACCATGTCCAACACGCTGGTGCTCGCCTATATTGGCAGCTCTCTGCCCGCTGTTTTGCTGCTTTGCGGCTACAACCGCTCCCTGCTGTTTTTGTTAAATCGTGAAATGATCGTCGTTGAAATCCTGCAGGCCCTCATCGGGAGCGCCGGAATGCTGTTTGCCGTTCCGTTTACCACCCTGATGTGCGCGCTGCTGTTTGTCAGCAAGAAGAAGGTGCCGGCTGTTGCGGACTCCCCCTCTGTCGCGGCTCAACTCCCCTCGCCCGATATGCGGCAGGGGGAGGATTCACCAGCCATGCCAACCGGCGGCTGCCCCGCAGAAGAGGACGCCGTCTCCGGCCTGGCTGACGACACGCAGCAGCGGCCATAGGGGCTCAACCACCAGCGCGAAAGAACTCCCCCTGCCCGATATACTGGACAGGTCCAGTAAAAACGGACAGTGACAAAATACCCCCTGATGTAGGAAA
>CBCTCU010000011.1:0-64912 GCA_965145485.1 uncultured Eubacteriales bacterium | reverse complement strand
CCTACATCAGGGGGTATTTTGTCACTGTCCGTTTTTACTGGACCTGTCCAGTTTTCGTACCGCATCCCGGGGGTTTTATCGTTGCGCTGGTTTATTATTGCTGGACGGGGAAGTAGGGAATCAGCTCGACCGAATGCTGTAAGATGTAAAGCGCATCGGTGGCGTCTACCCTATTGTTTCCATTAACGTCGGCCGCCTGGAAGGCGTCCCCTGTCAGGGTGCTCAGCTCGACGCTGTGCTGTAACGCAAGCAGCGCGTCGGCGGCGTCGACCTTATCGTTGTCGTCGATGTCGCCATAGGGGAAGCTCCACAGCGCGTACAGCCGGTCGTATTCCGCCCGGGCTTCATCCAGATCGGTCAGGTTCGGTATCGATTCTAGAGCCGTTTCGCCGAAGGTATCGACCAATTGTTGCTTGGCATCCTCGGCCGCTTCGATCAGAGGCAATTGCTCCGGGAGGTTGTCGATGGTGATGTCGCCAATAGCATCAATCGCATTGCTCAGATTCTCGATCAATTTTTTCTGTACCCCATCGTAGGCCGCGATGGCGTCAGACAAAGCGGCTGCGTTGGGCACCTCGGATTCGATCTCCTCGCCGTATTGCTCCTTCAGGGAGTCCATGGCGGCTGTCGCCTGCTCAATGGCCGGAATCTTTTCCTTCAGGTTATCCTCCGTGACCTCGCCGATGGCGTCGATGGCCTCAGCCACGGCGTCGATAGCCTCCTGCCGCTCGATCTGCTGCGCGCTGAGCACGGTCACGGTAAAGGTCGCCGTCTTGCCCTCGTAGGCCACCGTTACGGTCTGCTCGCCAAGGGTATTCGGATCGTATCCGCTAATCATGTCGGCGTCCACCGAAACGGGATAACTGCCTCCCAGGGTGTCGGTCATGGTTACCGTCAGGGAGGAGAGGTCGAGCGCCTCGCCCTGCGCATAGGCGGTTTTGCCGGCGGTGACGCTCAATCCGCTCACGCCCGCCTCGTTTTCATCCCCTGCGACGTAGCGCAGCATCTGGTCAATGAGGTAGGCCCCCAGGGGATTCTCGCCCGCCTTGACGTAGAAAACGCCTCGGCCCAGATAGTCCCCGCCGTGGCGGCGCATCGCGGTATCCAGCCGCAGTGTGCACTGGAGCAGCCGGCCGCTGCCAACGGTATACTCGCTCAGATAGGAATCCAGCCGAGCGTCTGGCATGGCGAGACGGCCAAAGATGGGCGTGCCGGACAGCCCGGAGGCGTCGCTGTAGGGCAGGAAGTACTGGGTGGCAAGATCGAGGAACTGGATGCCGCCGTAGCCGTTGGAACTGAGCGCCTCTACCAGCGGATGGGTTTCATCCGGGAAGAAGATGAGGCTGGAAGAGGTGAAGTTGGTGAAATTATCCTGCTCCACCACGCTGGCCACCGGGCCGGTGCCAGCGCCGAGGTAGATCACCTGCCCGCCCGCCGAGAGGTAGGCGTTGAGGCCGTCGGTCATGGTGGTGGTAATCACCGCGTCGGGGGTCGCCCCGTCGGTCCACTCGGTCATCCACGGATAGGTCGTGCCAAAGTCAAAGGTGTTGTCCGGGTCGTAATAGCGCACATCCTTTTGGTTGTCCCGCAGGGAATGGGTCGAATAGCCCCAGACGTCCCAATGATTGGAGATGGTAAAGCTGTCGCACTCGAGGGTCAGGGTAAGCTGATACTGCTGAGCCCCCGTGCAGTCGGGCATGAGGAAGGAGAGGTCGTCAAAGCAGTAGTAGTCACCGGCGCTGAGCGAAATATTCTCCTGGGCCGTGCCTGAGAGCACCACCGTCTCGCCCTGGGTCAGGGTGTAGGTCAGGGTGCCGTTGACCACGTCCTTGCCGTTGTAATGGGAGATAGCCGGGGTGATGGTGGCCGTCTTGCCGGCGGCGAAATTGTGGGCCATGTCGTCGATGAGCAGGGCGCTCTCGCCCGCGCTGCCAACGAGCTCTGCCGGGTCAAACTTGAGGTTGCCAAGCTCGTCGTAGAAGCCGCAGGAGTTGTGCTTGATGTCCACCAGCTGGGTCAGGAAGAGGGCGGCTACCGAAGAATTCTTCTTGGAATCTTCAATATAGGCCCGCTTGGCCTCGAGAGAGCTGAGATAAGAGTAATCCTTGAACTGGTCGATTTCCTCCTTGGAAAAGCCCTGCGCTTCAAAGGCGGCGTAGGCGTCGGGCGGCGTTCCGGCCGTCGTCCACCACCAGGGGGTGCCGCCGCAGGCCTCGAGGATCTCGTCGCGGTTGGACATGGTGCGCGAGTCGGCGTATTCGCCCAGCACCAGCGGATAATTGCCCCGCGCCGAAACCCAGCGGTCGATGGCGTCGTCAAATTCGTTGACGCCCACGTAGGGATGGGTGGTGCGGAAGTCGCCGTACCGGTTTGTGCCGGTCGAGCTGTTGTCGGCAAACAGGCGGTTGGGGTCGAGCTCTTTCGCCTTTTCCACCATGAATTTCATGAAGGCGTCCATCTCGGTCGAGAAGGTGGGGAGCTCACAGGCGAAATCGGACAGGATGACGCTCGGATGGTTGCGGTCCTTTTCCACCAGCTCGGGGAGCTGGAGATAGCAGCGGGTAAAGAACTCCTCGCTCTCAATCGGCTCCCAGATGGGATATTGGATGTAGCAGTAGATGCCCATGCGGTCGCAAATGTCGAGCACGTAGTCGGGAGGTACCACCAGGCAGAACTTGATGGCGTTAAACCCGGCCTCCTTCAATTCCTCAATGCGCTGCTCCACCTGCTCGACGCTGGGGATGGGGGCGATGGTATCCCATTCCACCTCCCAGGTGATCCAGCCGGTCAGGAAAATGCTTTCGCCGTTGAAGACAATTTTGTTGCCATCCCTTTCGACGCGGCGCATGCCGAAATCGGTCGACAGGGTGTCGGTTACGATCCCGTCGCCCGACAGGGTCAGGCTGGCGGTGTAAAGGTGGGGGTTGTCGATTTGCCACAGGGTGCATTCGGTGAGGGTGACGGGGACCGACACCGTCTGCTGCGCGCCGGGGGCCAGCGTGATGGTGGTGTTGTTCGTGCCGTTGGCCTCGCCGGTTTTTTGCGTGACCATGCCGGCGACGGTGACTGTGCGCTGGGCGTCGGTCGGGTTGTAAACGGTGGCCGACAGGGTGGCCACCCCGTTTTCGATGTCGGTGTCAACGTAGAGATGGTCGGAGTAAACCGCCCCCTTGGTTACCAGGGATACGTCCCCCCAGATGCCAGCGTAATTGATCCCGATGGTATCCTGCAAAAAGCCGGCCGGGGTTTCCTTGATGGGGATGGTTTCGCTGCCGATGTCGGTGCTCTGGTCGGTCACACGGATGACCAGCTCGTTTTCCCCGCCGTAGCGCACAGCGTCGCCCAGGGCGGACAGGGGAAGGTCAAAGGGCGCATAGCCGCCCTCGTGGGAGCCTAAAAAGCAGCCGTTGAGGAAAATCTCAGCCTTGTAGTCGATGGCCTCAAAATGCAGCCACTGTTCTTCGCCCACCGTGGCGGCCGGGAGGGTGACGCTGCGGCGGTACCAGCCCACGCCGTCGTAGGTGCGGCTGTCGCTGCCCGCGACCTCGACCTGACTGCCGACATGGACGCCTGCAAGGACGACCGCGTCGGAGTAGAGCGAGGGGTCGTCCACCGCAATGGTTACGCGGGGGATGTACGTGCGCCCGTTGACCGAGAATTTGCCGACGACCAGGCTGGCCGAGACGTCATCGCTGTAGGTGCGCGCCTCGACCCATTCGCCGGTGTCCTTGCGCTTGAGCGCGAGCCCTACCTTGAAACGGTTGCCCTGTTCGCCGAGGTCGGTGTAGGTGTTCAGCCCGTCCTCCGAATAGGCGCTGTCCTTGATATCGCCCGCAGGCTCGACGAGCAAATCGACGCTCGTCTGGTCCCGGTTGCCTTTGCTAATGGCGTTGGAGTGGAAATAGAACTCGTTGTCCCCGGATTGGAGGGAGGAAACGGGCACGGGTACGACCAGGTCGTAATCCCCGCCGGCGTAGGACTTTAAATTATAGGATTCCCAGCTGTCGGTGGAGTTGACCCCCACGCGCAGGACGGGGTCGCCCAGCTCAATGGGCTCGCTGGCCGCGTCGTCGTACGGGGTGTCTGGCTGGGGCTCGATGCGCTCCACCTCGCCGCCGATGTGCAGCATGACCTGCAGCCGGACGGCCTTGTAGGCGCCGATGTCGTCGACCGGCAGCACCACCTGCGGGCGATAGGTCACGCCGTTGTCCCCCAGCTTGCCGACGATGAGGTTGTTTACATTATCGCCCTGGTGGGCCTTGACCTCGACCCATTCGTCGGTGTCCGCCCGCTGTAGCAGCAGGGTGATATGGAAGTTTTCGCTCTCCGAGAACTGATTGAAGACCCCGTCGGACCAGAAGCCGGTGCCCTCCCCGGTCGGGGAGGAGGGGGTTGCCATCACGATGTCCATGCTCGCCGGGTTGGTCTGCCCCTGCCCATGGCTGATGGTGTTGGAATTGAGCGCAAAGGTGTTGTCCCCGGTTTGCAGGGAAGCATAGTCGAGCGCAATATCCACCAGAGAGACCGTGCCAAGCTGGCTGGTGACGTCATAAGAGACCTCTTCCCCGCCGTTGACCGATACCTTCAGCTCGACCGGCGTTACCGTCTCGGGGATCAGGCTGTCGGCCGGCGCGTTGGGGAAAATGTTCGCGCCCACGTTGGCCGATACGATCACCTTGGCCTCGGTGTAGAGCGAGGGGTCGTCGACGTTCAGAGCGGCTTGAATCTCATAGGTATGGCCGTTGTCGGTCAAAAGCCCCACCACCACGCTGCCAATCTGCTCAGCCGTGTACTGCTGCACCGTATCCCATTCGCCGTCTTCCTTTTTGAGCATGAGGGAGACAGCGGGCACGTTGGTGGTCGCCTGAACAAAGGCATCGTTATCATAAAAGCCGCTGCCGGTGACGTCCATCCCCTCGATGGTGGTGTTAAAGGGAATGTCGACGCTGTTTGCGTTGCGCTGCCCCGGCCCGTTGGCAATGTTGGTGTTGAAGCGAAATGCGTTCGTTCCCTGCTGTAAGGCCGAAACCGGCAGCGGGATTTCAATCGACGCGGCGCTTTGGCCCATATATGGCGTCAGATCGACCAGTTGGGCGTTCGTTTCATTAACGGTCATGCACATCGCTGGGGTAAACCGGTTCTCGGGCAGCAGATCTTCGGCCTCCGATGTGGCGACGATGCTGTTGCCGACATGGACGGTTGCCATCAGCTTTGCCTCGGTATAGCCGGCCAGGTCGCCGGCGTTTAGGGCCGATTGAATCTCATAAGTATGGCCGTTGTCGGCAAACAGGCCGACAACCACATTGCCAATTCTCTCGTCCACATGCTGCTGTACGGTAGTCCATTCACCATCGGCCTTCTTGAGCATCAGGGAGACAGCGGGCACGTTGGTGGTCGCCTGAACAAAGGTATTGTTATCATAAAAGCCACTGCCGGTGACGTCCATCCCCCCGATGGTGGTGTAAAAGGGGATGTCGACGCTGGTGTCGTTGTACTGCCCCGGGCCGGCGGTCACGTTGGAGGAAAAGCGGAAGGTGTTGACCCCCTGCTCGAGATCGGACAGGGAGAGCGGAATCTCGATCACCGATTCCTGCCCTTTGTAAGGTTCGAGGTCAATCAGCTGGCCTTTGTCCTCGTTGATGGTGACGCACAGAGCGGGCGAAAGGCCGACCGGCTCCTCCTGCGAGGGGATCAAGGTGAAATTGCCCTCCCACGCGCCGGGGACGGTCATATCCTGCCAGCCGGACGGGATTTCGGGATAATACTTGATGCGCACGCAGTAACGCTCGCCTTCCTCGCCGGACGTGCCGTACAGCATGACCGAATCCCCGGCGCCCTGCCCGGCGGCTGCGGTGGAAGAGAGGGTGATGATATTTTCCCCCGCCGTAAGATCGGACGGGTCGAGTGGCAGCTCGGCCCAGATTTTGCGGCCGATCTCCATTCCCTCCAGGGAAAGGGGATGCGCTTGTCCGCCGTTGACCTTGGCCGAAAGGGTGAGCGAGCCGCCCGGCGCGGCCGCGTCAGGGCCGACCTGAATGAGCGCCATGATCTTGCCGTAGCGCACGGCCGTGGGGTCGTCCAGGGTCAGCCTTACCTCGGTGCCGTCCTGGCTGAGTGCGGCCAGCGGCGCCGCCCCCTCCTCCGGGCAGGCGTCGATGACGACCGCCCTGGCCTCGGTATCGGGGGTGAAATCCCAAGTCCCGTTGAGATCGACGGCGCTGGTCGCGCCGCCTGCTGGGTCGAGTGGTTGTGTCATTGCTATCGCCTCCATAGGGATGCCGATGGTGGCCAACATCAAGACGGCCAGCCACAGGCAGATACATCGTTTGACTGGTTTGGACTGCTTCATGGGGGTTCCTCCTCTTGCTTAACATGTTATGTTTGCTCAAACGATCCCAAGCTAACTTTCATTATAACAACTTATAATGCGCTGTCAATTGATGAATGCTCCAACAAATTTAGGATGAATTGATTGACATTATCCAATAACATAGTATAATAAGTTGTCGGGAAAGGATGTGCATCGCAGTTTGAGTCAACCAAAGGAAACCGGAAAGACGCCCAAATATGTGCAGATCATGGATTGGCTGCGGGGGGAGATCCTGTCTGGAAAGATGGACCCCGACCAGAAGCTGCCAAGCGAGAGCGAGCTGATGGCGCGCTTTGGGGTCAGCCGTATTGTGGCGGTCAATGCGCTCACCCGCCTGAGCGAGGCCGGGCTGATTTATCGTGTCCACGGGAAAGGCAGCTTTGTGGCGGGCAGCCCCAACCAGACCCTCGGCCCGATGGGGGTCGAGCAAACCGGCTATCCCCGCCATATCGCCCTGATTGTACAGGGGTTTGGGGATGATTTTTCCATGGGGTTGACCGCCGGGGTGCAGCGTGCGGCGCTGCTGAGCAACATTTTTTGTTCTCAATACTCCTCCTTTGTAGACGAACGGCCGCCCAGCGAGGTGGAAGGGCCGCTCATCCGTTTTGTGCTGCGCTCAGGAGCCGAGGGGTTGCTTCTCTTTCCCGTCGTACAGGAAATTTATAACAAAGAGCTTCTGCGCCTGGCCGACATGGATTTCCCGGTTGTGCTGCTGGATCGGGAGCTGATCGGCCTGGGATTCCCCTGCGTGCAGACCGACCACCGGCTGACCGGCCGCATGGCGGCCGAGGCCTGCGTCCGCGCCGGGCACCGGCGCATCGCTTATTGCACGTCGGCGGCCGAGATCCAGCCGGTCATCCAGAGGCTGGAGGGGTATGAGGGATTCCTGCGGGAGCGGGGACTTCCCTTCGGCGGCGAGCTGCTCATCACCGATCAGGATTTGACGCAGATTCGCGACAGGCTCAAAGCCCTGCTATGCGACGGCGTAACCGCGGTGGTCAGCGCCGTGTCGGTCATCACCGACATGCTTTTGGACCTGCTGGAAGAGGACGAGGCGCCGTTTGGCCGCACACCGCCCTCCATTCTCACCATTGACAAGATGGATACCTCCGACCGTCCTCAGCGGACCCCCTCCTACATCGCGCAGGACACCGCCGCCATCGGGCTGCGGGCGGTGGAGCTGCTTGGCCGGCGCATCCGGCGTTCCCACCGGCAGTACGAGGTGATTCAGATTCCCCCCAAGCTGGTGGACAACGGCACCCTGCGCCCGAATGTTTCGTAGGCGGGCGCAGCAGCCTTTGCCCGCGCGCCGCTTATCTGGCCGAGATGGACAGCCGGGGTCGCGCCGGCCCAGGGCTTGCGCTTCGCCTTTCTTGTGTTAGTCTCTTGGCGGCAACGCTGCTGGCGCATGCATTTTTGAATGAATGGCTTTTTCTCGAAAAACAGCGGCGGTTTTGCTTGACAAACGGATAGAATATGGTATAATGCCATAGGTGTAAAGCAAATTGCCTTTACAGGCAAGGAGGCTGGACGGATGCCCAAGGAGCTTGCCATGGCGGTGCTGTTCGACCTGTACGGTAAGGTGCTGGGCTCGCGGCAGCGCGAAATTTTTGAAGATTATTACGACAACGACCTGTCTTTGGGCGAGATTGCCGAGCGTTTTGGCATCACCCGGCAGGGGGTGCGCGATTACATCAAGCGGGCCGAGGCCCGTCTGCTCGAGCTGGAGGAGGAGCTGGGGCTGCTTCGCCGGCTGGAGGAGCAGGACCGGGCCGCACGGAGGATTATCGCCCTCTGCCAGCAGGGGGCGCCGGGCGGCCTGGACGAGATTGAAACGCTGGCGCGGTCGATTTGCATCTGGGAAGACCGACCGCCCGACCCTGACCCCGAGGAATAGCGATAGGGCCTTTGGCGAGAGGGCCGGGTCGATTGCGAGCGGCCGCTTGGGCCGGATTGGAAAGCAACCGGCGGGGTGCGCCCGCGGTGGAGGCGGAGGCCCCGCGGTATGCTGGAGTGAAAAGCTTTCTGAAGCCGGGCGCCGCCTTGCCCTCCGGCGAGTGGGGGACAGCATTCCCGCACAGAGGAATGAACGATGGATGAAACGGAGGAATTCCCGTGGCCTTTGAAGGATTATCCGATAAACTGTCGGCTGCGTTTCAACGCATGCGCAACAAGGGCAAGCTGACCGAGGCCGACGTGCGCGAGGTCATGCGTGAGGTTCGCCTTGCGCTGCTCGAGGCCGACGTCAACTACAAGGTGGCGAAGGATTTTACCTCGTCACTGACCGAAAAGGTCATCGGCGCCAAGGTGACCGAGAGTCTGACGCCCTCTCAAATGGTCATCAAGCTGGTCAATGAGGAGCTTATCGAGCTCATGGGCGGCAGCCAGAGCCATTTGAACACCGCGTCGAAAGGGCCGTCGGTCGTCATGCTCTGCGGCCTGCAGGGCGCGGGCAAAACCACCCACGCCGCCAAGCTGGCCAAGCTACTGAAAAAGCAGGGGCACCGCCCTCTGCTGGTCGCCTGCGACATTTATCGGCCGGCCGCCATCGACCAGTTGAAGATTGTCGGCGAGGCGGCTGGGGTCCCGGTTTTCGAGCGGGGGACCCAGGACCCGGTCAAGACGGCCAAAGAGGCCTACGCCCATGCCAAGGATTACGGGCACGACTATGTGCTGCTGGATACCGCCGGCCGCCTGCACGTCGACGAGGAGCTGATGAACGAGCTTCGCCGCATCAAGGCCGAGCTTGAGCCGAGCGATATCCTGCTGGTGGTCGACGCCATGACCGGCCAGGACGCGGTCAACGTCGCCCAGGCCTTTCACGAGGCGCTGGGCATCGGCGGGGTCATCATTACCAAGCTCGACGGCGACACTCGCGGCGGCGCAGCCCTTTCGGTGCGGGCAGTGACCGGTTGCCCGATCAAATTCGCCGGCACAGGGGAAAAGCTGGATGATATCGAGCCCTTCCATCCCGAGCGCATGGCCTCCCGCATTCTGGGAATGGGCGACGTGCTCTCCCTGATCGAAAAGGCCGAGAGCGAGCTGGATGAAAAGCAGGCCATGGAGGTCGCGCGCAAGCTTCAGCAGAATAAATTTGATTTAAACGATATGCTTGCCCAGTTCCAGCAGATTAAAAAGATGGGCTCGATCAAGCAGATTCTTTCCATGCTGCCCGGTATGGACAAAAAGCTGCGCGGGGTGGAGATCGACGAGAGACAGCTCCCCCGCACCGAGGCCATTATCCAGTCGATGACGCCGCAGGAGAGGGCCAAGCCCGAGCTGCTCAATGCCTCCCGCCGCAAGCGCATCGCCGCCGGCTGCGGGCAGAAGGTGGAGGACGTCAACCGCCTTATGAGGCAGTTTGAGGAAATGCAGAAGATGTTCAAATCCATGCAAAAGCCAGGCAGGCGCGGCCGTCGCGGCGGCATACAGCTTCCCCCCGGTTTCGGGAAATAACGGCGCCGATGGGGCGCTGCGGAAATTAGCGCGGCGTCAAAAGGCGCGCCCCGCATGCAAGAGCCTCCTCTCTGGCGTCGGCGGCAGCGGGCGGCCCCGCTTTTGGGCGTGCTGTGCGCCCCGTATGGCGGCATGTTGACCGCACGCCTGCGGGGATGGATACGGCTGTGATAAGCAGCCGGTTGATTGGACAAGGCGCTTGGCCGCAAAGGGCCGTCCGGACGCGTTCCGGGCGGCACTGGTCTGGCCACATGCTTTGGATATACGGCGGGAAACCGGCCGGGCGGGCGAGCCGCGTAAAACGCGGGCCGCATGCGCCTCCAGTTGGTTCTGGCCGAGGAATATTTTTATGGAGGTGACAGGCATGGCAGTGAAAATCAGACTTCGCCGCATGGGTGCGAAAAAGGCTCCGTTCTACCGCATCGTGGTAGCCGACGGGCGCTATCCGCGCGACGGCCGCTTTATTGAGGAGATTGGGTATTACAACCCGCTGACCGATCCCGCCGAGGTCAAAATCGACGCGGATAAGGCCAAGCAGTGGCTGCAAAACGGCGCGCAGCCGACCGATACGGTCAAGGCCCTGCTCAAGAAGAACGGCGTACTTTAAGAAATAAGGGGAATGGAACATGGAACAGCTGATTATCGCGATGGCGCAGGGCCTGGTGGAGGATCCCTCCCAGGTCAACGTCACCGCCGACGAGCCCGATGAGGAGGGCGTTGTCGTTTATCATCTGCATGTCGCCGAGGGCGACATGGGTCGCGTCATCGGCAAGCAGGGGCGTATTGCCAAGGCCCTGCGCACCGTGGCCCGCGCCGCTGCCAGCCGCAAGGACATGAAGGTAGCGGTCGAGATCGATTAAGCGCGAATCCATCCAGGGGCGTGGGGGGTCTTCCCCACGCCTTTTTCTATGCCGCTTCCACTCCGTTCGCCCTGGTTTGGCCGGCAGGGTGAGCTCGATGGCAGCCGGCGCTTTGGCCGTCCATGAATCTGGTGTATCCTGCATGGTGCGCGCCCCGGCGGCCGCTCTTTCTCTTTGTCGCTGCATGGGGTGTGTGACACAAGCGAAACGGCGCCTGGAAATGTCTTTGGAAGAGGCTTTCCGGGGTCTGAGTCGGTGTATTACTACGAGTAAAATCGTAGCAGCACGCGGTTGCATTTCCCCCTACCCCGTGCTATAATACGGCCAATGGAGCAATAGGTTTGGTTTGCCTTTTTTGGCCCCGGCAGGGAGTCGCTGCCGGTTATCATCGAATGCTGCGCATTCGCTTCGCTCAGGCGATTGCGCCGACGTAGTTCGGTACATGGGATGTACATAGTGCGTCCTGGCGGCCGCACTTTACTACGACGGCGCAAAGCGCCATACAGAAGTATTGTTCCATGCGATTCCTTTCCGGGGAGGGAAAGGCGAATGAAGATCGTATACACCGAGCTTTCCTCCCTGGAAAGCGATCTGGGAGTCAAAGCGCACACCCTTTATGCCGTGAGCAACCGCTTGGGGAAGCATTACCACCCTGTGCGGATTCCCAAGGCGGACGGCTCTTACCGGCAGCTTTCCGTGCCCGATCGGCTGCTCAAAAGCATCCAGCGGAAAATTCTCCGGGTGCTGCTCTCCGGGCAGGAAGTGTCCCCCTACGCCACCGCTTACCGGTTTGGGGGCGGCGTTGTCAAAAACGCGCGCGTGCATGTGGGAAAAGCGCAGATTTTAAAGCTGGATATCCGGCATTTTTTTGATTCCATCCGGTATTCCACCGTCAAGGAGCTGGTCTTTCCAGCCGGGATATATTCCGAGCAAAACCGCGTCCTGCTGACCATGCTCTGCTATTACCGGGACGCGCTGCCTCAGGGGGCGCCCACCTCGCCCGCCATCTCCAATATCATTTTGCGGGATTTTGACAACACCGTGGGCGCGTGGTGCGCCGGGCGGGGAATCGCTTACACCCGCTATTGCGACGATATGACCTTTTCCGGTGAGTTTGACGCGGGGGAGGTCACCGGCCTGGTGCGGCGGGAGCTGGCGCGGTACGGGCTGCGGTTAAACGGGGCGAAGACCAAAGTGGTGGATGCCCACCACCGGCAGACCGTGACCGGCATCGTGGTCAACTGCAAAGAAAATACCGCCGGGGAATACCGCAAAACGCTGCGGCAGGAAATATACTATTGCCGCAAATACGGGGTGAAATCCCACCTGCAAAGGATCGACAGCGCCGATTCCCCCGAGCGGTATTTGCAGCGGCTGCTGGGCAGGGTCAATTTTGTCCTGTCGGTTTCGCCCGGGCAGGCGGAAATGTCCGGCTATCGGGACTGGATCCGGCAGCAGCTCGCCGCTGACGGGGCTTGCGATTGAGCGGCGCGTTTTGCTCGCGCACCGTTTTCGCTGACGGTGGCCGCGTGCAGCCCCAGGTTTTCAGCCGATTTCATTAAAATATAAGGAATGGTCGTTATGATCAAACGGTATATCGACACCGGCGAGATCGTCGGCACCCATGGCCTGCGGGGGGAAATGCGGGTACAGCCCTGGAGTGATTCCCCCGCTTTTCTCACCCGCTTTTCCACCTTTTATCTCGACGACAAGGGGCAGACCAGCCTCAAAGTGCGCGGCGCGCGGGTGCATAAAAATATCGTGCTGCTCACCGCCGAGGGGGTCGACTCCATCGAGGCGGCCGAGAGGCTGCGGGGCAAGGTGCTGTATTTTGACCGCCGCGACGTACAGCTGGAGGAGGGGCGGCACTTTGTGCAGGATCTGATCGGCTGCGAGGTGGTCGACGCCGATACCGGCGCGCGCTACGGCGAGCTGACCGACGTCATCGCCACCGGGGCCAACGACGTCTGGCAGGTCAGCGCGCAGGGGCGGGATTATCTCGTGCCGGTCATCCCCGAGGTGGTGGTCTCGGTGGATGTCGAGCTGGGGCGGGTCGAGCTGCGCCCGCTGGAGGGGATTTTTGATGCGGATTGATATCTTAACCCTCTTCCCCGAGATGTGCGAGCGGGTGATGGGGGAGAGTATCCTCGGCCGGGCGCAGGCCAAGGGAGTGCTCGAGGCGCATTGCCATAACATCCGCGACTACACCGAAAACAAGCAGAAGCAGGTCGACGACGCCCCCTTTGGCGGCGGGATGGGGATGATTATGCAGGCGCAGCCCATTGTCGACTGCTTTGCCGCCGTTTGCAGCATGGTGGGCGAACGCCCCTACCTGGTCTACCTTTCGCCCCAGGGGCGGGTGTTCGATCAGAAAAAAGCGGTGGAGCTTGCCGCTTTGCCCAACCTCGCCCTTCTCTGCGGGCATTACGAGGGGATCGACGAGCGGGTGATCGAGGAGATTGTGGATGAAGAGATCTCCATCGGCGATTTTGTGCTCACCGGCGGGGAGCTCCCCGCCCTGATGGTGGCCGACGCGGTCGCCCGGCTGACCCCCGGTGTGCTGTCCGACGAGGAGTGCTTTACCAAAGAGAGCCACTACAGCGGCCTGTTGGAGTACCCGCAGTATTCCCGCCCGCGGGTCTTTCGTGGCCGCGAGGTGCCCGAGGTGCTGCTCAGCGGCCATCATGCCAACATTGAGCGCTGGCGGCGCGAGCAGATGCTCGAGCGCACCCTGCGCAAGCGGCCGGATATGCTGGAAAAGGCCCCCCTCGACGACCACGACCGGGAGTATCTGCGCCGGCTGATGGAGCAAAACGGCGGTGACTGCGAGGGAAAGGAATCGCAATGAGACTGGAAAACACCCCGGTACTTGAGACGCCGCGGCTGATTTTGCGGCGGTTTGCCGAACCGGATATTGAGGATATTTATCGCATCTACAGCGACCGGGAGGTCAACCGCTTCCTGCCCTGGTTTCCGCTGCGTTCGTTGGATGAGGCACGGGAATTTCTGTTTGGTGAAATCTTTTGTGAGTACGCGAAAGAATCGGCCTACCGCTATGCGATCGAATCCCGCTCGGACAGGCGGGTGGTCGGCTATGTCTCCCTCTGCGCTATGGACCTGCGGTCGCGCTGCGGCGATCTGGGCTACGGCCTGTGCAGGGAATATTGGGGCCGGGGCGTTATGACCGAGGCCGGCCGGGCGGTGTTACAGCGGCTGCGGGAGAGCGGCTTTGACCACGTGACCGCCACCCATGACGTGCGCAACCCCGCCAGCGGCCGGGTGATGCAAAAGCTGGGCATGACCTACCGGTACTCCTATAAAGAGCGGTGGATGCCTAAGGACGAAATGGTCATCTTCCGGCTGTACCAAATCGATTTTTGAGCCGCGCCCGCCGGGAAAGAGGCCGCCACACGGCGCAGCCGCGCGAGCCTGCCCCCAAAACGAACCGTTTCCTTGCGGGAAAAAGGGGACGTCCCCGGGGTAAGACGCAGGGGGATGGCCAGACCCGCTGCGTCATATTTCGCTGGGGGGAAGCCTTTGTACGGTGCGGATGTTTTGCATCAACCGGTCGATCAGGCGCTGCATCGGTATGTCCAGCAGGCACTCGTTGACGGTTTTGTTGAGCACCCAGTCGACCTCGGGCATGGGACGGTTGGAATAGAGCACGAGGAGCACGACGGTATACAGCCCGGCGCGGTAGAGGCTTTCTATCATTTTTGCGAAAAATTCCAGGTCTGAGCCGTAACTGTCCGGATGGCAGGCGCAAAACCATTCTTTCGGATGGTCCCTCGCCCACAAAATAAGGTCGTAAAGGGCCTGCTGGCTGGGATTTCTGGGTTGCACCGCGGCGGTTTCTTCATTCATCTGCTTTTTCCTCCTTTAATCCATGTAATTTGGGGTTGCCTTCCCTGCAACACCATGATAGCGGAAATATCGGGCTGGTTGGTCACTAGGTATGCACACAATGGAAGAAAATTTTAGCATTCATTGTAAAAAGCCTCCCGGTTCTTTGGAACCGGGAGGTTTTTGCAGGAAAGTATTGACAATCATTGACTCATCCATTACACTCACTATAATGCATGTGTTCCATACAAACATCATCTGGGCTAGGCCGAGAATGCAGCATGACAGGTTGGTGATAATATGGTGAAATTACTCAATCATCCGCTGTTTGGACAAAATATACGCAAAATCCGCTTGTCCCGCGGGCTGACACAGGAGCAGACGGTAGCGCGGTTGCAGTTACTGGGTTCGACCATATGCCGCGGCTCCTACACCATGATCGAAGCGGGAACCAGAAATATCTTTCTGAGCGACTTTGTTGGATTAAAGCAGGTGTTTGGTGTAGATTACGCCGCTTTTTTTGAGGGCGTACCCTCCAAACGATTCCAGCGGGATCGAGCGTCAAAACAGTCAGAGAAATCCCAAACCTAACACGCGTGCCATCGTCGCGGCGACGCGCCCGGCGAAACAATAGGGGATATACCGCCATGCGATCCAAAATGGGGCGGCGTGTAGGTCACTTTCGGCCGCCAGACAAAAAGCATTGCGCAACGCGAGCGCGTCGTGGCAGCCGAAGTATTGCATGATCCGATTTAAGCCGGCTTAATTTTCCCCCTGCGGATGACCGCACCGGCAAGCGAAAACAGCACAAATACCACCAGGTTGACCGCCACCACGCTCGCTCCCGCCGGGGTGGAGAAGGCGAAAGAAGCGATCATCCCCAGCAGGAAGCAGACGAGGGAGACAACCGCCGAGCAGACAATAACCCCCCGAAAGCTCTGAAATATCCGCATCGAGGTCAGCGCCGGGAAAATAATCAGGGAGGAGATGAGCAGCGCCCCCATCACCCGCATGCCCAGCACGATGGTCAAAGCGGTCAACATGGCCAGCAGCATGTTGTAAAACCGGGCGCGCACGCCGGTCGCAATGGCGAAATCCTGATCGAAGGTCACCAGAAAAATCTTGTGATAAAACACCACAAACAGCACCAGCACGGCGGCCGACAAAAGCAGGCAGAGCCAGAGGTCCGACTCGCTCATCGCAAGGATGGAGCCGAACATATACCCGTACACATCGACGTTGAAGCCGGTGGTCTGGGAGGTGACGATCACCCCGATGGCCAGCGAGCTACTCGAGATCAGGGCAATGGCGGCGTCCCCCTTGATTTTGCTGTTCTCACTCAGGCGCAGCAGCAAAAAGGCGGCCACGGCCACCACCGGGATGGAGACGCCCAGCGGCGCGAGATTCATCGCCAGGGCGACCGACAGCGCCCCGAAACCGACGTGGGACAGCCCGTCGCCGATCATGGAGTAGCGCTTGAGCACCAGCGGCACCCCCAGCAGGGCGGCGCACAGGGCGACCAGCCCCCCCGCCACAACCGCGCGGGTAAAAAAAGCGTATTGAAACATCTCGGCTATTTGTGGCAAAGCGCATTCCTCCCCGATGGAATACCGTTCCATGAAAGTTTTTCTTGTATCCAAAACGCCAAGCGTCCGGTATCTGCGGCACGCAACCGCAGGCCGGTGCTGAATCAACGCATCGTAAAGCTCTGAGGCTATGTGCAGTCAATGCAAAGCAGGAGCGATAGCCGTGGCGCATGGTCGCAGGCTTGCATTGGAACGAAGGGGCCATAATCCTTTGCGGCTGTCTCCCCATGAACAGGAAACATGAGTGGCATCCTAGCATATGGCTACCGGCCCATGCTGAAGATAAAGGGAGCCAGGCCGTTTACGGCTATCACGCCACAGCGATAGATCATATGGGCACGTGACCGCAGGCCCGTGTTCAAAGTATCGTAACCGCCCGCGATGAAGATATCATGCATGCAGAGTGTGAATGGTATCCTATGTACATGGCTACACGTTCGTACTCAAAATCAAAGCATCACAGCCGTCTGCGGCTTATACTATGAACACGTAGTGTGAATGGTATCTTATGCGCATGGCCGTAGGCCCGTGCGCAAAATTAAAGTATCATAGCCGTTTAAGGCTATTATACCATGAACACGTAGTGCGAATGGTATAATATGCACATGGCCGTAGGCCCGTGCTCAAAATCAAAGTATAATAGCCGTTTGCGGCTATTATACCATAAAAAGAACGCGGCATCAATCCATTGGGTGGTGGATGGATGCCGCTGTTTGCGGTCAGACGGCGCCGGGGCCGTATCCGGTTGCGAAGGGGGCCGGCCGGTTGGCACGCATAGCCGGCATCCAAACCACGCAGGTGCACGCCAAATTGTTTGCGGCAAAGAGGGGGTAGATGACCGCCCTTACCCGCCGCCTAGCTTGCCTCGTTTTCATGCCGCCCGGGACGATCGCTCTTGCCTTTGCCTACAGAACAGCCCCCGGCGGATTGCCGGGGGCGAATGCGGGATGTTGATGGCTTCCCACCCATTGCTGGCAGGGAAGCGTCAGCATTTGGTGATCACCGCGTACCAAAGGGTATCGCGGTCGCCGGAAAGCGGCAGGGTGCCGTCCCCCGGCACGGTCAGGCAGCTGACATATTCGGGCTGCTCAAAGCTGTGCAGCTCGACGCAGTAATTGCCCTCCCCCGTAAAGGGAGCGAGGCCAAGCTTGAGCCGGCTGTCCCCGTCCTCGTTGAGGAATCCGAAGAGCAGGTAAGAATCCCCCAACCGGTAGGCGGTTACCCGGGCGGTGGGGCAGTCGCGCCGCAGCACGCAGTCGCCCAGGATGTCGCCGTTTAGGAAGAAATCCAGGTACTCGGCCCGCAGCTCGCTGCACCGCTTGATGGTGGACGAAAATTCAGGATAGTCGGCGATCATGGCCGAGCCGTTCACCCCGCCCGGCTTGGAGGGATAGACGTTGATAAACATATTGTCCATAAAGCAGAGCTTTGCCTGGCGGGGGGAGCAGTCGACGTTGACGTTGGGCCGGGTGGTGCGCACAACGTAGTTGTACGCGCGGGTGTCCCCGATTTTGCCAAGATAGTTCCAATCCCAGGTGTAGTCGAGATGGTTGATATCGGCCTCGAAGTAGAAGGTGGATTCGCCCGAGATGGCCATGTCGGGATGCGCATCCTTGGTCTCCTCGATGTACTCTCCCAGCAGGTCGGAGATATCCCCCTCGCAGGGGGCGGCCAGATACTGATCCCAGCCGATCGAGTGGACGCCCGCCTTATCGCGCAGGAACCGCAGGGCGTCGCGCACATCCTGCTGCCAGAGCTTGTTGTCCTGGCTGATTACAAAGCATTGAGCCGTCTTGAGATAAGGGGCTTGGAACGAGGGGATGGCCCACCGGTTTTGCACCCAGCCGGCCGCGGCGTCCGCCGCGTTGGGATCGAAGCCGTAGCGCTTCATCATGGGCCTCCAGATCGAGAAAATGGAGACCAGCGGAGCGAGGTTGATCCCCATCTCACGCAGGCGGGCGACGTTTTTGCGATAGCCGTCGAAGCCGCCCAGCTCCTCATAGAAAATATCCTCGTCGTAGGGCAGGCGGTCGTCGTGCGCCCCCCAGACGCTCAGCTCATGCAGGCCGTGGTCGAGCATATCCTGCCCGACGGCCGGCAGGTCGTCATAAACATAAGAGATCGAGTTGGGGTCGGCCGGGTATTGCTCCTTGACCCAGACGGTGCGGAAGCCGATGTCTTTCTTGATATGCTCGGGCATTTCGTGGGTTTTCTTTTTGTTGGCGTCGACAAACGCCTTGTACGGCCCGATGCCGTTGACCCAGCCGCCCTCATGCGGGGTCAGGATGTATTCGGCCGTATCGTAGCTCTCCCCCTTGCTCACCGTGACGTAATGCAGCGAGCCGAGGCGCAGCCGGCCGGTTTCCTGGTTTAGCCGGGCGAGCAGCTGCTCGCCCGTGCCCATGGCCTGCATGTTGTCCGGGCCCCAGCCCCACCATTTGCAGAAAACCGAAAAGCCGCCCGAAAGGGAGCCGTAGTCGTAATACCGGCCGATCATGTTGTCCGCACCGCCGAAATACCCGCCGCCGTGATAGATTTTACCGGCGACCGAGGGCTGCTGAGCAAAAAAGGTCATACGGGTCTCGGGGGTGTCGGCCAGCTCGATAAAGGGATGGTCCACCAGTCCCAGGGTGGTCAGGCGGGTAGCTTCTTTGGAATCCACCGGGTCCAGGCCGACAAAGTCGGGAAATACCACCTGCCGCACCGGGGTATCGCAATGGTTTTCCACCCGGCACTGCATGGAGATCGAACGCCCGTCGGGCAGGGCGGTGTAGGTAACGATCGCCTCCACCCCGCCTCTCAGTTCGGGCAGGTCGGGCACCTCAAACATCTTTCCAAGCTCGGGGTAGCGTACGGTCAGCACCCGGCCATTGAGGCTGAAGTCGGGCGCAGCCGAGCCGATCCCGCCGGGGGATACCCGCATGAGCTCGTAGCGCAGGTTTTCGGTCGGCAATGCAATGTCGAGGGGGCCGCCCCCTCCGGTGATAAACTGCCGGCCGGCATACTCGATACCGCGCAGTATTCCGTTGTTCTCGTCAAAGCACAGGGTCGTATTGTTGAGGGTAAAGGTTCTCACGTGTCGATCCCTTCCTTTCTCATGGCGTTTTCGACAGGGGATGCCGCTTGCGCCCACACTGTATCATAAGCCAGAGGGGCCGTCCGGTATTCCCTTCGTTGTAATCATTATACTGGCCGGCATGGGACTTTCAATGTCCATATCTTCCAAATTTGCCCACGTATTTTTGGGCAGGATGCGCTCCATGGCGCGCCGACGGAGGATAGGACGGCATTCCGGTGCTTGGGGCGGGATGTCCGTACTCGCTGGTGTGCTCGCTGGCCCGGGCTCCTGGCTCGATCTATGCCGGGCAACGTAACGCGCGGCCGATGCGTGTGGGGCATTCGTGCGTCGAGCAGCCGGTTTGTGCACGGGCGATGCGGCCTCAGGCGGGCCGCTGGCGGACGGGACGGCATCCCGGGGCATGGGGCGGGATGTCCGCGCTCGCTGGTGTGCTCGCTGGCCCGGGCTCCTGGCTCGATCCGTATCGGGCGGCGTAGCGCGCGGATAATGCGTGTGGGCCGCTCGTGCGTCGAGCAGCCGGTTTGTGCACGGGCGATGCGGCCTCAGGCGGGCCGCAAAGCCGGCTGTAGCCACGAAATCCGGTGCGTCAGGGGTTTCAAACCGGCGGGCTGGACCTGACGGCTGTAAGCCCTCAAAGCCACCGGTAAACGGGTGATTTGCGCCGGGGCTAAAAGGGCCCGCAATCGCTTTCCCTTTCCAGCGGTAACCGTACACGGTCCTTGCCTTCCACGCCCGACGGCCCTTGAACGGATCAACCGCCCTGCCGGCCACGCCCCATTGTTTTCCCTTTTGCTATATGCTTCCTTTTGGCGACGGTTGTGATGCTTTTTGTGCTTGCCCGCGTGGTACAAAAAATATTGTATGGAATAAAAAAACAGCAATACGGTAAGCGCGTCCTGGTGGACGTACTACCGTATTGCTTTCAGAATTTTTGAAATTTGGGGCCGCATGGCCTTTCAAAGCCGATGCAGTTACATTACCTGCTGTACAAATTCATGGCCTGGTCGATCTTTCCATCCACAATCAGCCCCGCCGCGTCGCAGGCATGGTTGACCGCAGCGTCGAGCAGCTCGCGCTCCTTTTCGGAAAGGGAGGACAACACCCAGGCGGCCAGGTCGTAATCGGGATGGGGCTTTTTCCCGACCCCCAGCTTGATGCGGGGGAACTGGTCGCTTTCCACATGGTACAAGATGGACTTGACGCCGTTATGCCCCCCGTCGCTTCCCTTGCGCCGGATGCGCAGGATACCCGGCTCAAGGGAGATGTCGTCGTAAACCACCAGAATCCGCTCAGGCGGGATTTTATAAAAGGCGGCGGCGTCGCGCACCGCCTGGCCGGAATGATTCATAAAGGTCTGCGGCTTGAGCAGCAGGCATCGATGGCCTGACAGTTCGCCGTCGGCGCACAGCGATTGAAATTTTAGGCGTCTGACCTCAAGCCCCATCTTTTGGGCCAGCGCGTCGATAAAAAGAAAGCCGGCGTTGTGCCGCGTAAACTCATACTCGCGGCCCGGGTTGCCCAGCCCAACGATAAGATATTCCGGTGTGCGCGTGCAGGCGCTTTTTCTTCCAAACATGTTGCTTGCTCCTCGGTTCGTGTTATTCCTCGGTCGTGCGCAAAGGGGGCAGCCGAATCCGCGAGCGCTCAGACAGAGAACGGCTTGCCCCATATTCCCCGTGCCCAAAAATTGCTAAAACGAAATGTCTGGACATGCGGCAGGCATTGCAAACTACTTTATTATCTGCCAATGGCGAGTTGGACCATGGCCCTTCCGCCTTTTTTCACCGTACACGCGCCAAGCGTGATAAGCAACTCTATTATGGCAGCTTTTCGTTCAAAATGCAAGCCCGAACGGCCCGGCCAGGAACTGTGAATTTCCTTTTCCCATGCAAAAAAAGCTCCCCGGCTGGAGAGCTTTTTTTGTTTATCTGTTTATTGATCGTTGTTTTCAGCAATCTCGTCCCGCTCGCGGAAGAGCAGCGAAATGCACCAAATACCGGCCAGGGCCACGAGGGTAAACACGATGCGGCTGATCGTCGCGCCTTGTCCGCCAAACAGCCAGCCCACAATGTCGAATTGGAACAAACCGATGCTCCCCCAGTTGAGGGCGCCGATAATGACTAAAATCAAAGCGATGCGGTCTAACATGAAACTCACTCCTTCACAGCTAGTTTGGCCTTGTGCTGGACGTTTATACAAATTCCAAAAATTACATTTTCACTAGGGCAGCGGCAAAGCCAGGGACGCTGTGATTAGCATCCCCATGGTTTAGACGAATATACGTCCAGCCCGTTTGGATGATCGAATCGGCATCGATGTACAGCCGCCTTTTACCGATATGGAATGGGATGCCTGCGGTTTTATGATAAAAGCTCGAAAAAAGATATCCTTGCCGGCCGCATGCTGCACGGGCGGTAGCTTTTGGCCGATGAGGCCGTATGGAGCAAAGACTTGCCAAGCAGATAATACGGCAACAGCAAAATATTATCAAAAATGGGCAACAATCATGCTGGCATATTGTATGGAAAAGTTATATAATAAATACAAATAAATCAAAATACTGGCGCCCAATGCGCAAAGGGAGTGTGCCGAGATGCATCGAAAGATTGTCGCGCTGCTCATGGGGGTTATTATGATCGCTTTTACCAATGCTCATACCGCATCGGCGGCCGATGGGGCCGATGTCAGCGAGTTGCTTGCATCCATTGCCGGTACCGCGCCCACCCTGTCGGAGGACGGCGGACGGCTGGTGCTGCCCGAGGTTCCCAACACCAACTATACCGTCGAGCTGTACGGCAGCTCCAACCAAGCGGTGATTGGCCTCGACGGTACGGTTTATCCTCCGCTGGAGGACATGACCGTCTCGGTGATGTACCGGGTCGTCTGCAAGGATGATCCGGAGGACTTTGCCGTCGACCATTTCAAGGAGGTATCGGTTACCGTCCCGGGGAGGTATACCGCGTCGCCTTCGGACAATGCCCGCCCTTCGGTCGTGCCGGGCATCCGGGAGTGGAAGGGCCATAGCGGGAGCTTTTCCCTTACCGGCAGCAGCCGTATCGTGGTGGAGGATGCGGCGCTGCATGAAACCGCCGAGCAGATTCGTTTTTATTTTCAGCAGATGCTGGGGCGCGACCTTCCCATCGTGACCGGCCAGGCGAATGCCGGCGACCTGGTGCTTTGCCTTGACGACCTCCCCGAGCTGGGGGAGGAGGGATATGCGATCGAGATCGCCGATCGGGTGACCGTGCGCGCCTACCAGCCGAAAGGAGCGCTTTACGCCGGCGTCACCCTCACCCAGATATTGTATCAGGACAGCGCCCACGCCAGCCTGCCCAAGGGGCTGATCCGCGATTACCCGCAATACGAGGTGCGCGCCTGTATGCTGGACGTCGCCCGCTTTTACATGCCGCTGGATTACCTTGGGGAGATCACCCGGTACATGGCGTATTTCAAGCTCAACGAGATCCGGCTGCACATCAACGACAACGGCGGGGAAAGCGACATTTCCTTCCGGGTGGAGAGCAAGCGCTATCCGCAGATCAACGCGGGGCTGAGCGCCGACGAGGTGTATTCCCAGGAGGATTACCGCGCGTACCAGAAGGATGCGCTGCGCTATGGCATTGAGGTGGTCACCGAAATCGACACCCCCGCCCATTCCGGCTTTGTCAAGCTGGCGCGCCCCGATCTCAGCCTCGACGGCTTCCATATTGATTTATCCAAGGAGGACGCCATCCCCTTTATCCAATCCCTGTTTGACGAATTCCTCGATGGGGAGGACCCGGTCGTCCAGAGCACCAAATTTCACATCGGCACCGACGAGTACGATACCGCCTATTCCGAGCTTGTGCGGGCCTATATGGATGAGCTGATTACCTATGTCAACGGCAAGGGGTACGAGACCCGCTTTTGGGCCTCGCTGGGCGGCAACGGCTTTGTGGGGGACACGCCGGTCAACACCGACGCGACCGCCCATTTCTGGGGGGTCAATTACGCCGACTTCACCCAGATGGTGGAGGACGGCTACGGCTGCATCAACAACGTCTACCCGCTGCTTTATATTGTTCCCGGGGCGGGCACCTTCCGGGACTATCTCGATATCGCCTGGATGTATGACACCTGGGAGGCCAATATGTTCGACGGCGGTTTCACCCTGCCCGCCGCTCATCCCCAGATGATGGGAAGCGAGTCGGCCCTGTGGTACGATTACAAAACCGGCATGTCCGAGTTCGATTATTTTGACCGCCTGTATACCCAGATCATGATCCTGAGCGAAAAGAACTGGTGCGGGGAGAAACGGGAAGGGCAGACGGGGGAAGAATTCCTCGAGCGCATCGACCGGGTGGACGACTATGCCCCGGGGGCCAACCCGGCGCGGTTTGTACCCAGCGAGGGAGAGTGCGTAGCGCGTTACGATTTTGAATCGGTCGAGGGAGAGGTCGTGCGGGATACGGGTCCCAACGGCTACGACGCCCTTCTGCACGGCCTGGAACTGGTGGAAAACGACGGCGGCCGCGCCCTTCGGCTGGATGGGCAGGGCTATCTCAGTCTGCCGTTCGATTCCCTGGGATACCCCTATACCGCCCGGTTTGACCTGTATGTGGAGGAAAATCCCCCGGCCGATTCGGTGCTGTTCCATGGACGGGATGGAACCATGTACCTCAACTACCAGGGGACGGGCAAGATTGGTTACGAGCGAAAAGGATACGCCTATGTGTTCGATTACGACCTCTACCCCGGCATGTGGCACAGCATCGCGTTGTCCTGCACCTCGTCCGACGCGACGCTGTCGGTCGGCGGGGTGCCCTGCGCCAGCGGGGTATACTACCATATGAGCGCTTTCCGGCAGTCCTCCTCCACCTTCGTGCTGCCCACCGAGGAGATTGGCCGGGGCGTAAAAGGCCGGTTGGACAATCTCGAGCTTCGCTGCGGCAGCGCCTCGATGGATGCGCTCATGGGCCTGGACGCCTTTGAATACGCCAACCTCGCCTTGAACAAGCCGGTCGAGGTTTCGGGGCTGGAGGTGGACGACGGCCGGTGGACGGGCGATATGGCGGTGGACGGCGACACCACCACCCGTGTGTCCTTCCATTATCAGGACGATGCCTGGCTGACGGTGGATTTGCAGGATGTTTACTTTATCAATGAGCTTCAGATCCATTTTGTCGAGCATCCCGCCCAGTACCAGGTATATGTGTCGGCCGACGGCCAAAGCTGGAATATGGTGCACGAGGATTTAAACTGCGTGGAAAAATCCCCCGGCGTCGACCGCATTGTCTTGGCGTCGGCGCAGCAGGCGCGCTATGTCCGCTATCAGCAGGTCAAAATGTTTGAAAACGAGGACGGCCGGTTTTTCAGCGGCAACTTTTCCGAGCTTCAGGTGTACGGGGCTGCCCTGGGCCCGGCGCAGCAAACCCTCAGCGACGTCAAACGCGCGCTCGACGGCCTGACCGGCCCGGCCGACAGCGCGACGGCCGCGGCCTTGTCCGATATGGTTTCCTGCTTTGAGGGGCTTTTGTCACACAGCGACCTGTCTACCGTGGCTCTGGCAAGCCAGGCGCTCAACCGGCAGCTTGCGGACGTGCAGGCGGGCGTGCGGGCCCCAGAGTGGCCCGATACCGCCGAGCTAAAGGGCCTTTTGTGCAGCCCCGCGGCCCAGGAGCTTTACTCCGACAGCACCTATCAAAGCTACCTTGCCAATTACCGGTATGGGGTCTGCGTTTTGCTCAACCTGACCTCCGATCAGGCTGCGGTAGACAACGCCGTGGACCGCATCCTCCGCTCGAGGGCGGCGCTGGAGCGGGTGCTGTGCACCGTTTCCTCCGACCGGGAGGTTTACGGTGATTACCGGCTGGAGAACATGCTGGACGGGGAAATCGGCACCTTCGCCTGGACCCAGCCCGAGCAGAAGCAGGGCGAATTCATTCTGTTTACCATGAAACAGCTCACCCCGCTGTTCAGCCTTCGTTATTACGCCGCTCCCGACGGCTCGGACCTGCTGCAGGGCGCCGACGTGCAGGTTTCGGCCGACGGGGTCAACTGGACGACCGTCGGCAGCCTGGACAGCGGCCTCGACCAGCTGGTGACCTTCCAGCCGGTGCTGGCCCGGTATGCTAGGATCCTCCTTACCTCCTCCACGCCCGCCTGGCTGAAGGTCAGCGAGGTGGTATTCAATGAATCGCCCGACGAGGCTGTCCTGGCTTCGGTGGTCGCTGAGGTTAAGGCGCTCCCCGCGGAGGATTACACCCCGCTGTCATATGAGGGCCTTTCCGCCGCCATCAGTCAGGCAGAGGAGCTCCTCGAGAAGACGGGGGCGACGGCCCAGGAAATCCAGCTTGTGCTCAATCAACTTCTCGACGGGCTGTACGCACTCGAGCCGGCCTCCTCTACGGCGGTAACGTATGGCGATATCAACGCCGATCAGGCGATCACAGCGGCCGACGCCCTGATGGCCTTACAGCATTCGGTGGGGCTGATGAACCTGACGCCCGATGAATTCCTGTGCGGCGACGTCAATGGCACCGGCGCGGTCGACGCGGCCGACGCTTTGCTGATCCTACAGCACTCGGTCGACCTGATCGATCGTTTCCCGGTGGAATTACAAGCCGATGGAGGCCGTCTGTGACGCTCTCGCCCACCGTGCGCCGCGAACGCAGTTAAGGCCGGCGAATGGCTGGCGGTGCGGGCGGTAAGCCCGCCGGAGTCTTGGATGAAAAGTGCCCCTGCCGTCCCAGCCGTATCGGTCAAGAGGGAATAGACGGCGAAATAGAAGAAAAAGCCCCGTTGCGTATCGTACGCAACGGGGCTTCGGTTTTGTTTGCTTCAGCACGTTCCGAGTGTACCGGGGAAGGGAAAACAGTTTGAGCTTTAGGCGATCCCTAAGATCTAGGTATTACCAAAAAAGCGTCCGCAAAAGCCAACGGTAACCCCTCACGCCGGTTGCCTTTACCGGATGACATTCTTTTACGGGCCGCAGGGGATGGAATGCCATGGTATGGTATGGATTCCCGCCTTTGGATGGGCCCGGCCGGTCACCGGCCCTTCCAGATTCTGTGCCTGCCCTCTTGCATGGAGCCTTGACCGGATGGAACCAAAGCGCCGCCCCGATCTGGGGCAGCGCTTTTTATCGGGCCAAAGACGCGGCCGCGCTGTCTTTGGGGGACGCTTCGTCCACGTCGAGCTGCTGCAAAATAAAGGGCAGCACCTGATCGGGCTGGATGTCAAGCACCAACGCAAACTCATCATAGAGAAGCTTTTCCGCTTCCTTAAAAAAGTGCTCGTCGGCGGTGTGCAGATGCTTCCCCTTCGCCCGCTGGTCGAGCTGATGCTGGTGCAAAGCCTTGATCATGCGCACTAACTCGATGCGGTCGCCCCGCTGCAAAATCTGTTTGTATCTTTCCTTTCGTTCGGGCTCATCCTCGATCCATATCGAGCTTTCCCCCGGCATGGCCTGGATGATCTGGTAAATCTCCTCCTTCGACAGCACCCGGCGCATTTTTGCTGTCAGCGCCTCATTGTGCACCGGCACATAGATCGTGGAGCGGTTGTTGTAGACCGGCTGGAGCACGTAGTAGGGGATGGATTTCCCACCAAAATCCCGCTCGACGATGTCCAGCACGGTGCAGACCCCTTCGGTGCCGTAAAGTATGGTGTCGTTGATTTCAATCATTGCTGTCCCTGCTTTTCCAAGAATGCCGCAGCGGTCACGGCGCAGGAGAGCCGTTCAACGCGCCGCCGTTGCGGGCAGGCGAGGATTCATCTGGATTATGCGATACCATGGCCACATGGCGTCTCACGATACCCCGGCACAGGGGGGATCGACCCGTGCGGCCATCAAAGCGGGATGACGCCCATGACGATACCATGAACGTGAGGCGTAAGTGGTATCCATGGCACATGGCCGCAGGCTGCTTTCCATCCGAATATTATCATCGCCTGTGCCCATTATACCACATTTTTACGCTGCGTGCCAGCGAAAAAATTGCATTTAGCAAACCTTTCCAATCGCATGGGGAAAAGCGTCGCTTGTCCCCCATACCGGATTCCTCGCATATTCTGATGTTGTAGGACGTCCCCGCCGTCCCATCACCATCAAAGGAGAATGCGTATATGAAAACCAAAATCCCTTTGGAGCCAGCCGCGCTGGCGGTATCCAGGGAAAGCTCTGCGCCGCCCCTGATTTTTCAGATGCCCGTTGCCCAGGGGCGCCAGGCGCTGGAAAAGGCCCAGAATTCCCCCGTTTGGAAACCGAATGTGGCCGTCAGCACCCTGCAGGTCGACACCGGAAGCTGGGGCTGTATCCACGTCCACTTTATTAAGCCGGAATGCTGCACCGGCACGCCCAATGTGATTTTTTACATCCACGGGGCGGGCTGGGCTTTTGGCAGCCTGCACACCCACGATAAGCTGGTGCGGGAGCTGGCCTGCCGCACCAATTCCATTGTCGTTTTTCCCGAGTACAGCCGTTCCCCCGAGGCGCGCTATCCGGTGGCGGTCGAGCAGTGCTACCGGGTGCTGTGTATGCTGCCCGGCCTGCTTGACCAGGTGGGATGGCCCTGCTGCCTGGAGAATCTCACCGTTGCCGGCGACAGCGCGGGGGGCAACATGGCGACGGTCATGACCCTGTTGGCCAAGGCCCGCGGCGGCCCCTGCATCCGTCAGCAGCTTCTTTATTATCCCGTGACCAATTGCGACTTCAACACCCCGTCCTATCTCGCGTTTGCCAATGGGTACTACCTCTACCGCGCGGGGATGATGTGGTTTTGGAATCAATACTGCCCCTCACCGCGCCGGAGGATGGAGATCACCGCATCCCCCCTGCGCGCGTCGCTGGAGCAGCTTCGCGGTCTGCCGCCGGCCATGGTGATCACCGGCGAGGCCGATGTGCTGCGCAGCGAGGGGGAGGCCTACGCGCAAAAGCTGCGCTTGGCCGGCGTCGATGTCACCTCGGTGCGCTTTGGCGGCATCATTCATGATTTTGTCATGCTCAACGCCCTGGATTGTACCAACGCTGCCCGTTCGGCCATGGACGTCTCCACCGCCTGGCTCAACCGCCGGAATGGATGCTGCGACGCATACAATCCCTGCTGCGCGCAGGACAAAGAGTAAAAGCGCTGCGCGGTCCGAACGGGTAAAATGGAATGGCTTCAGGTTCAGGCGGAATGGATACACGACGTATACAATCCTTGCTGCACGCAGGACAAAAAATAAAAAACGCTGCACGGTTCGATCGGACAGAATGGAACGGCTTCAGGCGAAATGGATGCCGCGACGTATACAACCCCTGACGCGCACAGGACAAGGCGTGAAAACGCTACGTGGTTTGATCGGACAGAATGGAACGGCTTCGGGGCAGGAACGGCCGCCGGAGCCGTTTCGGTTTTGCTGTGCGGACGATTCACACGCCGTCCGCGCCGGCGAGAACCTGCTCGATCAGGCTGTCGAGGTCGGCGAGGGTGCGCAAAGAGCCGCAAAGAGTACGCAGCCTGGCCGCCCCCCGGATACCCCGCATATAGAAGGAGGCCTGCTTGCGCGCCTGGAGCATGGCGATGGTTTCCCCCTTATAGGCGGCCATCAGGGAAACCTGACGGCGAAGCACCCGCATGCGCTCCTCGAGAGGAGGGTCGGGCAGAAACTGACCGGACGCCAGGTAGGCGTTGATTTGGGAAAAGATCCAGGGCGCGCCGGCGGCCGCACGGCCGACCATCACCATATCGCAGCCGGTCAGCCGCAGCATGTCGGCCGCCGCCTGCGGGGTGGCGACGTCGCCGTTGCCGACGACCGGGATGGAGAGGGCCTCTTTGACCCGGGCGATCATTTCCAGATTGACCGGCGGGGCATACCGCTGCTCGCGGGTGCGCCCGTGCACCGTGCACATCACAGCGCCCGCATCCTCGCACCGCAGGGCAAGCTCGACGGCGTTGAGATGCTCCTCGTCCCACCCGGTGCGGATCTTGAAGGTAACCGGCGCCGGCACGGCCTTGGATACGGCCCGCACAATATCGGCGGCGAGGAGGGGGTCTTTCATCAAAGCGCTGCCCCCGCCGTTGCCCGCCACTTTGGGGGCGGGGCAGCCCATATTGATATCGATAAAATCGGGGGAGAACTCCATCGCCCGTCTGGCCGCCTCGGCCATAATCCCAGGCTCGCCGCCAAACAGCTGAACGCCCATCGGCCGCTCTTTTGGAGAGACAAAGAGCAGCTCGGTGGATTTTTTGTCCGACAGGCAGATGCCCCGGGCCGAGGCCAGCTCCCCCACCGCAAAGGCCGCGCCGTATTCCATACATAGCTCCCGCATGGCGCGGTCGGCTACCCCCGCCATGGGGGCGAGGGCGGCGGGGCGGTCGATGCAGAGCTTGCCGATGCGGATCAATCCAGATTCCTCCTGAAAAGCGTCTTGTTGGCAGACGCCAAAGCGTGATTTTAACATTTTAACATATATTTTGTATTTTTACACCCGAATCCTGAAAAATGTGATATACTGACGCCAGAAGATTTTCCGGGCGCGCCCGCTTTCATCCGGCGGATCGACAGGCTGAATGCGGCGGTATGCCGTCCGGACGCACGAGAGAGAATGCAAAAACACCATAGGAGGAGATTGTATGAACCCAACCCCCCGAATGCGTTTTTTGGGCAATGAATTTGCAAAGGAAATGGGCGCGGTTTTTGCCGAAAACCTCGCCGATCTGCTGGCAAAGGTGGACGACGGAAGCGGTGATTATCCCAAGGGCTTTCTCCACACCTCCACCCTGCCCCACGAGGGCACCTGCTATTACGACCAGGTCTGGGCGCGAGACGCGGGCCGCGGGGCGCAGGAGCTGGCCCGCTATGGCTTTGTCGACGAGGCAAAGTCGGTGGTCGAGTACTTCCTTTCGCATAAAAATTTCGGCGACCACTGGGGCCGCCTGATCGACCGGCCCATCCAGGAGGATTATGAGCTCGACGGCAACACCCATATCCTGAATGGCATCGCCGAGACCTGGCGCGCCAGCGGCAGGGATAAGGAACTGGGGGCGCGGTACGTAGATTCCTGCCGCGAGGTGTTTGACTGGATGGAGCGATGCATGGACGCTTGCCCGGTGGGGGATTTGATCCCCTGCCAGAGCGAGCTGGCCGGCAATCCCTGCGGCGACGGGGAGGTCTATGCCATTTACCCCAACTACGGCGCGGTGGTGGCTATGCGCAATTTTGCCGACATGGCTCTGGATTGCGGTTTGCCCGAGGAGGCCGAGCGGCTGCACAACCTCTCCTTCCGGCTGATGGACGGGATTCTGTCCGCCCTCGTCTCACGCGGGGAGGAGGGGCGCACCAACGTGCCGGCCGGGGTATGGCTCAACGGCCTCAAGCCGGATGGCGCCTGCTATGAAGAGGCCAACTTTGGCGCCCGCTTCGCCATCCACCACTGGACCCGCCAGGCGCCTTTCATCCAAAACTTTGACGCCGGGATCAACGCTTTGGAGGAGGACGACGCCAAAAAGGTGCACGCCGCCTCGTACGAATACCTGCGCCATGAGATGGCCAAGGGCCTTTATTTCCGCAAATACGGTTTTGTGAGCAACACCTGCTGGACCGGTGCGGGCGGGCGGCACGACGACACCATGTGCGGCTATGGCCAGAATTACTTTACCCAGGCCGCCCTGATGATGGACGACGTCAACACCTACGGCAAATGCCTGGAGGGCATCGCCCGGCTGGCCTACGATGGGGACGTCATCGAGCCGATGACCTTCGAGATGAACCCCTACATCCTCCACGAGTGCTTTGAATATGCCAATTATGACCAGGCGCTGGATCATACCTTTGGCAAGAGGGAGGACCTCGAGCGCATGGTCGCCGACAATCCCGGCGACGAGGGCAACCTGGTGCAGGCCTGCGAGACCCTCAAGACGCTGGCCATGGTGGCCGGCCTTTCGGTCGAGGGGGATACCCTGGTCGTCAAGCCCCGCCTTCCCTGGCGGTGGGACGGCATGGAGCTGAAAGATATCCCGGTCGTCGATGACAAGGGGGTTGTCCGCCGCATCAGCCTGATCTACCGGCACGAGCGGTGGGAGCGTTCCTGCCTGCTGAAGGTAACCGAGAGCGGCGGGCTGGAAAAGGTCCGGGTCCGGTTCGGCCCCTTCCCGGCCGTGACTAGCTCGCGGGCCAATTGGAAAGAATATCAGCGTGAGCAGACGCCGGGCGCGTCCTTTTTCTGGAGCGAGGGCGGCTTGGAGCAGTCCTTTGCCCTGTAGGGAGTACGCCATGGAATATGCACAGCAGCAAAAAGCGGGGGGCGTTCTTTCCGCCCGTGAGCGTGAGGGGACGGCGGCCGGGGCGTCCGCGCCAGCGCATCCGTTGGGGCCGGACGTCCCTACGGCGGATGGCTCGGATGAAATGACCGTACGGTTTTTGGAGGAAGGGGAAGTGGACGACAGCCTCTTGCGTTTTGCCGTCATTGCCGCCCGGTCGGCGGGGTAGTGGGTCTTTTGCCGCCATCGGGACCGGGAGACGATGGAGCTGCCGGGGGGACACCGCGAGGCGGGGGAATCCATTCTCCAAGCTGCCGAGCGGGAGCTGTGCGAGGAAACCGGCGCGTGCAGCTTTTCTCTTAAGCCAGTCTGCGTCTATGGCGTTACCGGGAAAAACCGGGTTAATCTCAGCGGCCAGGAAACCTTCGGCATGCTCTTCTTTGCCGAGGTGGAAGCCTTTGAGAGCGCCCTCCATCATGAGATGGAGCAGGTGATGCTTTGTCACGAACCACCCCGGCTATGGACTTATCCGCAAATTCAACCGGCGTTGCTACGCGAGGTTTGCGCTCGTTTGGGGTATGAATTCGGTTCCTTTGGCGACTAGTAAGCCTGCTGCGATTATGGCTGTCCACCGCGTGCGCAGGATGCGCGGCAGAGGGTCCGATGCCACACGGTTTGGCCGGGTACCTTTTCCCGCAGCGGTTGCTGGGTTCTGATGGTGAAACGGCGCTTGGTGCGATCCGGGGCGGCGCGGGGAGCAAGGGGGCCGCGGTCTTTGCCGGTGCTCAGGAGGCGGCTGGCGCGGTATGCCCGATGAGGCGTGCAGTTCAGAAAATGGCGTTGTTGCTAGGCATTGAAAATGGCTAAGCCAGATACCGAGGACGGCGGTCCCATCCGTACCTTTCCCCGTAGCGGTTGCTGAGTTCCGATGGTGAAACGGCGCTTGGGGCGAGCCGAAACAGTGCCGGGAGCAAGGGGGCCGCCGCCTTTGCCGGTGCGCAAAGGACGGTTGGCGCGGCATGCCCGATGAGGCGTGCCGCTCGGAAAAAAGGCTGATGCCGGGCAGTCAAAACGGCGTTTGGCGAAATGGATACGATAAACAGGGGGAAGACCAATGAAGCTATTGGTTCTCGATGGAAACAGCATTCTCAACCGGGCCTTTTACGGCATTCGGCTGCTTACGACGAAGGATGGGATTTATACCAACGGTATTTACGGCTTCCTATCCATCTATCAGCGGCTGTGCGACGAGGTGGCTCCCGATGCGGTGGCCGCCGCCTTTGACCTGCGCGGGCCGACCTTCCGCCACAAGATGTACGAGGAATACAAAGCCGGGCGCAAGGGCATGCCTCAGGAGCTGGCCTCCCAGCTCCCGGTGCTCAAGGAGCTGCTGGGCTATCTCGGGGTCCGTGTGGTGGAGTGCGAGGGCTACGAGGCGGACGATATCCTCGGCACCCTTGCCGCCGCCGCTTGTGCGCAGGGGCAGGAGTGCGTGATCGCCACTGGTGACCGGGATTCCCTGCAACTGGTCGGCCCCAATGTGACCGTGTTGCTCGCTGCGACCAAGGCGGGCCAGCCCGAGCTTCGGGTATACGATGAGGCAAAGATCCAGGAGGACTACGGCATCGCCCCCCATCAGCTCATTGACGTCAAGGCCCTGCAGGGGGATGCGTCCGATCACATCCCCGGCGTGGCGGGGGTAGGGCAAAAAACCGCGCTGGACTTGATTCAGCGGTTTGGAAACGTAGATTATATCTACCAAAATCTCGACAGCCTGGACATCCGCGAGACCTTGCGCACCAAGCTGCGTGACGGGGAACAGCAGGCCCGCATGAGCTACCAGTTGGGCAAAATCGTCACCGACGCCCCCATCGATACCGAGCTGAAGGATTACGCCCTGCGTGCCCCCGACAAGCCCAAGCTGGCCGGGCTGCTGGCAAAGCTGGAATTTTTTAAGTGGATCGACCGCTGGGGGCTGAGCGGCGTAGCGGATGATGCGCCGCAGGAGCCTTCCGCCCCGGCGCAGACGCTCCCTTGCGCCATCGCCGGCGATCTGGCCGCCCTGGCCGGGGAGCTGGGGCGGGGACAGCCCGTATACTTCCTTGCGGACTATCGAGAGGAGCGCCTGGCCGCCGTCGCCCTGGTGCGGGAGGATGGGATTGCTCTGGCGCTCGAGGGGCGCCCTGGCTGGAAAGAGCTGATTGGCGCCATCGCGCGGTGCGACTGGCGCACCCACGACAGCAAGCTGTTTTACCGGGCGGCGGCCGATGTGGGCTTGCGGGCGGACGAGACGGACGTGAGCGGCTTTGATTCCATGCTGGCGGCCTACCTGCTCAACCCCTCGGCGGCCAGCTATCCGGTCGAGCGCCTGGTGCAGGAATACGCCGTCTCCATCCCTCCTGTCGACGCCCCGGAGGAATGGGCGGCTTTATGCCAATACGCCGCCGCCCTGCCAACGCTGTGCGACGTTTTAAGCAGCCGCATCGAGCAGGAGGGGCAGGCCAGACTGCTGGCGGAAATCGAGCTGCCTCTGGCCAGGGTGCTGGCCGATATGGAGCTCGACGGCTTTTTGGTCGACGCGCCCGGCATCGAGGCGTTCGGCAAGGTGCTGGAGAGCCGCATCGCGGAAATCGAGGCGGAGATATACCGCCAGGTGGGGGAGGAGTTCAATCTCAACTCTCCCAAGCAGCTTGGCCACGCCCTGTTTGAGGTGCTCGGGCTGCCCGCCAGGAAAAAGACCAAAAGCGGCTATTCCACCAGCGCGGAAGTACTCGAGGGGCTGAAATACGAGCATCCCGTCGTCGAGCTGCTGCTGGAATACCGGCAACTGGCCAAGCTCAAATCGACCTACTGCGACGGGTTGACCGCCGCCATTGGGGAGGATGGGCGCATCCATTCCACCCTCAACCAGACCGAAACCCGTACCGGCCGCATCAGCTCGGCCGAGCCAAACCTGCAAAATATCCCCGTGCGAAAGGAATTGGGGAGGGAGATGCGCCGCTTTTTCACCGCGCGCGAGGGGTGGCTGCTGTGCGACGCCGACTACAGTCAAATCGAGCTTCGGCTGCTCGCCGCCATCGCGGGGGATCAAACCATGATCGAGGCCTTCCGCCGGGGGGACGACATCCACGCCATCACCGCTTCGCAGGTGTTTGACATGCCTCTGGAGATGGTCACCCCCCTCATGCGCTCGCGGGCCAAGGCGGTGAATTTCGGCATCGTCTATGGGATTGGCGCCTTTTCCCTGTCAAAGGACCTGGGCATTTCCTTTGCCGAGGCCAAACGGTATATCGAGGGGTATATGAACACCTACCCCGGCGTGCGCGATTACATGGATCGCACGGTGAGCCAGGCCAAAGAGCGGGGGTATGCTCAGACGCTGTTTGGCCGGCGCAGGCCGCTGCCCGAATTGTCCTCCTCCAATGCGGCGCTGCGGTCCTTTGGCGAGCGCGTGGCGCGGAATATGCCCATCCAGGGCACGGCCGCCGACGTCATCAAAATAGCCATGGTGCGGGTATGGGAGCGGCTGCGCCGCGACGGCCTGCGCGCCCGGCTGATTTTGCAGGTACACGACGAGCTCATTGTCGAGGCGCCGCAGCAGGAGGCCGAAACGGTCTGCGCGCTGCTGCGTGAGGAGATGGAAGGGGCGATGCAGCTAGAGGTTCCCTTAACCGCCGATGTCCACGCCGGGAAGACCTGGTTTGACGTCAAGGAGTAGCCCGGCGATCCTCGGCTGAGGGCCCTGCTGCGCCTCCATTCGCCGTAGGGCGATCGCAGGCGCTGTTCGAGGGCGGGGAGAGGGCGGCCGCCCGTACCCACTCGACAACGGTAATTCCCTTTGTTGGCGCAGTATGGAGGAAAGGTTCTATGATTCTCAGTGTGAGCCGGCGCACCGACATCCCGGCATGGTATGCCGACTGGTTTTTTGCCCGTCTGCATGCCGGCTACGCCGATGTGCGCAATCCTTACCGGCCGGGGCAGGTCAGCCGGGTGCCGATGACCCCCGACAAGGTCGACGGCATTGTTTTTTGGACCAAAAACCCGCTGCCCATGCTCGGCCGGCTGGGCGAGCTTGGAGATATGGCCTATTACTTTCAGTTTACCCTGACCCCTTACGGCAAGGAGCTTGAGCCGGGGCTGCCCTCCAAAGAGGAGGTGCTGATCCCGGCCCTGAGGCGGCTGTCCGGCTTGGCGGGGAAGGATCGGGTCGTGTGGCGGTATGACCCGGTGGTGCTCACGCGGGAATGGACGGTAGAACGCCACCGGTTTTGCTTTCAGAGCATGGCGCAGGCGCTCGAGGGGGCGACGGACGAATGCATTGTCAGCTTTGTCGACGATTACGCCTGCAACCGGCGGCGGATGCGGCAGGCCGGCGGGTATGCGCCGGATGAGTCGCGCGCAAGAGAGCTGTTGCGCTGCTTTGGCGAGACGGCGCAACAGCATGGGATGAAGCTGTCGGTCTGCTGTGAAGCGGCCCTGGCCGCGGGGATGGATTCGGTCCAAGGCGTCGGCCCGGCCCATTGCATCGACGCCGGGCGGCTGTCCGCCATCGCCGGCCGGCCGGTTTACATCCCCTCCGATCCCCATCAGCGCGAAGGGTGCGGCTGCGTCAAAAGCGTGGATATCGGCGCGTACGATACCTGTCGATGTGGCTGTGTCTACTGCTATGCGCTTCACAGCGCCGGCCGCTTAACGCAGCGGGCGGGGAGGTATTCGGTGGATTCCAGCCTGCTGTGCGATCATTTGCAAGCGTCCGACCAGGTGACGGTCTACGGCGCCGGGCAACGAGAGGGGCAAATGTCGCTGTTTGGGCCGCCCACCGATGCCGAAATCCCATGAAAGAGGCCAGAGCGCCTTGGCGGCGGCATAGCATCCATTGTATGGGAGGGCTTTCGGCGTTGCCCTGCACGCTATGACACCGGCCCAGGCCGCATGGGTAGCGTAAGCTGCCGGGAGCCGAAGCCGATATGCCGAAAATGTACCGGCACGGCGGCTTATCCCTTTTTTATCCTTGGTGTGCGTTAGCACACCTGCGGCCTCAAAAGCAAAAATTCATTCGCGCCGCCATCCTTTTCCTTTTGGGTGCGCGCAGTTTTCAGAGAGAAGGCTTTCGCGCGGGCAAGGCATATATTTGCAGCCATACTGCTGCATGGAAAAAATTGAAACGCAGTCGGCGTGGAAAACAGCCGCTGAAAACCATATTGTGTTGGGCTCCCGGCAGCTTATGGGCCGAAAACCGTCCGGCGGCGCAGGAAAATCCAATGGCCGGGGCCTATGCCCACGCAAGGCTTGCAACCATGAGAGGCGGCTCGCCCGATGGGCCGGCCCAGGCCGCATGAGCCACGGTGGCGCGCCGTCCGGATAACGCAGGCATCGCACCCCAGCACGGGGGAGGGGCGTGTTTTGGCACCCGGGCGGTGCAGCGGTAGAAACAGCATCAAGCGGAAAGGTATGAGAATGCTATGAAAATCACTTTTTTGGGAGCCACCCACGAGGTAACGGGAAGCTGCACCCTTCTGGAGACGCAGGGCAAGCGCATTTTAGTGGATTGCGGTATGGAACAGGGGGCCGATATTTTTGTCAATCAGGAAATTCCGGTCAACCCCGCTGAGATCGACTGCGTGCTGCTCACCCATGCGCACATCGATCATTCCGGCAACCTGCCGCTGCTGTACAAAAACGGGTTCCGCGGCAAGATATACGCCACCGAGGCCACCACCAGCCTTTGCCGCATCATGCTGCTCGACAGCGCGCACATCCAGATGTTCGAGGCGCAGTGGCGCAACCGCAAGGCCAAGCGCGCAGGGGGCGAGGGATACGAGCCCCTATACGATACGGAGGATGCGCAGGGGGCGATCTCGAAGTTTATCCCCTGCCCGTATGACCAGCGCACAAGGGTGCTGGAAAATGTGGAAATCCGTTTTGTCGACGTCGGGCACCTGCTTGGCTCGTCGAGCATTGAAATCTGGATCACCGAAGGGGACGAGCAGCGCAAGATCGTCTTCAGCGGGGATGTGGGAAACCGCAATCAGCCCATCATCCGCGATCCCCACACCATTCCCGACGCCGATTATGTGGTCATCGAATCCACCTATGGCGACCGGTATCATGAGCAGCGGCCGGATTACATCGGCATCCTGACCGAGTGCCTCCAAAAGACCTTTGACCGGGGCGGCAACGTGGTCATCCCGGCCTTTGCGGTCGGCCGCACGCAGGAGATGCTGTATTTCCTGCGCCAGATCAAGGAGCAGGGCCTGGTCAAGGGGCACGATGGATTCCCCGTCTATGTCGACAGCCCGCTTGCCAACGAGGCCACCGGCGTCTTTTTGCAGTGCGATCCCTCCTGCTTTGACGAGGACACGACCGCTCTCATCCGCAAGGGGGTCAACCCCCTCTATTTTGACGATCTGAGGGTGTCGGTCACGGCGGAGGACTCCAAGGCCATCAATTCCGACCCCGCGCCCAAGGTCATCCTGTCGGCAAGCGGCATGTGCGAGGCGGGGCGCATCCGCCACCACCTCAAGCACAACCTCTGGCGGCCCGAGAGCCTTGTGCTGTTTGTCGGTTACCAGGCGGCCGGTACTTTGGGAAGGGCGATCTACGACGGGGCGAAAGAGGTCAGGCTATTTGGAGAAGAGATTGCGGTGAAAGCAGAGGTGAGGTATCTGCCCGGCATCAGCGGCCACGCCGACAAGCAAGGGCTGATCGACTGGCTGTCCGGCTTTGAACAAAAGCCATCGATGGTCTTTGTCAACCATGGAGAGGACGCGGTATGCGAATCCTTTGCCCGCTGTTTGCGCGACGAATATGGGTATCGCACAGCGGCGCCATACAGCGGTACGGCCTATGACCTGGCGACCGGCCAGGCGGTGAAGGTGACCGACGGAATCCGCATCCAAAAGAAGCGGGCCGGCGGCGAATCCCGCGCGGCGGCGGTCTTTGCCAGGCTGATGGCGGCGGCGCAGCGGCTGGTGTCGGTAGCCCGCAGCAGCGAGGGGATGGCCAACAAAGACCTCGCCAAGCTGACCGATCAGATCAACAACCTGTGCGACAAATGGTCGCGGTAAGGTCGGGGCGCAAAGGGGGCGGTTTTTGTAGATATACCGGTATGGCGATGGCCACCTCGAACCGGCGGCAAGCTTTTGCGCGCGATATCTTGTGTCGCATATAAAATGAAACGCCCTGCGCAACCTGTTTGGTTGCGCAGGGCGTTTGCCTTGTCTATCACAGCGCTTTGGCTTTGCCGGGGAGAGAAAAGCTTTCGCTTTCGGTATGGGGGAAGAATCAAACGGTGATTCGGGTAAGATTGCTAACCACCCAGCGTGATAACCCAATCGCGAGCGATCCGGGATGGGATGCAGGTGTGAAAAATTGTGCGCCCGCCCGTGGGCCTGAGATAACCGTGATAACAGGAGCAACATATCGGTCAAGCGGCCGCAGGCGAAAGATACGCGCAACCGAGGGGGCCAAACGCGAAACGGCCGCCTTGCCGCCGTGGCCATGGAAAAGCCCATGCGGCCGCCGGCTCAGCCGGCAGCCATGCTATGGAGAATCTGGGAAATGCACCAATTCTTCCAGCGAAATGTCGAACGCCCGCGAGATGCGCTCGAGTACATCGATGGACGGGTTGGCGCGTCCGGTTTCAATGGTGCTCAGATATCGGGTGCTGATACGGCACCTGGCTGCGAAATTCTCCTGTGAAATTCCCCGTTCTTTTCTCAGCCGTATCACATTGCGGGCCAAACGTTTGCGTATATCCATATGCATCCCCTTTTTTTCTCCATTGTAAAGGGCGGATCAAAGCTGCACAACGAACTATGTTTCATAAGTTGGGGATTCTGTTTGAATTTTCCATATTATTGAGCAACCGGGTTGCCGGCGGCTCATCCCATGCGGCGGCGGTCTTTGCCAGGCTGATGGCGGCGGCGCAGCGGTTGGTGTCGGTAGCCCGCAGCAGCGAGGGGATGGCCAACAAAGACCTCACCAAGCTGACCGATCAGATCAACAACCTGTGCGACAAATGGTCGCAGTAGGAAAGGTGCTCAAAGGACTTTGGTTATTCCGGCTTTGTACAGATGGCATATGATCGCAAAAATCTGTAGCGAGCTTTTCCTTGCTGTACCGAGAATCCCATAGAAGGTGAGACGCCCCGTGCAACAAAACGCGTTGCACGGGGCGCTTTTTATATACTAGATTCAAACAACATTTTTGTGTAGCTGGGGAGGAAATGAAGCATCCGCTAGAAAACGGAGAAAAGGAGATATGATAAAAAATGAAAAAAATATTTTCCAACGGATTGGTTTTATGCAAATTAAAATAGTATAATAAGAAAATAGAGATTGACATAACATCGAATGCGAATTATAATTAATTACAGTACAGTATAGTATATAATTATTACTTTATCTTTGGTTCTCACGATCTGATATGGGGGCAATTTGAATGCAGAGGGTACAGAAAGCTTGGCTGAGTATGATGCTGGTTATAGCACTTGTGCTGGGAGTATTGCCTGTTTCGTCCATGGCAGAGAAAACGGTGACCGAATGGACCTACGACAACAGCATAGTGGTCACGGTTACGGTAGATACGCCGCAGCAGTTTACTCCTGAGGATTTTCCCGAAGTTGAGTGCAAACGGGTTGTGGCGGTTTCGAAATCAACTGACGAAGATGGAATTACCTACAAATTGGTTTTGGTTCTGGGAACCGCAGAAACGACAGAGATGGAAAAGGCAATTGAAGTCATACAGAAGAACCCAAAGGTTCAATATGCACACGAAAACGAAATGTATGAGCAATGCGATCCCGAAATTATCCTTAATTGCCCAAAATATGTTTTGCGGGTGGGTGAAACCATCGACTTACAGATTGCTTATATCAAAGGGGAAAGCAGCGAAAAATTAGGCATATTCTTTGAAATTGACCCTAGTGTAATCGCAGACGGCGAGATTAATAAGCATAGCTTTGAAAAGTATGGTATTCGTCATTTTTGGCCATGTTCATATCCGCTTGAACCTTTAGTGGGGCCACCTTATCCGGATACAGACGAGCTTTGGATGGAAGGATGCCAAAGCGATTATAACCTGTACTTTGCCCCGATATACTATGATTCTTATATTGGGGATGAAGATGATCAGGCTTCATTCGATAAGAATTTTCGCTTGTTGGAAGCAGCAAACCGCTTGGCTTGTGATGCCGGGGTTTCCAATGTTCTGGTTCCGGTTGAAACAAATTATCCGCCAGGACCCATTCCTACCCCAGAGCAAACATGGACCTCGGACGATCCAGAGATTGCAGCCTTAACCGTGAAAGAGGAAACACCGTATAAATATCTATCCTCCGCTACGGTTCGTGGATTAAGGCCGGGCACGACAACTGTGACAATAAAACGCGATACATCCAGTAAGGTTTTTATGAATAGAAGCATCACAGCTTTGGGTACCTGTACCATTGAAGTTATTGATAAATACTGTGACGGCGATGTTAACCGCGACGGCTATATTAATGCACTGGATGCTCTGCTCGTTTTGCAGCAATCCGTAAGCCTGATTATGTTGGATGTAGAAAGTTGGTCTCTTGCTAACATGGACGATAACCCTGAGGTCAATGCAGCAGACGCTCTTGTTATATTACAAATGTCGGTGGGACTTTAAGCCCCCAACGGAACAAGATATACAGAATCAAAACAGCTGGAGCCGCTGGTATTAAGTTGCGTCATCAAATACAAATGTATGTAAGCAGAACTGGGTGCAACTAAAGTGTTTTCGTATGGTTTAGGTTGACCCTGTTTTTGCGGTAGAAGCTGTAGATGTTCGAGGCGCTTTGCAAATTCGTTTGGCGAACAGAAACTGTGCAGCGGTGTACGGATTTCATCCAATTTATGTAAGAAATGACCCCGCCTATAGCGTCTTTATTAATGACAGCCATTGCGGCGGATAAACGTCTAATTTGACAGGCGTAGTGATCCGAAGTCTCTTGCGGCATAACAGGAGGCGACTCCAGGGCGACCAAATGTCTTCAAAAGCTTCTGAATAGTATGGCAAATATAAACTATACGTTAATCACAAAATTAGATGAATGCACTGGCAAACGTAACATTGATTATCCGTGCTGAGACAGGTACGATGATCACTAAAGCAATTCCAGCTGTCATGAATCATCTGTGCTTATTTCATTACCGGATCGTTTTATGGTAGCTGCCGAACTCCTGTTACTCGATTTACCCCAATGAAAATTGGAGATATGTTTTGCCATATCGGATACAATACAAGGCCGTCCCTTTGTAAAGGGACGGCCTTGTACGTTATTTAACGATAAAACGGGCCGTAGGCGCGGCAGGCGGCGTAGTCGGCGGCCTCCAACTGCCGGGTGCCGAACGCGCTCCAGCTGTGGGGGCGGAACAAACGGCTGTCGGGCAGGTTGTGCAGCGAAACGGGGATGCGCAGCATGCTGGCCAGCGTCACCAGGTCGGCGCCGATGTGCCCGTAGCAGAAGGCAGCGTGATTCGATCCCCAGTTGGCCATCAGGCTGTAGGCGTCCCTCGCCGCCCCCTCCCCCGGCCGGGGGGCAAACCAGGTCGACGGCCAGGTGGGGTCGGTGCGCTCGTAGAGTATGCGGTCGACCTGCTCGGGAAGCACCACCGTCTGCCCCTCGCAAAGCTGAAGCACGGGGCCGATGCCCTCCACCAGGTTCAACCGTACCATGGTCACCGGCATCTCCGCCGCCGTTTCGTACTGGCAGGAGAAGCCGCCGCCCGCAAAATAGCCGCGGTCGGCCGGCGTCCAACGCACCGCGTCCAGGCAGGCGCTGCGGTCGTCCCCGGTCATCTCCCACCAGGGCTTCATGCAGCCCGCCCCGTCGGCGTTTCTGGCGCGCCCGGTGCCGTCCAGAGCGGCGGCGCCCGAATTGATCAAATGGATAAAGCCGCCCGCGGCGGCGCCCTGCGGCTTCCATCCGGCCACGCGCTCGACCGATTCGGGGCTCCAGTAGGTGCGCACGTCGGCAAAGACGCTCGCCCCCCCGGTCAGAAGGTTCCCAAACAGCATGGAAACGGCGTTGAGGGTATCGTTCTCGGTCGCAAAAGCGACGGGGGGCTTGTTGCCGTTCCAGTCAAAGGTGGAGGCGAGGAAGGATTCGGTGAAATCGCCGATGCACTGCCAGTCCGACCACATGCGCTGGCCCTGGAAGCCCCCTGCGATGGCGTTTTTGCCGAGCGCCTCCTCCGGATAGCCCAGCCCGGCGAGCTGTGGGTTCCCGAACAGGATGTCCCGGGCGATCAGGGTCATGCGAACCACAAACTCCCATTGCTGCTCCTTTTGCTCGGGGGTGAACTGCCGGTCGGGCGGGTTGCGGTCCTCTCCCATGCGGCAGTGCGCTTTGACAAAGGACAGGGCCTTCTCGTATTCCGCATGGTCGTAAATGCCGTATTCCATCCGGCGCAGCACCTCGGTCATATCCACCCATTCGGCCCGAATGCCGAGATATTTCTGAAAAAAGGAGGGATCGCAGAAGCTGCCCATGATCCCCATCGACACCCCGCCGATATTGACATAGGATTTGCCCTGCATCTGCCCTGCCGCCAGCGCGCACCGGGCGAAGCGGAGGATTTTTTCCTGTACGTCGGCGGGAATCGAGCGGTCGTCCTTATCCTGCACGTCGCGCCCGTAAATGCTGAATGCAGGCAACCCCCTCTGCGCGTGGGCCGCCATGGCGGCGGCGAGGTAGACCGCGCCGGGGCGCTCGGTACCGTTGAAGCCCCATACCGCCTTGATGGTGTGGGGGTTGAGATCCATGGTCTCGCTCCCATAGCACCAGCAGGGGGTAACCGACAGGGTGGCGGTGACGTTCCTGCTGCGGAAATATTCCTCACATTGGGCCGCCTCCGCCCCGCCCCCGATGGAGGTAGGGTGGATCACACATTCCACCGCCGTACCGTCAAGGTAACGCAGGTTGCTCTCAATGAGCTCTGCCGCGGCCCGGGCCATGCCCATTGTCTGCTCTTCCAGGCCGGGGCGAAGGTATTTTCGCCCGTCAATTATGGGGCGTATCCCAATCCTCGGCCGGTTGTTGCTCTGCATGATGAAGCCCTCCTTATGCTCTGTCTCGTGTTTTTCCTATTATAACTCACCCGCTTGCCCGCCTGCTCGGCCATTCTTGCGGCTTTTTTCACAATTGTTGCGCAATGCAGGGCAAAACGGCCCAGCAAAATGCTCGTCGGAGTCATAACCGCCCGCCCGCCGCAATAATAGTAAAATGGAAAGAGAGCAGCTTGACCTTAATGACATCCATTGCAACAGGAGGCGTCGTCATGGAACAAACCATGCCCGAATACCAAATCAGCCAGCCCTATCCCCCGGTTTGCGCGCAGCGCCCAAACCGCCTGTATGCCGGCGCTATGCTCGACAACATTGGCGGATGCAACTCCGAAATGTCGGCGGTCAGCCTCTATCTGTATAACCAGCTGGTTTCCAGCCGGCTGGAGGATGTGGCCGAGACCTTTCGCGCCATCGGCCGGGTCGAGATGCGCCACCTTGAAATATTTGGAACCCTGGCCCGCCAACTGGGGGAATCCCCCCGCCTTTGGACACGCAGGGGGGAGGGGAAGGTCTACTGGTCCCCCGGCTGCAATCAATACCCCACCGCCCTGCGGCCCATGCTGCTCCATGCCATCAGCGGGGAGAAGGCCGCCATCCGCAAATACGAGGCCCAGGCAAAGTTTATTCGGGATGATAACGTTGTGGAAAATTTAAAGCGCATCATCGCCGACGAGAGGCTGCATGTGGCCATGCTCACGCAGCTTTACCGAAAACACTGCCAGCCCAACGCGGCGGGGGAGAGGCGCTAAGGCGGGCGTGCAAAAGCGCCGCAACCAGCCCTACCGATTCCCGCCGGGATGCATGCGCCTCAAGGGGACGGCCTTTGTCCCGCCTGGCGGATTCGCTGGTCGAGCCGCTGGGCAAGAAAGGCGGATGCCGGTGGGGGGAATGCCGCTGAGGAAATTACGCCCTATGGCCCGCACTAACCCGCTACTTGGCGTCGCCTTGTCAGGGTAGCCTTTCGGCTGTGTGATACGGCATGCCGGCGCAGTTTCCGGCCGTTTTAGCGATGGTATCGTGCGCGGGCTGGCGCCCTCCACCTGGTGGCGGGCCGGATGGGCGTGCGGCATTATGGGCGCCTTACTATGCCCGTAACCCGCCATGCCGGCGCTGGGAATAGGCCAGCACGTTGATCCATCAAAAAGCGGCAGGGAATCCCCCTGCCGCTTTCTTCGATATCAAATGGTTACGTTGACAGTATTATCTTAGCGCCGCGATGGCAAAAGCGCATGGTTTGGCAGGACCGCTTAGTTCTCGTCGTCCTCCTCCACCAGCTTGCTCTTGTCCACCGTGTGGGCGATCAGACCAGCGTCGTCCGGGTCGGCCTTCTTTTCCGGCAGGATCAGGTTGAGCAGGATGCCCGAAATGATTCCCAGCCCGATGCCGCTGAAGCTGAAGATATCGCTGCCGATGACTGCGCCGCCCATGGAGAGCACCAGCATCACGGCCGCGATGCAGAGGTTGCGGTTTTTGGTGAAATCGACGTGATTTTCCACCAGCGTACGCAGGCCGACCGACGAGATCATGCCGTAGAGCACGATGCAGGCCCCGCCAAGCACACAGGAGGGGATGGTTTCAATCACGCCGATGGCCTTGCCAAAGAAGCTGATGATCATGGCAATCACCGCCGCAATGCGCAAAGGGGTGGGGTTGTAGTTCCCCGTTGCGGCGAGCACGGCGGTATTTTCCGAATAGGTGGTGTTGGCCGGGCCGCCGATGCAGCCGGCGAGCACGGTCGCCAGGCCGTCGCCGAGCATGGTGCGGTGGAGGCCTGGCTTGGCGACAAAATCCTTACCCACCACAGCGCCGTTGGCGTACACATCGCCCACATGCTCCACGCAGGTGACGATAGCGATGGGCGCGATGATGCCGATAGCCCGGATATCAAAGGTGGGAAGGACAAAGTTGGGAATTTCAAGCCATTGATGCTCGGCCAGCGCCCCGGTGTTCATCAGCGAGGAGGGGGCCAGCCCGGTCTCTACCAGAATCAGGGTTACGATGTAGCCTCCAGCGAGGGCGATGACAATGGATGATAGCTTTGCCATCCCCTTCCCGTAGCTCGACAGCACGATGGCGGTCAGGCAGACGGCGGCGGCAATGACCCAGGAGAATATATAGGCTTTCATATCAAAGCCCGCGCCAAACAGCTCCAACGCCGTACCGTCCGCCCCATACTGGGTCTGGATGCTGCCAATGGCCGAGCTGGCGAGGTTGAGACCGATGATCGCGATGCCCACGCCCCGCACAACCGGGGGAAAAAGCTTGTGGATAAACTTGCTGCCAAACAGCTTGATGAGCAGCGCGAGCAGGACATAGAACAGGCCCGCCACAATGACGCCGCCCATTGCGGATGAAATCTGTTCGGTTTTCGTCGCGCCGAAAGCGTTGGGGTTGCCGTTTGGGTCAATCACCGTCTGCAATGCAGCGATAAAAGCAAACGAGCTGCCCAGGAAGGTCGGCATCCGCCCGCCGGTGCACAGATGAAAGAGGATGGTGCCCGCGCCGGCGGCAAACAACGCCACCCCGACGTCAAGACCGGTAAGGGTCGGAACGAGAATGGTGGCGCAGAACATGGCGAAGGCATGTTGCAGGCCAAGCGCGATGTTTGTGCCGGGGCTGTTTTTGGGATAGTCGTTGATCCCGGGAAAGATTTTGGTCCAGAATCCCATGTTTTTTCCTCCGTTTATGTTTTATTTTCACGCCTCGCTGGCGAGAGGAGCGTAGCAGAAGTCCCCGGTGGGCTAAGCTACCGAAAGCCGAGCCCGATATGCCGAAAATGTACCGATACGGCGGTTTTCACTTTTTATCCTTGGTGTGCGTCGGCACGTCTGCGGCCTCAAAAGCAAACCTCCATCTGCGCCGCCATCCTTTTGGGGGCGCGCAGTTTTCAGCGAGATGGTTTTCGCACGGGCAAGACATCCATTGGCGGCCATACTGCCACTGCCGTATGGCAAAAATTGAAACGCAGTCGGCGCGGAAAGCAGTCGCTGAAAACCATATTGTGTTCGGCTCCCGGCAGCTTAACTACATGCCTGGCCGCATCGGGACGGGATCAAGCGGCCAAGGCAGCGGGATAACGCGGGCGGCCCGCCGCTGTGGCGGTGGCTGGGCCGGACATTCCCCGGTTGGGCTTAGGCATAAAAAAACCTGCCCTCCCGGCAGGATCCGCCTAGCCATATCCCTCGCCTGGCACAGCCAAACCCTTTGGAGGACACGAGACAACACCGCGCGTCGGTGTATGGCGGGGCGTGTTGCGAAATATTGGCAGCGTCCATCCATCTTGATTCCGATTATAACATATCCTGACCCTTATGGCAATGATTTAACGTGATTTTGTAAAATAAATGAGTCGATTTCACAAAAGATATGTCAAAATAGCGGCAGATTTGCGGAGCAAAATTGCTAGATACTTCCATGGGAGATCAAAACGTGGGCGGGAACAATAGATTTTGCAACAAAAAAGGTGATGGGAGAGTTACAACATGCACGTTTGCATTAGTCCGCGCGCGGCCGACGGGGTGGTTTTCGGCTTGGGAGCCGGGGCCTACGGCCTGATTGAAGTACTTTACAAGGGGGATACCCATCCCACCATGCTGGTGGCGGGGGGAATCTGTTTTCTGGCGATGGAACGCATCGCGCAAAAGCTGCCGCAGATCCCCTTTCTGGGCAAGTGTCTGATGAGCGGCGCGGCGGTCACCGGGGTTGAATTCGCCTTTGGCTGCGTCTTTAACCTGGCGCTGAAAATGAATGTATGGGATTACAGCCACCTGCCCTTCAATATCGCGGGACAGGTATGCCTCTGGTTTACCATCCTCTGGAGCGCGTTGGCCGCCGTGGGGATTCCATTGTCGCGCATGGCGTACAATTATCTGGTTACCGGAAAAATCCCCCGTTTGCGGCCGGCCGAGCCAGAGCGGACGCGGGCCGGCGCGGTTCGCTAGCCGTCTGAAGATGTAGCCGTCGCATCGGCGTCGGCGTGCGAATCCTTGCTCAGCGCAAAGCTTGACGGGGTACACTTTTGGGATGTTGCATGGTCGATCCACGTTGCCCGGATCATAGTAGGGAGAATCAAAGGACTTGGCTGAAAGCAACAAACCAAACACGGCTATTACAATAAAGCCCTACAGGTAGTGGAGCCGTTTCCGGGACATGGGACAGGCGCTGTAAATTTTGGTTTACAGCGCCTGTTTCTTTCCCGCTTGTGCGGGACAAAAAACGGTAGAGCCGGAGATAGGCAGATCAGGCTTTTCCACGGACCATACGGATAAAATCTTAAAATAGGCGGCGGTTCCCGTCCACACTACTTACCCGTGGCCGTGTGAAGGGCATTCGATGCACCGTTTTGCGCCCTGCGTTGAGAGGATAAGCCGGCAGCAGCCCTTTCCGGGGGCCGTGCAACCCCATCAGGGAATGGAAGGGCTGCATGCGACCAGTCGGGACGCGCCCTTTCTGGGAACCCATCCGCTCCCCCTTTTGACGCGGGGTCATGATTTGGCCCGCTGCTTTTCTTGGGAAGGGGAGCGCCCGTACTGGCGGCGGTAGACCTTGGTAAAATAAGAGAGATTGTGAAAGCCGCAACGCTCGGCAGCCTCGCCGACATTGCACTCTCCCGAGGCCAGCAGACGGCGGGCCTGGTCGCAGCGCACCCAGTTGATATACTGGGTCACCGTTTGTCCTGTCGCCTGCTTGAAAGCGCGGCAGAAATAGTATTTGCTCATTCCGGCAACCTGACACAGAGAGTCCAGGGTTATGGGATGCTCGAATTCCCGGTCGATGGCGGCGATAACTTTACGCACCGTCTCCATGCGGCCTCCCTCACTGCCGGTGGATTGCGCCCGGTTTTCGACTGGATGCCCCCGGCGCAGCCCGATGATAAACTGCAGCACGAGCGCCTTGACCTGCTCCTTGTAATGAACAGCCTGCGTGGTCATCTCCTGATGGATGCCTTCTAGTAAGGCCGCCGCCTGTGGGTCGCGCAAAGACAGGGGGAGGCGGTCATGCTCCCGCCACACGCCGCCCGCGGTCAGAAAATCCGAATCGATGATCAGGCAGTAATAGCGGCAGGCTCCTTTGTCCGTGCCGGTGACATGGATGCTGCCCGAAGGGACGACGACGATGTCCCCCGCCGTCATGGGGACCCTCTCGCCGTCAATGAGGGTAAAGCCGGTTCCCGACAGAGTACATAAAATCTCCAGACTCCGGTGCCAGTGGGCGCCGCCGCTGATGTTTCCGGGCACAACCACGTCGGTGTGAAAGATGATGGGAAAGCGAATGTCCTCATGGATTAGTTCCTCATGAAACGCCATTTTCGCCGCCTCCTTGTCACCACATAAGGCAATATTGTGCTAAAATAAGTCAAAATGCGGTCTGTTCAGTTGCTTATCTATAGTATATACTGTTTGCAAACAAAGAGCAAGGGGTTGTATGCGTGTGGAAGCCAAATGGATTGAGGCGGCGGATGAACAGCAGATGGGGCGCCTGGGCGCGCAGCTGATGTGCGAGCAGGTGGCGGGCAAGCCCTCCTCGGTCTTGCTGTTGCCCACTGGCGAGACGCCGGTGCCGGTCTATCACCGACTGGCCGAGCTTTACCGGCTGGGCGAGCTGAATTGGAAGGATGTGCACACCGTCAATCTTGACGAGTACATTCCCCTCTCGCCATCCCACCCGCAGAGCTACCATGCGTTTATGAAAAAAGAGCTGTTTGATCCCATCGGGCTGACCGGGGAGCAGACCCGCCTGCCGCGGGGCGACGCCCCCGATTTGGAGGCCGAGTGCCGCTCCTATGACGAGCATATCCGCCGCCTGGGCGGGATCGACTTTGCGCTGCTCGGGGTGGGGCACAACGGCCACATCGGCTTTAACGAGCCGGGGGACAGCTTTTCAGCCGGGACCCATGTGGTGGATTTGACGCCTTCCACCCGGCAGGCCAACGCCCGTTTTTTTGCCTCGGTCGACGAGGTACCCGCGAAGGCGATGACCATGGGCATTGAGCAGATCATGCAGGCGCGGCGGATCCTGCTGCTGTGCGGCGCGGACAAGCGCGAGATTGTGGAGTCGGCCTTTTCCGGCCCGATCACGCCCCGCAATCCCGTCTCGGTGCTGCGGCTGCACCGGCATGTGACGGTGGTGCATTGCTGGCGTCGGTAACCATCCAAACCACCCGGATTGGATGAATATGCACGCGCGGCGGATGGCCGTGCGCAGACGCATAAAAGGCGTTTGCTGTATACAACGCTATGATCTTGGCCCCACCTTTGTGGGAGCCGCTTGCGGATGCGGATCCGCAGCGAAATTTGGCACCAGGCAGGCCGCCTTTCGGGGCCTGCTGCAACCAACATAGATACATTCCAACGAGAAAGGACGAACGTGAATGAAACAGTTTCCGATTGGCGTGATGCTCGATTCCTTCCGCCTTCCTTTGGACGAGGCGATTGAGCAGGCGGTGAGCATTGGCGCGCAGGGTTTTCAGGCCTACGCCCTGGGAGGGGACTTTGCTCCCGACGCACTGGACGCCGCGGGCCGTCGCGCCCTGCTGCAAAAAATCCGCTCGGCCGGGTTGTGCGTCTCGGCGTTGTGCGGCGATTTTGGGCTGGGCTTTACCGATCCCCAGCGCAATCCCGAGCTGATTGAAAAAAGCAAGCGTGTCATGGAGCTGGCGGTCGATCTCGACACCAACGTCGTGACCACCCATATCGGCACGGTGCCGGAGGATACCTCCTGCGAAACCTACCGCGTCATGCAGGACGCCTGCGGCCAGCTCAGCCAGGCGGCCGACCGGCTGGGGGCTCACTTTGCGGTCGAGACGGGGCCCGAATCAGCTGTGCGGCTGAAAAATTTCCTTGATTCCCTCGGCTCGCGCGGCGTGGCGGTCAATCTCGATCCGGCCAACCTGGTCATGGTGGCGGGGGACGACCCGGTGGCGGCCGTCCATACGCTCAAGGATTACATCGTCCACACCCACGCCAAGGACGGCCGTATGCTGCACCCCAACAAACGCGAGGACGGCACCCTGGACGGCGAGCCCTTCATCGAGTTGCCGCTGGGGCAGGGGGACGTCGATTTTGTACGGTATCTCGACGCGCTCGAGCAGATCGGCTACGAAGGATTTTTGACCATCGAGCGTGAGGTCGGGGAGGATCCCGCCGCCGACATCCGCATGGCGGCCGACTATCTGCGCTCTCTCATGGCGTAAAATAACCGATCCCGCCAGGCGTATGCGGGTTGGCAGCCGAGGAAATGCCCGGCGGCGGAAAAGAAAGGAAACCGAATATGAAAACCATTAAAATCGGCATCATCGGCAACGGTGGCATCAGCCATTTCCACGCCGAGGGCTACAAAAAAATTCCCAATGTTGAAATCTATGCCTTGTGCGACATCAACCTTGAGCGGGCCGAGGCCATGGCCAAGGAATACAATGTGCCTCATGAGCGGGTATTTACCAATGTGGAGGACCTGGTCGCCCTGCCCGAGATCGACGCGGTCAGCGTCTGCACCTGGAACAGCGCCCACGCCCCCTGCACCATCGCCGCGCTGCGCGCCGGCAAGCACGTGCTGTGCGAGAAGCCCATGGCTCTCAATGCCGCCGAGGCCGAGCAGATGGAGCAGGAGGCCAAAAAGGCCGGCAAGCTGCTCATGATCGGCTTTGTCCGCCGGTTTGGCAACGATTGCGACGTGCTGCGCGATTTTATTGATCTTGGATTTTTCGGCGATTTGTATTATGCCAAGGCGGCCTATCTGCGCCGGCACGGCTGCCCGGGGGGCTGGTTCTGCGACAAGGCCCGTTCGGGCGGCGGCCCGTTGATCGACCTGGGTGTGCATGTGATCGATCTGGTGCGCTTCCTGATGGGCAACCCCCAGCCGGTCTCGGTCTATGGCGCGACCTTCGACCGCTTGGGCAACCGTCCCGGGGTGCGCAGCACGGCGGGGTACATATCCTCTGACGCCTCGGGGGCGGAGGACTACAGTGTGGAGGATCTGGCCACGGCCATGATCCGGTTTGACAACGGGGCGGTGCTTTCGGTCGAAACCAGCTTCAGCCTCAACCTCAAGGAAGACCGGGGGGACATCGAGCTGTTCGGCACCAAGGGCGGCGCCAAGCTGTCGCCCGAGCTCGAGCTGTATTCCCAGACCGGCGGCTATATGACCGACACCCGGCTGAGCTATCCCACCGCGCTGAGCTTCGACGGGCTGTTTGAGCGCGAGATGGCCCATTTTGTCGACTGTGTGCGCACCGGCGGCGAATGCCGCAACCCGGCAGCGGACGGCGTGGCGCTGATGAAAATTCTCGACGCGGTGTACGAATCGGCCCGCACCGGCCACGAGGTTACGCTGGGCTAGCACACGGCGCGGATAGCGCCGCGTCCATGCACGCCGGCGCATCGCTGGATGCCGGCTTTTGGAAGGTTGCACGGCGGCGCCTGAGAGGGCGAACGCCATAAAAATGATGCGGGCCCGGTCTCAGGCCGGGCCCTGCTGCATCTGGGTACTCAGAGCACTGGCCATCCTGCGCATCGCTTTTGCGCATGGCGGCGGCTTGCTCGTTTTGTGCCTCAGGCCGGACGGCGGCCGTCGCGGCGAGGGCTTTACGATGGATCCGTTTATTTTTATACTGGGAGGCGGTTTTATGCAGATAGCCGTAAGCACATACAGTTTTCAATCCCTCATCGACGGGGGGCAGATGTCACAGTTTGACAGCATCGACAAGGCCAAAGAAATGGGCTTTGAGGGTGTGGAGATCATGGGGTTGTACCATGATCCGCAGGAGAGTGACCGCGATTACGCCGCCCGCCTCGGGGAGCACTGCCGGGCGCTGGGGATGCCGGTGGTCTCCTATACGGTGGGGGCCAACCTGCTTTGTGAGGACGATGCGCAGCTGAACGCCGAGATCGAGAGATTGCGCGCCCAGATTGACCTCGCCGTGCTGCTCGGCGCTCCCCGGATGCGGCATGACGCGGCCTGGGGCTTTGGCTCGCTCGCCCGCCATGGCCGCGGTTTCGACCAGGTGGTGAATGGTCTGGCCGACGCCTGCCGCGAGGTAACCGATTACGCGGCCGGCAAGGGGGTCGAGACCATGGTGGAAAACCATGGGTACTTTTGTCAGGACAGCCGCCGGGTGGAAAAGCTGATTAACGCCGTCGGACGGGATAATTTTGGCGCTCTGTGCGATATCGGGAATTTCCTGTGCGCCGACGAAACGCCCGCCGAGGCGGCCGGGCGTTTGGCCCCTTATGTCAAATATGTCCATTGCAAGGATTTTCATTTCCGCAGCGGCGATTGGGATGATCCGGGCGAGGGGTTCCTTCGTACGCGGGGTGGGAACTTCATCCGTGGGGCGATCCTTGGGCACGGCAATGTTCCGGTGCGGCGCTGCCTGCGCGCACTGCACGACGGGGGCTATGACGGATGGCTGGGAATTGAGTTCGAGGGCATAGAGGAGCGTTTTTACGCCATCGGCCTTTCGCTGGCTAACCTGCGGCGGACGCTGGAGCGGCTGTAAGGTCATACAGTGCGTCGGCCGGGGCGCACGGCCCCCTGGTTGGCTTGCTTCGTTCTGATCCACGAGGATCTCGCGCGCTCGCGGCCGACAACCGAGGGCCGCTGGACTGCCTGACAGGCCGGACGCTGGGATGGGTGGGGCTTTCCCCCTTTTGTGAGACGCTTTGTCCAGCGCCTTCCCGCAGTCCGCTCTATGCGCCCATATTTCTAACCAGACGCCTCCCGCCTTGCTGCCGGGCAAATGCAACCGGCGCGGCGGGAGGTTTTTTGTGTGCCTTTCTGCTTCGATCGGGGCGGTTGGCGGCGCTGGGAACCTGGATAAGCTCATGCGGGGATGGTTTCGAGGCGCAGGGCATCTGATTCCGGTGCTGTGGCGCAGGCAGGGGCATCGTTTGAAAAATGGAATAGGATTTCTGGCGCAAAAGGCGATTCGGCCTGCATCGCGGGAATCGATTCAATGAGGGCGGTTATACCGCCCTTTTTCTTTGAATTTTTTTGTGGCGCGGATGAGCTCAATACCGGCCATATGGATGCTCAAAAGGCGCGATGACAGCGCCAGAGCCGGATTCGACCATGCCGTTTGCCGTTATACCCGACTTTCTGCCTATAGCAATATCACAGGATATATCGTTCGTTCTGAAAAGTAGATAAAAACTACAAAAGTGAAGAATATCAACAATACCATAATTTGGAATTTTGCATTATATTGCATTTTCTATTGTCAATTTATATATCATCTGATATACTAAACGTAGATAGGATCGATGTTAATAAAACCGATAAAATGACCAATCGATCATAAAAAGGGAGTTGAATGATATGAAAGCTTGCCTGCTCGATATTCAGCGCGGAAGCATTCATGATGGGCCCGGCGTGCGCACCGCTGTTTTTGTCAAAGGCTGTCCGCTCCACTGCCTATGGTGCCATAATCCGGAATCGCAGGGGTTTCATCCCCAGCTATCGTTTGATGCAAAACGCTGTATGCTTTGCAGGGAGTGTGAAAAGGTATGCCCTCAGGAGGCACATCTGTTTGCGCAGGAGCGGCATAGCGCCGATTTTCGCCGGTGTATCGCATGCGGCAAATGTGTGGACGCTTGCCCCAGCGAGGCACTGAAACTTTACGGGCAGAGCATGACGACCGGCGAGGTTCTTTCCATTGTGCTGGAGGATCGCGCTTTTTACAATGGATCGGAGGGGGGCGTTACCGTTTCGGGAGGGGAGCCGCTCTCCCAGGCCGACTTTGTTGCCGAGCTCTTTTCCCGCTGCCGTGAGCAGGAGGTTCACACCTGCTTAGAGACCAGCGGATATGGCTCGCCCCACGCATTGCGCACCGTTATGCCGGTGACCGATTTGTTTCTATTCGACTGGAAAATACACGATCGCAAAGCGGCTATGCGATATATTGGCGGTTCTTTAAGCCCCATACTCCGAAGCTTTCACAAGCTGATGGAAAGCGGTTGCAAGGTGTTGTTGCGTTGCCCGATTATTCCCAGGGTCAACGATAGCCCGGCCCATTTTGACTCGATCCTTCAGCTGCTGGACGAGTTTCCTCAATTGCTGGGGGCAGAGTTGCTGCCATACCAGCCTGCCGGGGTGGACAAGAGCCTTCGTATCGGGTCATGTCAGCCAGCCTTTCCCTGCCCCAGTGAGGAGCAGTGCTTGAAATGGGAGCAGTATTTTTTGTCCAGAGGATACAATCAGGTCAAATTAGCCAGGTAACCAGTCCATAGTGCCGCCCCGCCCGGTCTGTCGAAACAGCCGGACGGGGCGGTTTGCCCAATGGAACGCGAACCGAGGCATATCGGCCGGCGGTATGTTCCCGATGGGGCACTGCCTGATGGAACGCTACCTGAGGTACATCGGATGGAGGTATATTACCGGTGAGACACTGCCCGAAACGCTACCTGATGGAACATGCCCGGCGGCATACTGTCCAATGGGGTACTGCCCCATGGCACGTTGCTTGACAAAACGCTGCCTGGAAGCTCGTTGCCCGAAAGGTTGGCGCTGGGCACGAACCATTCTTAGTCCTTTGCGTCTGGATGGCGATAATCGGTGCCAATGAATCCCACCTGAGCAAAATCCTCCATATGGTGTCGAACAATATAGTCAATATAGGCGGCGACCATACGGGAGGTCAACAGGTAGCCCGCCGGGTTCATATGGCCGCCCAGATAAAAGCTGCGGTGGAACTGCGCGTCATAGCAGGGGGCGTATTGGGTGAAATCCAGCACATAGGTGTTGTTCCACATCCCGGCCAGCTCGTGCAGAAGGGTTGCGTGCTGCTGAGCGAGGTTGTCAAACCACTCGTCGCCCCACCGCGCCATACTCATAAGGAAAAAACGGGCTCTGGGCTGCATGCTGCGGTATCGTTGCACAATGCGCGACAGGTAACCGGCAAAGGTATCCGCCTGGTCCGCCGTCTCCCTTGCCGCATCGGCGGCCGTGCCCAGGGGGTACTGGGAAACATCGTTGACGCCCAGGGCAACGATATAGGCCTGGCAGAGCTTATCCTCATCCCAAAAGCGGTTCTCTTCGGCAAAGCTTTGCCAGTATTCCCTGGCGGTCATACCGCCACGGGAAAAATTATATACCCTCGCTCCCGTCATGCGGGCCAGGTACTGTCCCCATGAATACTCGTAGCTGTCGTGGTATTCGACCTGTCCGTTGGGGGCAACCGACTCAAACTCGCCGGAGGACAGGCTGTCGCCGATACAGCCGATGGTGCGAAAGATGCCGCAAAATCCCCCGTCGGGCGGCAGATGGTCGAGCGGCTTTTCGCCGGGCGGGGTCAAAAGTGCTTTCCAGTCCATCCCAATTCATCCTTTCTGGTGATCGATTTGCTCCCAAGCCGGGCAGGCCCCGACAAGGCCTGTTACCCAGCCCACTCCACAGCATCCAGGCCGGCAGGGCTCCACATCCTTGGCATCACGCGCCGTCCCGACGACAGCCTGCACGGCCAGAGCGGAGACCGTAGGCGACTTGATAGAGCCTGATAAGGCGCCGTCGGAAGCGTTTTGCCGGAAATACTCCAGCGGGCGGCGCTCATCGCTCATGTACTTTTTGGCAAATCCCGGCGGCTGGACGGTCTGGGTATGGTTTGCCGCCGCGCGGATTGCCCGGGGCGCCGGGACAAACGGAACGCTTTGTTAGGGCAGCGGCTGGTTTTGCCCGGCGTGGGGCGGGAACCAAGTTGTATTCATTGACATCATAGCATACCGGTGTGTCGTTTGCCATGTAAGGAATGCCTAAAAAACAAGGCGGTATTTTGGATAGACCGGTGAAACAGACTTTGACAATATTCTATACAACAAAAAATCCCCAACCGGCAGGATGAAAGCAGCCGGCTGGGGAGAAACCCAAAATTACTTATTTCGGATCGATTCGCCCGTATAGAGGTGCGTCGTCCAGATCCTTTTTGGGCGCACGGTCGGGGTCGGGAGCGGGGGCCTGAGCGCGGTTGTCCCGGCGATAGCGGTCGCGGCCCTCCCGGCGCGGGGGACGGCCCCCCCGGTTGCCTCTGTCACGAGAGGAGCGGCGTTCGCCATTTTCATCCGCCAGCCCAATGACGACCCTGCGGTTCGGCTCCTCGCCGATGGACCAAGAGGTTACCCCCGGTATTCCCTGGATGGTGGTGTGGATAATGCGGCGCTCGTAAGGGTTCATCGGCTCGAGAACCGAATTGCGACGCGAGCGGGTCGCCTGATTGGCCATACGCTGAGCCAGAGCCCGAAGGGTTTTTTCCCTTTTCTCGCGGTAATTTCCAGTGTTGAGGGTGACACGGTAATAGCCGCTGCCCCCCCGGTTGGCCGCAAGCACGGTCAGGTATTGCAACGCGTCCAGGGTTTCGCCACGGCGGCCCACAATCGGCCCGAGATGCTCGCCGGATAGGGTGAGCAGCAATGCCGATTCGGTAACCTCAGCGGAAACTTCCGCCTCGATCTCCATAATATGCAGTAAATTGGATAGATAATCCACCGCCGCCTTGGCAACCGCCTGCCGGCGTTCTTCGCTGAGCGCGGGCGCCTCCACGGGCGGATTTCCCTCGGCTTTCGTTTCCGAAGCAACGGGTTGAAGCGGCGCATTTTCTTGCTTTGCGTCAGGCGCAGCCTTTTTGTCCGCCTTGTCTACGCTTTTTGCACGGGCCTCGTATGCCGTCGGTTTTGCTTGTGGCATTTGCTCTATCGCAGCGGGGGTAGCCTCGCTGGGATCGGGCTTGCCGTCGTCGTAAAAAGCGCGCACCTTGGCAGGGCTACCGCCGAAAATGCCAAAGGTCTTTTTTTGAGGAAGCGCGATAATCTCAAACTGTACGTCGGCGTCAGGGCCGGCGCCAAGAGCAGTCTCGGCAGCCTGACGGGCAGCTTCCACCGTTGCGCCGGTGGCGGTAATTTCTCGAATCACGTGATGACACCTCCAGGGCTTAGCACCACAGCCGGTATCCGGCGTCTTGCGGCCTCAGGCCGTCTGAGCGTCGGGTTTCTGCTGGGATTCCTTTTCTTTTTTTCGCAACGCTTCCACCACCGCAATTTCGTTTTTGGCGATGATGGAATAGGGGCTATAGTATTTATTGAGCAGGTACTGAATGACCGCGATGACGACGTTGGAGCATGCCCAGTAAAAACCAACCGCCGCCGGTACCGTAAAGGCGATCACCAGCGACACCAGGGGCATGGTCAGCATCAGGCCGCCCATGGAAGCGGCGTCGGGATTGGTCTTTTTCTGCATGCGCATGCTCATCACCGATGAGAGCATGGCCGTGGCGAAGGAAAGCAGGGGGATCAGCCACAGCGCGAGCTGGCCAGGCTGAAGGCTGGAAAAATTGAGGGTGAATTTGGGCATCTGGGTCAGGTCGATGCCAAACAGGTCAAAGTTGACATAACCAGCCGCCTTGTTGTAAAGATCGGGCATGGCGGTCTGAAGCTCGTCCAGATAATGGAGAACATCCAGCTCGGTCACCTGCGCGAGCTGCCGGCCGGCGAAATCGGCCACGTTGTTAATCAGGTATTCCTTGGCCTGATCCACCACGTCGCTGCCGACTACGATAATATGCGACAAGGGGTTGCTGATCGCGCGCCACACGCCCCATAAAAACGGTAGGCGAATGAGCATGGGCAGGCATCCGCCCATCATTTTCACATTTTCCCGCTGGTATAACGCCTGCATCTCCTGATTGTATTTCTGGTTGTCGCCGTTGCATTTTTTCTTCAGCAGATCGAGCTTGGGGCGCAGGGCGGTCTGCTTGGCCATGGTCTTTTGCTGGTTGAAATTGATCGGCAGAAAGATAAGATTGATCAGGACAGTAAATAGAAAAATTGCAAGCGCATAATTCTGAAACACTGGACTGATATAGCCCAGTAAGGCGTAAATCTGGCGCAGTACCCACCCGAGAGCGGTGTAGATTAAATTCAATGGGTTCAATGAAGTATCCTCCGGTTATGATTTCTTGGGAGGGACGGGATCGTAGCCGCCCTTGTGGAAGGGATGGCATTTCAGCAGCCTGCGCAGCGCGAGCCATCCGCCTTTGAAGACTCCAAAGCGTTCGATTGCCTCTGCCGCGTATTGAGAACAGGTCGGGATAAAGCGGCAGCAGGGGGGCGAAAGAGGGGATATCCCCCTTTGGTAAACCCGAATGAGGCCGAGCAGCAGTCGTTTCATGGCAACACCCCGAGCGCGACAAGATGCTTGCGCATAATCAGAGCAATTTCACCGCTTTTGCAGCCTGCCGTGCGATAGCGGGCGACAAAAACAATGTCATATCCACCCCGCAGCGCCGGATAGACCTCGGAATAAGCCGCGCGAATGACCCGGCGGGCACGGTTGCGCACAACGGCGTTTCCGATCTTTTTGCTGGTTGTAATGCCAATACGGCAAAAACCCACGCGGTTTTTCGCAACATAGGAAACCAGCGCGGGGTGTGCCTTCGACCTGCCGCGCGCATACAGGCGGCGGAAGTCGCTATTTTGGTTCAACGCCGCAAACTTTGCCACTTATCATCCTTCCGTTCCAGTCGGGATGCCGTTGGGAAGAACCCCGCCGGCGGTGCAGGCACGCAAGGCCCCAGACCGCACTCCTTAATGAGACAGTCTTTTCCGGCCCTGCGCGCGGCGAAGAGACAGAATTTTACGGCCATTGGCGGTTTTCATCCTCTTACGGAAGCCGTGCACCTTGCTGCGCTGACGCTTTTTGGGCTGATACGTTCTGAGCATGCTAACATCCTCCTTTCGGGCACATCCTTGCAGAATAGTATTATATAACGCTCCGGGCGGCCATGTCAACTTATTTTTTTGCCTTTTGGGGGATAAATGGGAAATTTAACCGAACTATCGCCTGTGGCGCAGAAAACCTTTGATTTATATGGCGTGGTGCGGTATAATAGCCGCAGAAGGCGATGATACTTTGATGGAAGCGCGGGCTTGAGGCCATGTGTATAGGATACCATTTCACACTACGTGTTCATGGTATCCTAGCCGCAGGTACCTGCTTCTTTGAATTGCAGCACGGGCCGTCGGCCGTGGGCAGTGACACATCCGCGCCTCGCGCGGATGTCGTTGCCATGATGCGGCAGGCGGCTATGCCGCCTTGCTTGGTAAAATTGGTCCTGGCACGTACATAAAATCCACTGGCACTTTGCTCCCGGCGCTGGATCATGGGCGCGCAAGCTTGTGCATGCGAGGCCGAAAAAGGGCAAGGGGGCCTTACTCCGCCCATTCGCGGATTGGCATCCGTATGCGGCGCCCCTTGCAACCGTGCGGGCGAATCGGCGTACCGATGCGGTTGTGTGATGCCCGGCCGGCCGAACGGCCCGGCAAACAGGGCGCAGGCTTATCGTGGCAAGAGGGCTGCGCTGCGCGGATGCTTCAAAATACGTTGGTTTGATAGGATGACCATATCATATTTCATCTACCGCGGGCCGGGCTGCCCGCGGGGGACATTTTAGGAAAGGAGAAATGCGCGCATGGGACGTTTTGTCAGGCTGGCGGCGCTGGCGATCGCAATGGCGTTGGTTTTGTGCGGCTGCGAGTACTCCTTTTTCAGCCCCGAGGCGGCCATGCGTGCCCCTCGTGCTACGGGAGAAGCGCAGAGAATTCAGGAGGCCCTCGAGGAAGCCGTTGGAACCGATATTGAACTCAAATATCCCAGGACGGGGAAGGTCCGTTCTGCCTTTCTGGCCCACGATGTGGACGGGGACGGTGTGGATGAGATGTTCGCCTTTTACCAAAGACGCACCGAAACGGGCATTACGCGCATTCATCTTTTGCGCCAGCAGGAGGACCAGTGGGTGACCGTGCAGGATCTGATCCCGGCCGGTACCAGCCTCAATACGGTGGAATTTGCCGACCTCAACGGCGACGGCATCGACGAAATTCTCACCGGCTGGGGAATGTCCAATTCGACCGAAAACCTGCTTTGTATCTATCAGTTCGACATAGAGCATCAGCGGCTGATCCAGCGGGCGGCCGAGAAATATACCGAATATTTTGTATACGATTTTAACCATACCGGGAAATGCGAGGTCGGCATCCTGCATCTGAATACGACGTTGGGCAGCGCTCTCATGACGGTGGTGGATTTTACGAATACCATGGCCATCGTCGGTACAGTACAGTTGGATGGCTCGATCACCGGCTATCTGCAGGTAGAGGTCGCCAGGCTGGACAACGGCAATGCGGCGATTTACATCGACGCTTACAGGGGGGCCAATACCACGGTCACAGAGGTGGTCATCTACAATGGCAGGGAATTCCAAAATTTATACCTCGACCCGGTTACCAACAACACAATTCTGACCCAGCGGCCCTGGGTGGCCCGGGTGCAGGATATCAACGATGACGGCAGGCTGGATATCCCCTTCTGCGTTCCGCTTTCCTTTGATGTTCTGTCGGGGTATTCCCAGCAGTATCTGACCCGCTGGCAAACTTACAACGGCGACACCTATACCGTGGCCCTCAATGCCTGGTATTGCATTGAGGATCACTACTATCTAACATTTGACCGGCGCTGGGAAAACGAGGTTACCGTGCTCTACGACGAGGAGGAGCACGAGGCGATCTTCTGCGAATGGGACTTTTCCTCCGGAACGGCGGGAGAGGAGTTGCTGCGTATCCAGATGGCGAGCACGCAGGAATGGGAAGGCCTCGCCGAGGAGGGATATGCCATTATCACGCAGACCGACAGTGTGGTTTACGCCGCGAAAATCAGTGACAGCACCAGTAAAAACGCCATTACGGCTCGGCAGTTGCTGGACTCCTTTCATCTGGTGCTGGCCACTTAAAAAGCAAAATCGATCACAGGGCGAGGAGAGAAGTGGAACATGGTTCGCATACTGGTAGTGGAGGATGAGGCGTCCATCCGCGACTTTGTGGTATTTAACCTAAAAAAAGCTGGGTACGAGGTGCGCGAGGCCGAGACTGGCGAGGCCGCGCTGCGAATTTTTATGGAGGATGGTGGGAATTTTCAGGTCGCATTGCTCGACCTGATGCTCCCTGGCGTGAGCGGCCTCACCGTTTGTAAGGAGCTGCGCAAGGCCAGCAGTACCCTGGGTATCATCATGCTCACGGCGCGCACCCAGGAGGCGGATAAAATTGAGGGCTTTTCCAGCGGGGCGGACGATTATGTCACCAAGCCCTTCAGCCCCGCCGAGTTGCTCGCGCGGGTGGAATCGCTGCTGCGCCGGGTGGAACAGGTGGAGAAAGGCCCCCAGCCCCAAGTGACCGATACCCTGACCCAGGGAGAGTTTGAGCTGAATCTGCGCCGCCGTACCCTGACCAAGCGGGGCAAGCCGATTGAGGTCACCAAGGTGGAATTTCAGATATTGGAGTATTTCTTTTCCAACCCGAACGTCCCGCTTGACCGTACCGATATTCTCGACCGCGTCTGGGGGCAGGACTACATCGGCGAGGAAAAAATCGTCGACGTCAATATCCGCAGGCTGCGCCTGAAACTGGAGGACGATCCTTCCTGCCCCAGCCATATCGTCACGGTGTGGGGCCGCGGCTACCAGTGGCAGGCCTGAGAAAGCCGCCATCCGTTGGATAAAACGGCGCCGGCTGACCGACTGGCAACGCGGCCGATAGGCAATGTTTACCTCGTTTTCTCCGCCAGGCCGGCGGGGCAACGGGCGGAATATTCACCGTACGATGTCAGGCCGCCTGCCGCAGCGCAGCTTCATGGCGGGGGCGGGGCGAAAACCATTGAAAGGAGGCGACAGAGCCCATGCAGCTTCTTCATCCTAAGGGGCTCACCCGGCGGTGGATCACCAATGTCTTAAGCTTGGTGATCGCATTGGTTCTGTTGATTATTCTTTTTTTCTCCATTGCTAATTTTAATTTTTATTACGATATTATTGAGCGCAACCTGACCGGTCAAATGAGCTCGGTCATCCTGTTTTTTCAGGGCTACACTACCGGCAACGCGGCCGATTATGAGCGGGGGATACAGGTTTTTGCGGAGGAGTACGAGGACCGCAACCGCATGGAGGTGCAGTTTTTCGACGCCGAGCAGGAACTGCTGATGACCACCAGCGGCCTTCCGCCCGCCGCGGAGGACAGCACATTGCTCGAGCGGGATCTCCCGCAGGGGGAGCCTTCGGTCATTCAGCGCAAGCTGTCCAGTGGCGAGCCGGTGATGCAGCTGACCTTTGTCCTCGAATCCAACGACGACCTTCCGGTGGGCTATGTGCGGCTGGTGACCTCCTTAAGCCAGGTCAACCGCGAGCTTTGGCTGACGGTGGCGCTGCTGTCGGTCATCGGGCTGATCATCGTTTTGCTGACCGTGCTGTCGGGCGCTTACTTTATAAAATCCATCGTCGGGCCGGTGCAGGCCATCAACGAAACCGCGCGCCAGATCGCGATGGGTGATTTTGACGCGCGCATTGAAAATCACAGCTCGGATGAGATCGGGCAGCTGTGCCGCAGCATCAACAACATGGCGTCCGAGCTCGACCAGGCCGAGCGGATGAAAAACGAATTCATTTCCTCGGTATCGCACGAGCTGCGTACCCCGCTGACCGCCATCAAGGGCTGGGGGGAGACGGTGCTTGCCGCTGAAAACGACCCGGAGGTTGTGCGCAAGGGGCTGGATGTTATCATCAGCGAGTCGGAACGCCTGAGCAATATCGTGGAGGATCTGCTGGATTTTTCCCGCTTGCAAAACGGGCAGTTCAGCTTTAAAATGGAGAAGTGCGACGTCGCCGCCGAGCTGGAGGAGGCGGTGCTCACCTATACCGACGCGGCCAACCGCGCCGGAGTGGAACTCCTCTTTGACGAGGGGGATGAGATTCCCCTCATCCAGGCGGATGGCGGCCGCCTGCGCCAGGTGTTTATCAATATTCTGGACAACGCCATGAAATACACCCCGCGAGGGGGCAAAATCCTTGCCGACGTGCGGCTCAGCGGGGGGTACGTCACGGTCATGATCAGCGATACCGGCTGCGGCATTCCCGAGGAGGAGCTTGGCAAGGTGACCGCGAAATTTTATAAAGGCAAAAAAGCGACCCATGGCTCGGGGATTGGCCTTGCGGTGGCGGATGAAATTGTACGTGCTCACGGCGGTATGCTGGACATTTCGAGTACCGAACGGGTGGGTACAACCGTGACCATCACCCTCCCCACCGTGCCTAGGGGGACGCCGGCAGAGCCCCCTGCGCCCGCTGCGGGCGGGCCGGGCAAGGCGGCGGATTTGGCTGCATCAGCCTCCCCTGCGGTGGACGGCAATGGCGCGCCCGGGCTGGACGATTCATCTCCGGCTGATTCGTCGCCGCCCGAGGGGGAGGAGGGCAATCCCCCGTCTGAGCATTGATCGTTTATCAGAATCCAGTGTTATCATAGAAAGGAAACGATGTCGTTGGCAAAGAAAGACAAAAAGGCATGCAAGTACACCTCCATCGGCGGGCAGGCCCTCATCGAGGGGATTATGATGCGCGGCCCGCAGCGCACCGTCATGGCTACCCGGATGCCCGACCAGAGCATCGATCTGGAGGAGCTTTCCTTCCAGCCGATGAAGGAGAAGTGCAAGATCCTGGGCTGGCCGCTGATCCGGGGCGTGGTCGGTATGATAGAGTCGCTGCGCGTAGGTTATCGCGCCCTCATGCGCTCAGCTGAGAAGGCGGGCGTGGAATTGGAGGAGGAAGAGCCGGGGCCGGTGGAAAAAAAGCTGACCAAACTGTTTGGCGATAAGCTATTCGGCGTCATCATGGCGGTGGCCATGGTGCTCGGGGTAGGGCTGGCGCTGTTTTTGTTCATGTATCTTCCGGTTCTGGTTTTTAATCTGCTCAATTACCTCATCCCGGCCGATATCGTCGGCTTCAAGGGACTGATCGAGGGCGTGCTGAAAATCCTGATCTTTTTGGCCTATGTCGCCCTGACCTCCCTGATGCCCGATATCAAGCGGGTGTATCAGTACCATGGCGCGGAGCATAAAACCATCTTTTGCTATGAAGCAAAAATGCCGCTGACGGTGGAGAATGTGCGCGTTCAGCGCCGCTTCCACCCCCGCTGCGGCACCTCCTTTTTGATCCTGATGCTGGTGGTGAGCATCCTGATTTCCACACTGGTGCTTTACCTTTTCCCCGCGTTGGCCCAAATCACCTGGCTGTGGGTGCTCATTAAAATTCTGCTTATCCCGCTGGTGTGCGGCCTTGGCTACGAATTGATCAAATGGTGCGGCCGCAGCGACAACCTGGTTACCCGCATCATTGCCGCGCCGGGGCTGTGGATGCAGCGCCTGACCACCAAGGAGCCGGACGACTCCATGATCGAGGTGGCCATCGCAGCGATGAACGAGGTGATCCCAGAGCGGGCGCAAAGCACAGCCGGCGAGGGGGCCGGTCAGCCGTCCGCGCCCGGGCAGGGGGGTTCCGTAACGCCGGCCGCGCAGCAGGAGACGGTCGAAGGCCCCGCCGCGCAGGG